>CAZUGI010000141.1:0-6249 GCA_964619855.1 uncultured Geobacter sp. | reverse complement strand
TTGCGACCACTAGACCCCCAGTCTAGTGCGCTACCAGGCTGCGCTACGCACCGAAAAACTATTCTTTGTCACAACTGATTCCGTAAAGTTATAAGATCCTGCCTGACTTCTTTCAATACATCTGACAAATCTTTTACTGCCGGTGGCGGCAGCAGATCCTCTGAACTGATAAGTTTGCCTTTAGGTGATATCCTCTTCTTGACACCCTCGATAGTGAATTTCTCGTCGTACAGCAGCCGTTTTACCTGAAAAATCAATTCGACTTCATTTTTTGAGTAGAGTCTTTGGCCGGTCGTGCTTTTCTCAGGCTTTAGAAAGCTGAATTCTGACTCCCAGAATCGCAGCACCGATGTTCTGACCTGTAGAACATCGGCTACTTCGCCGATCTTGTAGTACAATTTATCCGGTAAGATCGGAGCCATGATAATTGCAGCCTATGTGTGCGCCTATTTTGATTCGGTGTTGATAGCGCTTTTGAGTACCTGGCTCGGCTTGAAGGTCAGGATACGGCGGGCATTGATGGTTATGGTATCGCCGGTTTGAGGATTACGTCCCCTGCGATCTGCTTTTTGTTTCACGACAAAATTACCGAAACCGGCAATTTTGATCTTTTCACCGGATTCTAGCGTGTTTTTAAGAATACTAAAAACTGACTCAACAATTTCTGCTGACTCTTTTTTCGAAAAACCGATTTTCTGATGAATTCTTTCGACGATATCTGCCTTGGTCATAACTACCTCAGAAAGTATGGGTTAATGTCCTGAAACAAAAAGGGAAAAACCTATAACATAGCTAAAATCATTTCGCAACAGGTTTTTCTGCTGAAACTATCTAAATACAACCTTTAATTTGTTAGTCAGTCCATCGGTGACCTGTCTGTGCAATGCGTTTATCTCGTCATCCGTCAGCGTACGATCATAAGAACGATAGCGGATTCGAATGGCAACACTCTTGAATCCTTCCGGTATGCCAGCGCCGCGATACACGTCAAAAATGGTAACTTCTTCAATTTCCTTGGCTTTTACGCCAGCTACACAAGCAATGATCTTTTCGTACGGCAACTCTTCAGGTACCAGCATGGCAATGTCACGCGTGCTGTCCGGAAAGCGCGAAGGTGCTGTAATGGTCAGTTTTGTACGGGACAGCCTGACCAGCTTTTCAAAATCCAGCTCAAAACAGAAGACAGGTTTATCGATATCAAAATTTTCCTGAACCGTCGGGTGAATTTCTCCAAGCGACCCGATCTTTTCACGGCCTGATAATATGCTGCACGATTTACCGGGGTGGAAATAAGGCTCCGGAACGTCCGGAATCCAAGAAATACCTCCGATGTTCAGCAGATCAAGCAGGTTTTCAATAATCCCCTTGGCATCATAAAAATCAACCAGATCGTTTGCCTGACTCCAACCGCTGCCCGCTCTGGATCCGGTTAAGGCACCGACAACAAAAAGCGGTTCACGCGGCATAACGTCTCCGGCAACCGGTAAATAGACACGCCGCATTTCGAAAAGCTTCAAGTCAAGCGATCTGAAATTGATGTTACGGGCGACTGTTTCCAGCAGACCCGGCAATAAACTGGTGCGCATGACGGACTGTTCATCAACCAGTGGATTCGCCAGCTTGATGGTGGTACGGCGGGGATCATCCTGTCCCAGCAAGAGCTTTCCGGCTGCATCAGGTGCGGTGAAGCTGAAATTTATAATCTCGTTCATGCCGTGGTTGACCAGAATATCCCGGACCGTTTTTTCTAGCTGCTGATGACGGGTGGGACGATCAGAAGCAACCCTCGCAATTGGCATTGTTTCCGGAATACGGTCAAAACCGTTCATCCTGGCCACTTCTTCAATCAGATCTATTTCTCGTTCAATATCGATCCGGTAGCTGGGAGGTATAACTGTTACGGCGCCATCTGCCGCATCGGATACTTCACACTCCAGACGTTTAAGAATATCAATAATTTCTTCCCGTTTCAGTTCAATACCGATCAGACTGTTTGCCCGCTCGGGCCGGAACTGAATCGCAACTGGCTGGTTTTTTACCGGGTACACATCCAGACTGCCCTGCGCCAGTCTACCGCCGGCCAGTTGGACAATCAAGGCAGCTGCACGGTCCAGCGCGCGGATAACGCCGCCGATATCTATTCCGCGTTCAAAACGATGTGAGGATTCCGTATGCAGGCCAAGACGCTTGCTGGTCTTGCGAACAGCCGCGGGCTTGAAAAAAGCGCTCTCAAGTAAAATTGATGTCGTTGTATCTTCAATCTCGGAATTCTGCCCCCCCATGACACCGGCCAGTGCCACCGGACGTTCAGCATCACAAATGACCAGGTCGGAAGTTGTCAGGGTTCGCTGCTGGTCATCCAGAGTAGTAAACAACTCACCCTCTCCTGCCCTGCGCACTACAATCCGTTTGCCGGCAAGACGATCACAGTCAAAGGCGTGCAGCGGCTGCCCCAGTTCCATCATCACCAGATTTGTGACGTCCACCACATTATTGATTGAGCGGATTCCAATTGCCTTAAGTCGCTTTACCAGCCATTCCGGAGATGGGGCAATTTTGCAGCCGGATATGTAACGAGCTGCGTAGCGAGGACAGTATTCGGGATCTTCAACCATTACAGAGATGACAGATTCTACTGCCGTGTTTCCCTCAATGACATCTGCTGGCTGATACTTGAAGGTTTTGCCAAGCTTGGCAGCAATTTCACGAGCTATCCCAATAACGCTTAAACAGTCGGCCCGATTGGGGGTCAGACCGATTTCGAACAGGGTGTCTTTCAGTCCCAGAGCCGAAAAAAACGGAGTCCCCAGAGGTGCAATATTCGGAGGCAATACCATTATACCGGCACTCTCATCAGCCAACCCCAGCTCTTTTTCAGAGCAGAGCATTCCGCAGGATTCTTCACCGCGGATCCTGGAGCGTTTGATTTTAAAATCACCGGGTAGCGTTGCTCCAGCCTGAGCCAAGGCAACGGTATCGCCCTGCTTGAAATTCTGGGCGCCGCAGACGACATCCAGGACTTCTGTGCCGTTATTAACACGACAGAGTGACAACTTATCGGCATTAGGATGCTGAAGCTTCTCAACAACCTGAGCCACAACAACGTCATCCATCCCGGCACCAATCTTTTCCATCGCCTCGACTTCCAGACCAAGCATGGTCAACAGGTCGGCAAGCTGATCGGGTGAATGGTCGAAATCAACAAATTCCTTAAGCCAGTTGTAAGTAATTTTCATATCGGGGAACCATTTCTAAAATTAGAATTCAGAAGAAAACAGTCAGGATTCAGTTTTATTCAAAAGACCTTATTCTGTCTTCTGACTCCTGAATTCTGACTCCTAAAAATCAAAACTGCCTTAAAAATCTCACGTCATTTTCAAAGAGTAGGCGCATATCGTTAATGCCATACTTTAGCATTGCAATACGCTCTATCCCCATACCGAAGGCAAAACCGGAGATATCTTCGGCGTCATAATTTACATGCCGGTAAACTTCGGGATCTACCATGCCGGCACCCAGAATCTCGAGCCAGCCGCTGTTCTTGCAAACCCGGCAGCCTTTGCCCCCGCAGATCACGCAGGCAATGTCAACCTCGGCAGAAGGTTCGGTAAATGGGAAAAAACTGGGGCGCAGACGGACACCGGTTTTCTGACCAAACAACTGATTGGTGAAGGTTGTCAGAATCCCTTTCAAATCACCAAACGTGACTCCTGTGTCTACCATCAGACCTTCAATCTGATGGAACATAGGGGAATGGGTGGCGTCCGAATCGCAGCGATAGACAGTGCCGGGGGCTATGATCCGTACGGGCGGTTTCTGTTTCAGCATTGTCCTGATCTGCACCGGTGAAGTGTGCGTGCGTAACAGCAGTTCGTTTTCGACGAAGAAAGTATCCTGCATGTCGCGAGCCGGGTGCTCCGGCGGAAAATTAAGAGCCTCAAAATTGTACCAGTCATGTTCTATTTCAGGGCCTTCGGCAACAGAAAATCCGAGACCGGCAAAAATTTCACAGACTTCTTCCACAATCAGACTTATCGGGTGTTTTGTTCCGACGACAGAGCTACGACCCGGAAGAGTGACATCAATCCTTTCGGATTGCAGACGCTCGAGCTTTGCCCGCTCAAGCTCGGCCGATATGGCAGCCTCAAGCATTGACTCTATGTCATCCCGCACACTGTTGACGAGCTGGCCGATTGCAGGCCGTTCTTCCGGCGAAAGAGCCCCCAGGCCCTTCATCAGAGCGGTCAATTCCCCTTTGCGGCCTAACAGACTGACCCGGATACCCTGCAGTTGCTCTTCGCCGCCGGCGGCAGCGATGGCTGCCAGTGCCTTTATTCTCAATTGTTCAAGCTGCTCCCGCATAGCTGGTTACCTTTGCGCTGGAAATGATTGATTTCTACAAAAAAGGGAACAGGAGGCTAGTCCCATTCCCTTTTACAATACAACAACAATTAATGCTAGATGCCGGCCTTGGCGAGTGAAGCAATCTGGGCAAAACCTGCCGGGTCAGACACTGCGATATCGGCCAGTACTTTACGGTCGATCTGGATATCGGCTTTTTTAAGGCCGAAGATGAACTTGCTGTACGACAATCCGTTCAGACGGGAGGCCGCATTGATTCTGGTGATCCAGAGACTTCTGAAATCACGTTTTTTGACGCGACGATCGCGGAAGGCATAATTAAGAGCCCTGTCAACCGCTTCGGTTGCGCTGCGGAATAACTTGCTCCGCGCGCCGCGGTAACCTTTGGCCAGCTTCAGTACCTTGTTGCGTCTGCGTCTCGCTTTAAATCCTCTTTTTACGCGTGCCATTTAATGCACTCCTTCTTTGGTTAATTTACCAGATCCATAAGGGGAGACAATTTCCTCATGGTTCTTGGCATTATGAATTCTCCTATACTAAGGAGAAAATTATTTGTACGGAATCAGTTTGGCGATATTCTTCTGATCAACAGCCGCTACCATGGAGCCGCCGCGAAGATTGCGCTTACGCTTGCGAGTCTTGGGAGTCAGGATGTGACTGGTGAAGGCGCTTCCACGCTTGATGCGGCCGGTAGCAGATTTTTTGAAGCGCTTGGCGGCTCCGCGATTGGTTTTGATCTTTGGCATTATTACTCTCCTTCTTGACTAACTGTATGAATTTAGAGACTTAATTTGCTATTTTTTAACTTTCGGGGCGACTATCATATAAAGGTTGCGCCCTTCGACCCGCGGCTGATTTTCAATGACCGCAATATCCTGAATCTCTGCGGCAAAACGCTCAATCAGTGCTCTGCCTATGTCCATATGTGTAATTTCACGACCACGGAAAACCAACGTCACCTTTGCCTTGTTGCCTTCTTCAAGAAAACGCCTGACATGCTTGATCTTGAATTGAAGGTCGTGCTCGTCCGTTTTGGGGCGCAGCTTGACTTCTTTTAACTGGACATGGACCTGCTTTTTCTTTGCCTCCTGCTGTTTCTTGCTCTGTTGGTATTTGAACTTTCCATAGTCCATAATCCGACAGACCGGAGGAATTGCGGTAGGTGAAACTTCTACGAGATCAAGCTGCTGCTGTTCGGCCATTTCAAGGGCCTGGGAAACAGGAATAACACCCAACGCTTCGCCATTCGCTCCAATAACGCGTACTTCAAGGACCCGGATGGCCTGGTTGATGTTGATGGTCGGTTTTGCTATGGCGACACCTCCTGATATGCAGCTTTAATAACTGATATCGACTTTTTCAATTGCATTATTTGTATTGCTTGCTTTCCTGAACGACAAAATCTACGAATTCTTCCGGCTTCATCGAAGACAGGTTCTTGCCGTCTCTGTAGCGTGGAGCCACAGTGCCCTGTTCAACCTCTTTATCACCGATAACCAGCATATACGGGATCTTCTGTAGTTGGGCCTCACGTATCTTGAAGCCCAGCTTTTCATTACGCAAATCACTCTGCACCCTTATACCGGCTTGACGCAGATGTTTATATACGGTCTGTGCATATGGAATCTGACTATCAGTGACAGTAACAATGACAGCCTGCACCGGGGACAGCCAGAGCGGGAAATTTCCTGCAAAATGCTCAATAAGCACACCAATGAAGCGCTCGATGGAACCAAGGATGACGCGATGCACCATAACAGGGCGCTTGCGCTCTCCGTCAGATGCCACATACGTCAGATCGAACCGCTCTGGCAGGGTAAAATCGCACTGGATAGTAGCACACTGCCACCGCCTGTCAAGACAATCACGCAACTTGATGTCAATCTT
>CAZUGI010000140.1:0-6326 GCA_964619855.1 uncultured Geobacter sp. | reverse complement strand
ACAAAATGATGCTCAAAATAGTACGTGAAAATCCGCTGTTCTAGTCATGACCCTTCAACAATATTAGCGGCATAACATGTTTTAGCAGCAGGCAGAAGCTCAAGTTCAGCTTTTACACAACGCCAGAGCACATAAAATTAGTATGACAACGTCTCTTTTGCGACAAAAATTATGGTGATGATCAGTTCTGGGTGATTATTGATAATAACGGGCTGATGCTCTTTCTGAATTCAGTGAATACTCATTTTGTGATCATCGATCTGGAAGAACCGGATCAGGCAATACCCTTCTCTGCTGTTTCAACCGCCCGCATGACAGCCATGCCTTTATTGACGGTTTCCTGCCATTCGGCAGCGGGGTCTGAATCGGCTACAATTCCGGCCCCGGCCTGCAGATGAACCTTGCCATCCTTGATTACCAGGGTGCGGATCGCAATTGCCAGATCCATATTGCCAGAGAATGAAAAATATCCGACGGCGCCGCCATAGACTTCACGCCGAACCGGCTCCAGTTCATCGATGATCTGCATGGCCCTTATTTTCGGGGCTCCAGACAGCGTACCGGCCGGGAAAGTGGCCTGCACCAGATCAAAGGCATCACGGTCGCCATAAAGCTCACCCTGAACGTTTGATACAATATGCATCACGTGCGAGTAGCGCTCAATGACCATCAGTTCTGTTACCTTCACGGACCCGGTCCTACAGACTCTCCCCAGATCATTTCTCCCCAGGTCCACCAGCATGACATGTTCTGCACGCTCTTTCGGATCAGCCAGCAGTTCCTCGGCCAGCAGGGCGTCAGCCTCGGGTGTGGCCCCACGGGGTCGGGTACCTGCGATCGGGCGCAGCTCAACTCCAGTTCCTTCCTTGCGCACCATGACTTCGGGTGATGCGCCGGCTATCACGGTGTCGCCAAGCCTCAGAAAAAACATATACGGTGACGGGTTCAAAGTTCGCAATACCCGGTAGATATCGAGCGGATCAGCCGAGAGATCACCACTGAAGCGCTGTGACAGCACAACCTGAATGATATCTCCTGAGCGGACATACTCTTTGGCTTTTTCTACTGAGGACTCAAACGTATTGCGGCTGATATTGGATTTGAATTCAACTGATTTGCCGGAACAGGCGATCGGTTGTTGAGGCAGCTGGGATCTGAGACGAGCGATAATGGTCTCGATTTTTTCTGTTGCCCGACGGTAGGCTTCTTCCGGGGAAACGTCCTCGCCTATATGCGCGTTTGAAACCACCTTGATTTTCTGACGCATGTTGTCAAATATCACTATGGTGTCAGTGATCAGAAAATATGAGTCATAGGCATCCAAAAGAGCCGGTTTGGCGGTCGGCATATTTTCAAAATGACGAACCATGTCATAACCCAAGTAACCTACTGCACCACCGAAAAATCTGGGCAGCCCTTCCACTTCGACCGGCACAAACTGACTCAACAGTTCCCGGATGCAGGTGAGCGGATTATCGGCTTCCTGTTGGGTGGTAACTCCGTCATGTATGATCTCGACCAGTCTGCCCTTTGAGCGGATGATAACGGACGGACTCGATCCCAGAAAGCTGTAGCGTCCCCACTTTTCTCCACCCTCGATGCTCTCAAGCAGGTATGAAAATTTTCCGTCATCAAGTTTTTTAAAGGCGGTGACCGGCGTGTCCATGTCAGCCATGATTTCCCGGTAGACGGGGATCAGATTGCCTGTGCTGATGAGTTTGCGGAATTGATCAAAATCGGGAAAAAACATGACAGCTCCGTGGGACAGATTGAATGCGAAAAAAGCTAACACAGGCTCCTGGCAGAGTCAAGTTCAGCCATGGCCAGACCAAGCAAGGATGAAGCTTTATTTTATATAAACTTGTGCTATGATTCATACAACGTCCTCATGAAAGGCTGATTGCCATGCAACAGAGTAATATCCTGCTCGAAAGTGACACCAATGAACTTGAGATAGTTGAGTTCAGAATCGACGAAGTGGACTTTCAGGGTAATTTAGTGCCCTGCTTCTACGGTGTCAATGTGGCCAAGGTGCGAGAAATTATCAGGCTGCCGCAAATGTCGCGCGTGGTGAATGCCAAGCCGGGCGTGGAGGGGATGATCAAGCTGCGCGACAAGGTTATCACCATAATCAACCTGGCCACGGTTCTCAACAAGGACACCGGTAGCCTGGTGGCTGACCGGGTGGTGGTACTTGAATTCAACAGCCTGATGGTGGGTGTTCTGGTCCACTCCGTTTCACGCATCTACCGGATATCCTGGAAAAATGTCGAGGCGCCGGCCCGTTCGGTTCACAGTGATCAGGTAACCGGCCTGGTTAAGATGGAGGACAGGATCATTTTAGTGCTGGATTTTGAAAAAATTGTGGCCGAACTCTGTTCCGAAAGTGCCCTTAAACCGCTGGATGAAGCGCTTATGCTGCGCTCAGAATCCAATCCGGAACGTGCTGAAAGAACGGTTCTGGTGGCTGATGATTCAGTATTTATACGCAAGACACTGAGCGGTAGTCTGCGTTCGGCCGGTTACACCGTACTTGAAGCTGAAAATGGAGCCGAAGCCTGGCGGATAATTCAGCAAACCATTCAAAAGGCTGCTCAGGAGGGCAATGTTTTCAGGAAGTATATCCACATGCTGATTACGGATGTTGAAATGCCCCAGATGGACGGACTGCATCTTACTTCACTGGTTCGCAAGGAAGATTCTCTGAAAGACCTGCCTGTAGCCATTTTTTCGTCACTTGCTTCGGAAGACAACAAACGAAAATGGATCGGTCTGGGGGCCAACTGTATTTTGACCAAGCCGGATTTACCCAAGCTGGTGGATGTTGTAGATGAATTGACTGCCTGATTTTCAGGGGAAAGCTTCTTGACAACCATTACGATTCTGTGATTTACTGCGAGCCATGAAAACAAACCGCTTCTATATCGCCTTTAGCTTTTACTTCTGGTTCGGCTTTTATTTCAGGCCGTCTGCCCGGGTAGTGGTGTAAGCGAAGGAGCTATCACACAAATTCACAACCGGGGCAGACGCAAGTCTCTCCCGGTTTTTTGTTGTCCGATTTTTCGTGCAGCCAGGGCCGGAAGGGAACTTTCGGCCCGTCCTGTTTGTGGAGAGGGGTAAGAGATGATTATAGTAATGAAGGCAGGTGCTGCAAAAAAGGATCGTGATGAAGTACTGAAGCGCATTAGGGAGCTGGGCTACAAACCGCATGTCATTCATGGTGCAACCAGGGACGTTATCGGTGCCATCGGTGATGAACGGGGCAAGGCGGTCCTGCAGTCTCTGGAGTCCCTGCACGGCGTCGAGAACGTGGTCCCGATTCTGCAACCCTACAAGCTTGCATCAAAAGAGGTGAAGAAGGAGCCAAGCCAGATCCGGATAAGCGACAGTGTCGTTATCGGCGGTCGCAATCTGATAGTCATGGCCGGCCCCTGTTCGGTCGAGAGTGAGAAACAGATCATCGATTCGGCTCTTGCCGTTAAGAAGTCAGGGGCTCAAGTGCTGCGGGGAGGGGCTTTCAAGCCACGTACATCACCTTACTCCTTTCAGGGGTTAGAGGAGGAAGGCCTCAAGCTGCTGGCTAAAGCGCGCGATCTGACCGGCCTGCCTTTCGTGACCGAGGTTATTAATCCTGAAACAGCCGAGCTTGTGGCCGAGTACGCGGATATAATCCAGATCGGGGCTCGTAACTCGCAGAACTTTGCTCTGCTGAAGAAGGTCGGCCAGCTGGGCAAGCCGGTGCTGCTGAAACGCGGCATGTCGATGACGATTCAGGAATTCCTGATGAGCGCTGAATACATCATGAGTGAAGGCAACCAGTCGGTAATTCTCTGTGAGCGCGGTATCAGAACTTTTGAAACCGCCACACGCAACACGCTGGACCTGTCCGCCATTCCGGTCCTGAAGGAAAAAACACATTTGCCGGTGGTGATTGATCCATCCCACGGCACCGGCAATCATCGCTATGTCGCTCCGATGTGCTATGCCTCGGTAGCAGCCGGTGCTGACGGCCTGATCGTTGAGGTGCATCCTGACCCTGAACATGCCTCGTCAGACGGCCCGCAATCCCTTAAACCGGCAAAATTCGATATAATGATGGAGAAGTTGCGGCTGTTTGCCGAAGCGGCCGGGAAAACTCTGGAGTGATGCCGGTTATACATTGAAATAAAAAAAGCCCTTGAAACCAAGGGCTTTTTTTATTCGCATGCATTAATGCGGATCAGGCATGGATTGCATTCACTGGACAGGTATCCACACAAGCGCCACAGTCGATACAGGTATCGGCATCGATAACGCGCTTATCGCCCTGCTCGCTGATGGAGTTCACGGGACAGGAATCCTCGCATGCTGCACAGTTTGTGCAATCATCGGTAATGGTATGAGCCACGACTTCACCTCCTTATAAGAATATGCTCTCCTGACGGAAAGCTTTGCAAATGTGCCATACGGTTTTCAAAATGTCCAGCAAAGAAATCAAGCCCGGATTGAGCTGAAATTGACCTCGCGTATTTTGCCCAAAGAGACTTTCGATTGCCAAATGCCGGCAGCATGGCTATAGTCTGCAGCAGGGAGAGGGATTACATGCAGGGTGACTTTTTAAAGCTTGAGCAGTTCCTCGGGCATCATTTTCAAGATCATGGTTTACTCCATCAGGCCTTGACTCATCCATCTTTCCTGCATGAAAACGTTGATTCAGGCAGACAGGATTATCAGCGTTTGGAGTTTCTGGGTGACGCAATACTCGGAATGCTTCTGGCTGAAATCCTGTATCTGCGCTATCCGGAATGGGAGGAGGGTGCATTATCACAGCTCCGTTCCCGTTTGGCCGGGCAGGATGTTTTGGCTGACCGTGCCCGCAGCATGGGTCTTGGAGGCTATATTCTCCTTGGAAGAGGTGAAGAACAGTCTGCGGGCCGGGACAAGGATTCGATTCTGGCGGATGTTCTGGAAGCATTGATTGCCGCCCTGTATCTGGATGGCGGTCTCACGGCTGCACATACTCTGATTGTCAAACTGTTTGATGAATTGGCGGCGGCACCGGATATGCTGGCCCTCGGACGCGATTATAAAAGCGAGCTGCAGGAATTATTGTCACTTAAAGGTCATTCTCATCCCGAATATCTTCTTACTAATGAGTCAGGCCCTCCGCATGATCGCCAGTTTTGTTTTCAGATTCTGATTGACGGATTACCGGTCAGTGAAGGTGAGGGCAAGTCTAAAAAAATCGCCCAGCAGTCTGCAGCAGCAGCTGCTCTTGAAAAGATCCAGTTCGGGTATGGATGTTAGGTGTGAAGCCGGTAACTGTCCCTTTTTTTATCAGTCACCAGGGCTGCCCACACACCTGCGTTTTTTGTGATCAGCGACTGATTTCCGGTTCGTCCGGCATTTTGCCTTCTTCCGAAGAGATTGTGGGCAGGATTGAAACCTGGCGTTCGACAGCCGGTCAGAGACCGCTTGAAGTTGCTTTTTTCGGCGGCAGTTTCACTGCTCTGCATCAGGACGTTCAGTCGGCGCTGTTGAGCCCGCTGCAGCCTCTTCTCAAGCGGGGTAATGTTGAATCGATCAGGCTCTCCACCCGCCCGGACGCAATCAATGATTTTCGCGTTGCCTGGCTCGCGGAAAGGGGAGTGCGCACGATAGAACTGGGCGTGCAATCCATGGATGACAACGTGCTGACGGCGTCAGGGCGAGGTCATACGGCCGGCGAATCAGAGGCCGCCATACGCTGCATTAAAAAGCATGGCCTGCGGGTCGGAGCGCAGCTTATGCCCGGCCTGCCGGGGGATTCAAATGCTTCTTCACTGGCATCCCTGGAGCGTGTACTGGCTGCCGGCGTGGATTTTATAAGAATATATCCGACGGTGGTTTTGCGCGGAACTGAACTGGCGCGCATGTATGCAGCCGGTGACTTTATCCCGCTCGGTCTTGAAGAGGGTGTCTGCCTGTCCAAGAAACTTCTTCATCGCGCCATGCGGGCCGGTATTCCAGTGATTCGTATCGGCTTGCAGGCGGATGAAGGACTGAACGAGGACACGGTGCTGGCCGGTTGCTGGCATCCCGCGCTGGGCCAGATGGTCCGTTCGCAACTCTACGGCGATCTGTTTTGCCGGATGCTTTCTGGAATTTCTGAAACGACGCCGCTGCTGCTTACATGCAATCCAAAAAGAATTTCAGACGTGATCGGTCCGGCAAAGGCAAACCTGATCCGTTTGCAGCTGCTGGGGATCAAGACGGACGTTGTTACGGATGACAAGCTTGCGGAAGAGGAGGTTCGGTTTGAAATTAATCAGCTTCACTCATTCAAGGCAAATATTATTAACGATATT
>CAZUGI010000139.1:0-6383 GCA_964619855.1 uncultured Geobacter sp. | reverse complement strand
ATGTCCGATTCCCCCTTCCGCGGAATTGTGGAACGACATCTGACCAAAAACGCAAGCGGTTATCATCTCCTCACATACCTGAACTATCGAGGGCCGGAGTTCAAGCAGGCGGCATTCATCGAGGCATTACATGATGTCGATCCACATTCTCGTGCGACGAGTGTAGACCTGGTGAGCGATCAACTCACCGATTCTGTGAGGCACAGCTTTGTATGGGCGCTGCTCATTGGTGGAGCGATTGTCTTTCTGCTGCTCGTGTCTCATTTCAATGATCCTGTGGGGATTTTCTGCTCTTTGTTTCCGGTATTCTCCGGAGTTATTGCCATGCTCGGATTAATGGCCGTTTGTGGCATGCGGCTCAATTTTATGAATGTGATGGTGTTGGTCACGATCCTGGGGATGGGGAGCGATTACGGTCTCCATATTGCGCACAGGGTCAGGAACTGCGTCGAAGGAGAATATCAGGGCCGATTTATTCAGTCCGGCAGAGCTGTACTCCTCTCAGCCATTACAACCATAGCAGGGTTTGGTTCGCTCGCTTTGACCGATTACGGGGCGCTTGCGTCTATTGGCTGGGCAACCAACTTCGGCATTGCTGCAACAACATTGTTCACTCTTGGAGCACTACCTGCCTTCATGCATTACTTTAGCGAAAAAAAAGGGATAGCCTGACAACTTCCAGACAATAGAAAAGTACATCAAAAGAGTAGTGTTGATTCCTGAACTTTAGCTGGCATACTCATTGATGAAGAGGAAGATGTGCATTGCTTTCGCCCTCGGTTTCAGCAGGAAAACATCTGAGCGAACATTTCGCATGAAAGACGCGCTGCCACTGTTTACGATTGAATGGACTGGATGATCGCAAGAAGCAGTATTGGTGATGTATGCACGAACTTGAACTTATTTTGACATTAACAGGTGGATTAACGGCGGCGCTGGTATTTGGATACCTGACTCACCGCATGGGCATGTCGTCGATTGTCGGGTATCTTTTGGCAGGGATTGCTGTCGGAGGGCATACTCCCGGATTTGTTGCCGATCACTCGATTGCTGAGCAGTTTGCCGAAATCGGTGTAATCCTTCTCATGTTCGGTGTCGGTCTTCAGTTCCACGTCAAGGAACTGCTGGCTGTACGGCGTGTGGCCATCCCCGGAGCGGTGTGCCAGAGCGCCGTGGCCACCCTGCTGTGTTGCCTGGTGGCTCGCTGGCTGGGGTGGAGCTGGTCAGCAGGGATCGTCTTCGGATTCGCCGTGTCGGTGGCCAGTACGGTAGTGCTCCTGCGCGTGCTGGTGGACAACAATGAGCTACATACCCCAACTGGCCACATAGCCGTGGGTTGGCTGGTGGTTGAGGATATTTTCACCGTCTTCCTGATGGTGATTCTGCCGGTACTTTTCAGCGCCGGAGCGGTTGGGTCGGGCAGCCTGCCCCTGTCCCTCGGACTGGCCACGCTCAAAATTGCCCTCCTGGTCGTACTTACCTTCTTTGTCGGTGGTCGGCTGATCCCCTGGCTCCTGGAGCACGTTGCCGCCACCCGTTCCCGGGAACTCTTCACCCTCACGGTGCTGGTGCTCGCTCTGGGGATTGCCGTCGGTTCAGCCCAGGTGTTCGGAGTATCCATGGCGCTGGGCGCATTTCTGGCCGGCATGGTGGTCAGGCAGTCGGATTTCAGCTTCCGGGCCGCCTCCGAGGCGCTCCCCATGCGGGACGCCTTCGCGGTCCTCTTTTTCGTCTCGGTGGGTATGCTCTTCAATCCGGCTCACCTGCTGCAGGAACCGCTGCTGGTGGGGGCTACGCTGGCCATCATCCTGTTGGGAAAACCGCTGGCGGCGCTGATAATCGTACTGGTGCTGGGTTACGCCCCACGGGTGGCACTCTCCGTTGCCGTGGCCCTGGCCCAGATTGGCGAATTTTCATTCATCCTGGCCACCGTAGGCAGACAGCTTGGCGTGCTTGGAGACAGTGGAGCAAATACGCTTGTTGCCGCCTCGATCATTTCCATCAGCCTGAATCCCCTGCTGTACAAACTGATCGGCCCCCTTGAGAATCGTTTCAAGCATACCCGTATCTGGCAGATGCTGGAAGCACGTTCAAAGCCGCGAACCGTTCAGGGAACTGATGTAGCTCCCGGCGATATGCCGGTTTCCCGAGACCGGGCGATCGTGGTGGGGTACGGACCGACGGGGAAAACACTGGCGCGCCTGCTCAGTGAGAACGGTATAGACCCGGTTATCGTTGAGATGAACCTCCATACCGTCCGCCTTCTCCAGAAGGAGGGCGTTACAGCCATTTACGGTGATGCAACGCTTCAGGAAACGTTGAAGGAAGCCGGAGTGGAGTTTGCCGTTGCGCTTATTCTTACCTCGGCGGGGATGCAAGGAAGTGAGGAAGTGATCCGTGAATCACGGAACCTCAATCCCAAGCTTCGCATCATTGTCCGTTCGGCGTATCTCCGGGATATTCCGGCCCTGCGACGGGCCGGTGCCGACGCAATCTTTTCAGGCGAGGGGGAAATTGCGCTCAACATGACCGACCATATGCTGCGTTCACTCGGCGCCACCGATGAGCAGATCGACCGGGAGCGGGAGCGGGTCAGGGCCGAACTGTCGGGCGGTGAAATGACGCCCAAGAATAATGCATAGTTACTTTAAAGTGAAAGGAGAACGCCGATATGAAAATCCTTCTTGCAATAGATGGTTTTCCACCCAGTCTGGCGGCTGTTGATGAGGTGTGTAGCAGACCTTGGCCTGCGGGGAGCGAAGTCCGTCTGGTAACCGTCCGCTCGCCTGTTGAGTCAATGCTTCTGAAGGAGGCGTCGCATTTGCCCATGCTGCACGACCAGATTTTTGAGCATCCCGTTTGGAGAGACGTTAAATTTATGGATGACGCCGCGGCTGCCCTTGAACGACTCGCACCTGAACTGAAGGTGACGCCGGTGTTGCTGGAAGGGAGGGCGAAAGATGCTATTCTTGATGAAGCGGAGCAGTGGGATGCTGACCTTATCATGGTTGGATCCCACGGCTCAGGGATTATCAAGCATATTTTTCTGGGTTCTGTCTCCCTGGCGGTGGCGGTTAATGCCAAATGTTCAGTGGAGATAGTGCGTAACAAGGACAATTTTGTGTGAATATGTGCCGGTGTACTTTCGTGTAATATATTGGGCTTGCCTGAGCATCGAGGAACCCGGAACAGTTAAGTGCGGAGAGGGATCTGTTTGAGACGCTGTAATAAGCAAATTTCACAAAAGGAGTGTAACAATGAAAAAAGCAGCGGAAGAAAGAACAATCTACATAACAAGCTTTGATATGTCACGGCTGGAGGAGTTGCTTGAGGTTGCAAGCGATTTCAGCGTCAGAGACAACAAACATCTGGATGAATTAACCAAGGAACTTCTCCGGGCCGAGGTCGTTGACTCTAAAAGTATCCCTGCAGATGTGATCACCATGAACTCAAAAGTCCGTCTGCTTGATCTGGACACAAAAGAGGAAAAGACATATACCCTGGTTTTTCCTTCGGAAGCCAACATTGACGAGAACAAGATATCTATTCTGGCCCCAATCGGAACTGCCATGCTCGGCTACCATATAGGCGACACAATCAAGTGGCACGTTCCGGCCGGCATAAGAAGCTTACAGGTAACGGATATTCTCTACCAGCCCGAATCAGCCGGCGATTATCATTTGTAGGCCTTCGTTGGTCAATATCTTCAGTACGGTTGGGTTGCTATCAGCGTCCTCGGTCGAAACTGTCGTCTGTGAATACCGGAAGGTGGGAACAATCGTGAGAAATTACTTCCATAAACTGCCTAAAGCGTCAGTGATTACCTTGGGATTTGTCCTACTTGTTGCAGTTGGAAGTATCGACTATTTGACCGGTCCAAATTTTTCCCTTTCAGTATTTTACCTGATACCGGTTTTATTTGTCTCATGGTATTCGGAGAGATCCATTGGCATCATCATGTCCTTTGCAGCTGCTTTGGTATGGCTTGCAACAGCATTGTCCATGAAAAAATATTATGAGCATTCAGTCGTGTTGTATTGGGACGACATTATGGAACTGGTATTTTTACTGGTTGTATCCCTCCTCATATCGGCCCTGAGATCTTCTCTGCAGCGTGAAAAAGAAATGGCAAATACAGACTATTTGACCAAGGTGCCAAATAGGAGATATTTCCATGAATTTGCCGAAATGGAATTGCATAGGAGTGTCCGTTATAAGCATCCTCTCAGCGTCATATATCTCGACATTGACAATTTCAAGGCGGTTAACGACACGATGGGGCACAGTGCAGGCAACACCCTGTTACGGCTGGTTGCAGACACTTTTCGTAACAATATTCGGTCAACCGACATGGTAGCAAGGCTTGGCGGTGATGAGTTCGCCTTGCTCCTTCCGGAGAGTGGTCCAGACTCGGCAATTAATGCCATCCATAAAGCGCTGCAAAGTCTTAAAGAAGTCATGAAAGACGACTGGCCCGTTACCTTCAGCATCGGCATGGTGACATTCCTTCATCCACCGGCGACTGTTGATGCAATGCTAAAACGAGCCGACGATCTCATGTATTCGGTAAAAGCATCCGGTAAGGGCGCAATCAGGCATGAGGTCGTCGGCGATGAACCAGGTGTATGTTCTCGTACTCATGAATTATGGTGATCACGATGACCAAAAAATACATTCATATCGCATCTATCATCCTGATAACTGTTCTGACTACTACGTATCTGCATTATGCCAAAACCCTGGCATCATCCCCGCACGTTTATTTTGGGGAACTGTACTACCTGCCGTTGCTCCTGGGGGCAGCCCGCTTCGGGCTGAAAGGGGCGCTGCTTGCCTATCTGCTCATATCAGCCGCTTACGTTACCCTCGTGTGGGGCCAGACAGCTAACTTTCCATGGGGTGCCGACTCGGCTCTCCACCTGATTTTTACCGGTTTGTTTGCTGTTGTTTCCGGCAAGCTTGCTGAACGTGACAGACATAAAAGCAGGCAAATCGAACAGGAGCGATATTTTGCAGGTATCGGCCAAGCTTCCACTGTCATCGTGCATGACTTGAAGAACCCCCTCATCTCCATCCAGGGCTTTGCCCGGCGAATACAGGAAGGAAAGGGTGACATCCCCCAGGCAGCACAGACAATCATAGCGTCAGCCAATACGATGCAAAGAATAGTCAACGATGTGCTTGAGTTTGCCAAGCCGTTGCGGATGGACTTTCACAACGAAGACATCAGGGTGATCATTCGACACGCCTGTGAATCGTGCAAGACAAAAGCTGCGGAAAACGGAATCACGCTGACGGAAGTTCTCCCGGCAGAACCTGTTACCAGTGCGATAGACGGCTTCCAGCTGGCGCGGGCATTGGTCAACCTGATAGATAATTCTGTCGACGCCTCGCCACGCGGAGGGCACGTTACCGTGACTGCTGTCAGTGGCAAGAACAAACTAACGATTACAATCAAGGACCATGGCATCGGAATGGACAGTGAAACCCTCGACAATCTCTTTGAGCTGACATACACAACCAAAAACGAAGGGACCGGCTTTGGCGTTCCCATTTCAAAGAAAATCATTGATGCACACCATGGTATGATTCAAGTAAAAAGTCAGAAGGGAATCGGCACAGAGGTTGTAATCGAATTGCCCATCAAGAAAATAACGAAACCGGTGCCGATTACAGAGAGAGAACTGTCATGATGCCGGGAGAGTTCAGCTTCAATAACGAAAGGTGTTCGGCAAATTCAGCTGGGGACAGGGCGCGGTTGTCGTCGACGCCACAGCACGTTTCCAGTGGTATCACGCTACAAGCTATGAATACTGATCTGCCACTTTGTACTTACTCTCTAACAAGGGGCCAGTTGTGAACTACGAAGCATTGCAGGATATAGAAATACTTTTCGGACTGGCACTGGTAACGGTGGTGCTGTTCCGGCGACTGATGTTCCCTTCGATCATCGGCTTTTTGGTCACCGGCATCCTGGCCGGGCCTTATGCGCTGGCCTTCATCAAGGATACCCACCAGGTCGAGCAGATGGCCGAGATCGGCGTCGTGCTGCTACTCTTCACCATCGGCATCGAACTTTCCCTGAAGGAACTGATGCGGATCAAGCATCTTGTTCTCTGGGGCGGCGGGCTGCAGGTACTGGTGACCATCCTGGCGGTGGCAGCCGTTGGCGTCGGGTTCGGATTTCCGGTCAGCGGCCGATTCTCGTCGTAGAACAGCGGCAGGGGGTTGGGGTCCAACAGGAATTCTTCGCGGCCCGAAATGCTGTAGAGCGAATCGCCCGGCTTCACTTCGTAGCGGATGCGGCCCACCGCTTGGGCCACGCGCTCGGGCGAGAGCTCTTCCACGCCCAAAGCCTTCACCGGCGGCGGGGCGATGCGGTT
>CAZUGI010000138.1:0-6584 GCA_964619855.1 uncultured Geobacter sp. | reverse complement strand
CAAATTTCGCTACGGCCGGTCCCAAGCATGGCCCAGCAGCATCTGGGGGGGCCACCGGCTTCTGGCCGGGTAGGTTCGGCTGCGGGCAGGCCATGGTTTCCGGTACGCTTTGCGGGCCGTTCTCTGCTCACAAAGCCAACCGCCTCGGCATCATAGCTGATGTAGTTCCCGCTCTCAAAATAAACGGTGCCTTCGTGGCCAACCCGACCGTTGTAACCGACAAGATGCTGGATGAATACGGCCGCATCGTTCATGGCGAATTCAAGACCGGCGCCGCTTTCAAGGAAGGCGCAGCACTGATTAAAGAGGGCACGGTCGATCTGAGCCTGCTGGACGAAAAAGTCGAAGCGCTCTGCTCCAAGCTGCTGGACACCTTCCCGGAGTGCATGACCAAGAGCCTGGAAGAGCTGCGCAAGCCGAAGCTGAACGCCTGGAATATGAACAAGGAGAATTCCCGCGCCTGGCTGGCACTCAACATGATGAACGAGGCCCGGACCGGCTTCAGGGCATTCAATGAAGGCACCAAGGAGGCCGGCCGCGAAATAGATTTCGTAAAACTGCGCCAGGGGCTTGCCAAAGGGGTGCCCTGGACAGAGGAACTGATCGAGAGTCTGATGCCGGGAGCTAAATGAGACGAGGGTCAAGGGGCAAGGGTCAAGTAAATTCGAGATTTGTATTGAGGAGAAATATATGAGCAAAACACCACATCGTTGGGTAATGACGGGAGCCGGTGAGCCTCTGGCTAAGGTTGAGTTTGATCCGTTCCCGCCGGCTGCGGGAGAGGTTGTTGTTGAGGTTGCCGGTTGTGGTGTCTGCCACACCGATCTTGGCTTCTATTATGACGGAGTTCGGCTCAATCAGCCGTTGCCGCTGGCGCTCGGCCACGAAATCAGTGGCCGCGTGGTGGCAGTCGGAGCGGGCGCTGAACAGTGGCAGGGCAAAGCCGTAATTATTCCGGCAGTTATTCCCTGCGGCGAGTGCGAGCTCTGCAAAACCGGACATGGCACGATCTGCCGCAGCCAGCGAATGCCGGGCAATGACATCAATGGCGGTTTTGCTACACACATTAATGTTCCGGCCCGCGGACTCTGTGCCGTGGATGAAAAACGTCTGGCAGCGGCCGGTTTCGAGCTGGCTGACGTCTCGGTTGTCGCTGACGCGGTGACTACACCTTATCAGGCGGTATCGCAGGCCGGCGTTGAAGCTGGTGACCTGGCCATCGTGGTCGGAATCGGCGGAGTCGGTGGGCACGCCGTGCAGGTGGCCAAAGCTTTCGGTGCCACTGTGGTCGCCATCGATGTTGATCAGGCCAAGCTCGATACCATGCTGAAGTATGGTGCCGGACTGACTATTAACGCCCGCCAGGTGCAGGGCAAGGAGATGAAGAAGGCAATTGGCGATTTCGTCAAGGCCAACGGCCTTAAGAGTACCTGTTGGAAAATCTTTGAATGTTCCGGTACCGCTGCCGGTCAGGAAACAGCTTATGGTCTGCTTACTCATGGTGCGACACTTTCTGTCGTTGGTTTCACAATGGACAAGCTCGAACTGCGCCTCTCCAACCTGATGGCCTTCCATGCCAGAGCGCTTGGCAATTGGGGCTGCCTGACCGAACTGTATCCGGCCGCGCTTGATCTGGTTCTGGATAAGAAGATCGAGCTTGCTCCCTTCATCGAGCGTCATCCGCTGTCAACCATCAACGAGGTTTTTAAATCCGCGCATGCCCACAAGCTGACGCGGCGAGCCATTATGGTTCCGGAGGCATAACAATGAGCGAATCTCCTCTCAAAGTCTGGCTGGAGCAGGATGGCAAACTGCTGCGTCTGCGTCTTTCCCGTCCCAAGGCCAATATAGTTGATGCCGCCATGATTGCTGCTCTGCAGGCAGCTCTGGGCGAACATCTTTCGAATTCAAAGCTGCGTGGTGTTCTGCTGGATGCCGAAGGGCCGCATTTTAGTTTTGGTGCCAGTGTTGAAGAACATTTGCCGGAGTCGTGTGCGGATATGCTTCGCTCTCTTCATGCTCTGGTGTTGAAGATGCTGGAAAGCACCGTACCGATTCTGGTTGCGGTGCGCGGCCAATGTCTGGGGGGCGGCCTGGAAGTCGCTGCTGCCGGTCATCTGATCTTCGCCTCCCCCGGTGCGATGCTGGGTCAGCCTGAAATCAAGCTGGCGGTGTTTGCACCGGCAGCCTCCTGCCTGTTGCCGGCCAAGATCGGTCAGGCTTTGGCGGAAGATCTACTCTATTCCGGCCGCAGCATCGGCGCAGAAGAGGCTTTCCGGATCGGTCTGGTCAACGGGGTGGATGAAGATCCTGAACAGGCGGCTTTGAAGTACTTCAATGATTATCTGGCACCGGTCAGTGCCAGTTCCCTCCGATTTGCCGTGCGGGCCGCCCGCCTCACGGTAAATGAGAGTATTAAATCCAAGCTTGCCGCCGTTGAGAAAATGTATCTCGAAGAATTAATGGCCAGCCATGACGCCGTAGAGGGCTTGACCGCCTTTATCGCAAAGCGTCCGGCTGTCTGGGAAGATCGTTGATTCAAATGTCCAAACAAGTCTTCGCCGGTCTTGATATGGGGGCATCGCGGACAAAGGTGGTTGTCCTTGATCCCTCGGGAACCCTGCTTGGTCACGCCGTCAAGAAATCCGGAACAGATTTTACCGCCACCGCGTCCGTCTGTCTGGATGCCGCGCTGGAGATGGCCGATGCTTCACGTGCAGATATTGTCAGGGCTGTCTCCACTGGGTACGGGCGCGCCAATGTCGCCTTTGTTACGCAGGTTTCAAAAACAGAAATCGGATGTCTTGCTAAGGGGTGTCATCACTATTTCCCCGGTGCGATTACGATTATTGATATCGGCGGGCAGGATAACAAGATCATCAAGCTGGCCCCGACCGGCAATCGCAGCAGCTTCAAGATGAATCGCAAGTGTGCGGCCGGAACCGGCGCTTTTCTGGAAGAGATGTCACAGCGTCTCGATATTCCGCTGGATGAGATGAATGAACTGGCCCGCACGTCAGAGAACATGATCAAGCTCGGCAGCTACTGTACGGTTTTCTCGGCCACCGAGGTTCTTGAGAGTATCCGCAACGGCAAGCCGGTTGCCGATATCGTCAAGGGGATTTTCTACTCGGTCATCAAGCGGGTGCTGGAGATGGACTCATTGACTGATCGTGTCGTCATGACGGGCGGTGTGGTGGCCAACAACCCCTATATTGTGCAGATGACCGAAGAGCTGATCGCCCGTCCGATCCTGCTCCCGGAGTTGCCGCAGCTGGCCGGCGCAGTGGGTGCGGCGCTTTACGCGTTGGAAGGAAATGTAACAGTGGAGGAAGAGTTATGACTGAAGAGAAGAAACCAGCCAGGCGCAAGATTCAAGCAGCTGATAAAATGAATGCACTCATGTCGGATTACTTCTACGATCTGGATGCGGCCGCCAAGAGCGATACCCGAAAAGTGGCCTGGTGCACCAGTGTTGGTCCGGCCGAATTGCTGAGAGCGCTGGGATATGCGGTTCACTTTCCTGAAAATCACGCTGCCATGCTGGGTGCTACCCGCACATCGACCGATCTGATCCCGGAAGCTAACGCCATCGGCTACTCGCCGGATATCTGTTCCTACCTAACGGCCGATATCGGAGCCTATCTGAAAGGTTTTACTCCGCTGGCCAAGGCCTATCCCGGTATTGAATCGGTGCCAAAGCCCGATGTGCTGGTCTATAACACCAATCAGTGCCGCGATGTGCAGGACTGGTTCGCCTGGTATTCCAAGGAGCTGGGAGTGCCTGCACTGGGTATAACATCTCCTAAAAACGTCAACGAAGTCACTGACGCCCATATTACGGACGTTGCCAACCAGATTGAGGCGTTGATTCCGACGCTGGAAAAAATTGCCGGCACAAAACTCGATATGGAGCGTCTGAAAGAGGTCGTTTCGCTTTCTCGCGAATGTACCGAGCTCTGGAAAAGAGTTCTGGAGACAGCCACTGTCACGCCGGCTCCGCTTACCTTTTTCGATGGAACCATTCATATGGGACCGGCCGTCGTGCTGCGCGGCACCCGTGAGGCGGTAGAGTATTACCAGGTGCTGCTGGCTGAGTTGGAGCAGAGAATTGCCGATGGAGTCGGTGCTGTCGATGGTGAATCTGTGCGGATTTACTGGGAAGGTATGCCGGTCTGGGGGCGCCTCAGGCAGCATTCTGAGCTTTTCTCCGGTTTTCACGCCACTGTCATTGCCTCCACATACTGCAGCAGCTGGATCTTCCCGGCTTTTGACGGCGGAGACCCGATCCGGAGCATGGCCAAAGCTTACCTGGAGCTTTTCATAGTCCGTTCGGACGACTACAAAGGGGGCTACATCAAGGAGATGCTGCAGAAGTTTCATATTGACGGCATCATCTACCATGACGCTAAGACCTGCCCCTACAACTCCAATAACCGCTATGGTCTGCCGCAGCGGATCGAAGCTGAAACCGGCATCCCCAGTCTGGTGATCTCCGGCGATCTGAATGACCTGCGCTGCATTTCTGACGAACAGACCAAAACCAACATTGAAGCCTTCATTGAACAGCTTGAGGAGGGAAAATAAGATGCTGGACCCATTATTCAAGCCCAGGGCGGTGGCAATTGTAGGTGCTTCCACCAAGGAACTCTCGATCGGCAACGTTATCATTAAAAACCTGCAGACCTACGGTTACACCGGTCCGATCTACCCGATCAATCCTACGGCACCGGATGTGCGCGGAATCAAGGCCTACAAGACTCTGGAGGAGGTACCGGGCGAGGTCGATCTGGCCCATATCATCATTCCGGCCCCGATGGTCCCTCAAGCCATCAGAGAGTGCGGCCAGAAAGGGATCAAGGCGGTTATCATAAATTCGGCCGGTTTCAGTGAGATGGGCGAGGAGGGTGACCGGCTACAGCAGGAATTTCTGGCCAACGCCAAACAGTACGGCGTCCGGCTGTTCGGACCCAACTGCCAGGGTATCATCAACAGCGATCCGACCCTGAATGCCTACTGTAACTTTACTTTTACCCTTCCTGAACCTGGCCACATCTCGGTGGTTACGCTCAGCGGCGGAGTAGGAGCCCTGATCATGCAGGCGCTTTATGATCTGGGCATTGGCCAGCGCTTGTACGCCTCCAACGGCAACGCCTGCGATGTTTCCATTCCGGAAATCCTTAAATATTACGGAGATGACGACGGAACCAGAGCTATCATCCTCTACACCGAGGGATTTTCAAATCCGCTCGAGTTCCTCGAAGTGGCGCGTGAAGTGGCTGCCAAAAAGCCGATTCTGGCCATGAAGGCCGGTCGAACCCTGCAGGGGGCCAAGGCCGCCTCATCTCACACAGGTTCTCTGGCCGGTGTTGATATCGCCACCGAATTGATCTTCGAGAAAATCGGTATTATTCCATTCACCGACGAAGGCGAGATGGTGCGGGCGGCCATGGCTTTCTCATCCCAGCCCATTCCGACCGGCAACCGTGTCGGCATCATAACCAATACCGGCGGTCCGGCAGTAATCGCCACCGATGTTCTGGTCTCCTGCGGACTGGATGTCCCCAAATTATCTGAAAAATCAATTGCGAAACTCAAGGAGACCCAGTTTCCCGAGGCGGCTCTCGAAAATCCGGTCGATGTTGTGGCCACGGCCGGAGGACCACAGTTCCGGGCCGCCATGGAAGTGATGCTGGAAGAGGAGCTGGTCGACAGCATCTTCATCAATTTTGTCACCGCTCCTTTCACCGACACCGATGCGGTTGCGCACGAGATTGTTGCGATCAACAAGCTGGGCAGAAAGCCTTTGGTCTGTAACTTTATGACTAACCTATCCCTGGAGCGATTCCAGAAAACTCTGGCAATCCTCAAGGCCGGCAATGTCCCGATGTACGCCAATCCTACTGATGCCGCCAAAGCACTCGGAGCTCTTAGCAGTTACGGTCGTATCAAGAAGCGGAATATCGGTCAGGCTGAGAAATTCTCCGGTGTTGATGCTGCCAAAGCTAAAGGGATTATAAAACTGGCTCAGAAGGAAGGGCGCTCGGTTCTGTCAGCTTCGGATGTTTATACGATATTCGAGGCCTACGGAATCTCGGTTGCCAGCTGGAAAGTTGTATCTACCGCTGCCGAAGCAGTTGCAGCGGCTGAAAAAATCGGTTTCCCGGTTGTCGTCAAGGTTGACTGTGAAGAAATCGACCACAAGAGTGACATGGGGGGCGTTGCCATCAACCTAAAAGACGCCGACTCGGTCCGCGCAACGGTTGAAGATATGCAGAGCCGGCTCGGGAAGTTCGGCACATTGAAATTCTTCGTTCAGAAGTTCCTGCCGGGTGGGCACGAGCTGATTATCGGTGCCACAGCCGAACGGGCACTGGGGCATCTGGTGATGTTCGGCCTGGGTGGAATCTACGTTGAAGTTTTAAAGGATGTCGTGTTCAAGATTGCGCCGGTCACCAAGGTCGAAGCGGAAGAAATGCTGGCATCCATCAAGACTTCAGCACTTCTTGACGGCGTACGCGGCGAGAAGGGGATTGACAAGGATGCGGTAATAAACCTCATTCAGAGAGTATCCCTGCTGCTGA
>CAZUGI010000137.1:0-6610 GCA_964619855.1 uncultured Geobacter sp. | reverse complement strand
CTGCGGGGCAAAAAAAGATGGCTGCTACGGATGCCCGATCCAGTGTAAAAAATCAGCTGATGTCGGCGGACATCTGCCGGAATACGAAACAGTTTCACATTTTGGTGCTCTCAATAATGTTGACAATCTGCATGCCATTGTAAAAGCCAATTCTCTCTGCAATCACCTGGGACTGGACACCATCACCGCCGCCGCCAGCCTCTCGGCCTGGGGCGAGATCCGGGGGAGCTTTCCAACCGCAGAGCAGATACCAGGTCTGCTTGAGGATATTGCACTGCAACGCGGGGAAGGCCCACTGCTGGCGCTCGGATCGCGCCGTCTGTCCGAAGAGATGGGGCGACCGGAGCTTTCAATGAGCGTCAAATCTCTCGAACTTCCGGCTTACGACCCGCGCGGTGCCTACGGCATGGCACTGGCTTACTGCACCAGTAACCGCGGCGGCTGCCATTTAAGGGCCTATCCCATAGCGCACGAAATCCTGCGAAAGCCGGTTCCGACCGACCGTTTCTCCTTTTCCGGCAAAGCCCGTATTATTGCAATTGCCGAGGACAGCAATGCTGCAATTGATTCGATGGTAGCCTGTAAATTTTCGTTTTTCGGGGCCAGCCTTGAGGAATATGCCGAACTGTTAACAGCTGCCACCGGAGTAAGCTACTCCCCCCAGCGCCTTAAGGAGATCGGCAGACGAATCTGTTTGACGGAGCGCTTCTACAACTGCGCCAACGGCTTTTCGCGCAAGGACGATATTCTTCCTCAGCGTTTTTTCAATGAGCCTGGCAGCAGTGGTGACGGCATAGATATCCACCCCATTGACCGTGTGCGCTTTGAAGAGGAGCTGGACAAGTATTACCGAATCCGTGGACTGAATCAGAATGGCGGCTTTGATGATTCAAATTTCCTTGAGAAGCTGCCATAGGGGAGTTGTCACATGAGATCAGATGAACAGATCAATCGCTGTATAGACACCCTGTTTTCGAGAGTCCAGGAGCTTGAAAATGAAGTGGCGACCCTCAAGGGTCATCCCGCCCAGCAGCGGGAAGTCCAGCGAAAAATGGACGATCACCCCGCTTCTCACCATATATCCGTCCAAAACATGGAAGCAGCCAAGCCTGCACCGTCATCTGCGGCACGCGAATCGATTGAAAACGCCATCGGAACACGCTGGATCGGACGAATTGGTGTTCTGGCCATACTCTTTGGCATAGCTTTCTTCCTCAAATACTCCTTTGACAACAAACTAATCGGAGAAGCCGGACGCATAATGCTTGGTATATTCTGGGGCGCGGCATTTATCGGTGCCGGAGAATATTTACAGAAGAAACGCAACCTGTCGCTTTACGGCCAGATGCTGACCGGTGGCGGCCTCGGGGTGCTTTATCTATCGATGTATGCTGCCTTTGCCCTTTATCACCTTATCCCGGCACCGCTGGCAATGGCCGCTCTGGTGGCGGTAACAACGACCGGAATGATGCTTGCGGTCCGCTACAGCTCCTATCCGCTTGCGACTATTGCCCTTCTGGGCGGCTTTCTCACTCCAATCATGCTCTCAACCGGCCGCAACCAGCCGCTGACGCTCTTCAGCTATATCCTGCTCCTGGATGCAGGTGTCATAATGCTGCTACGATTCCGCAACTGGCCAAGCCTTGTTGCAGCTTCATTGGCGGGCTCGGCACTTCTCTATGCAGGCTGGCACAGCGAGCATTTTACCGCCGGACAAAAAATGACGGCTTTCATTATTATTGCCGTCTTCTACCTTTTCTATACCTGCTACATACTTGTCACCCGACTATATTCAGAGCGCGAGGAGACGCGCTGCGATCAGATTGTGATTTTCGGCAACGCCGCTTTCTTCCTGCTTGCATTCCTCGCTCAGCAAAGTGTCCATACCTGGAAACTTAAAATCTCAATTCTGCTGCTGGCCGCCATAGAGTTGCTGTTCGCTGAACTGCTTCGCCGCCGCACGCCCGGATCTCAACTCAGCATAGCATCGTATGCCGGAGCTTCGGTCATCATAACAATCATAGCCGCCTTTGTTTCTCTGGATCATAAATGGATCATGCCCGCCCTGGCAGCCGAAATGGCAGTTTTCTGCTGGATGGGTCTTCATCTGTCACATCAGTGGCTGCGCAACTGCTCATATATGCTGGGAATTCTGGTGCTGTTCCGTTTTGTTGACGACCTCCATCTGCATCTGGAGCCTTTCCAGCGTTTCATTCCACTCCTTAATGGCCGTTTTCTGATCTGTGCCGCCGCGATTGCCGCCTTCTATGTAATAACCTGCACGGCGACCAGGACAAGCTACCGCCTGAAAGGGAACGAAGTCCATCTTCCGGGGGCTGCCTTTATCATCGCCCAGGTGCTCTCACTTGCACTTTTGTCGGCAGAGGTTCATGATTTTTTCCGGTTTCGTGCCCCGGCACTGCATCTGGACTGGCTGGCACGCCACTATGGTTATCAGCTCTCCATCTCCATACTCTGGGCACTCTATGCGTCACTTCTGACCGGCTTCGGAATAGCCCGGCGGATCAGGGGCGCCCGGATACTCGGCATACTCACTCTTGGAATTACAATTCTGAAAGTGTTTTTCTTCGATCTTTCCTCACTGCAGACCCTGTACAGAATTATATCGTTCATCGTGCTCGGACTGCTTCTTCTGGCCGTATCCTACAGCTACAACCGCTTCAAGAACCTCATCTTCGGAGACGAATCGCCATGATCAGACTGATCTTAGCTGTCCTGCTGGTTTACATTCTGCCGATAACAGTTGATGCCTCGACCTTCGACGAGCGTCTGTGGGAAAAATATGCCGGGATAACAACCCATAAAACGGCGGGCAAAGAGAGTCTCGCCGGCATCAACATCTCCCCCTATCAACTCGGAGATCAGCAGGCTTCTCCACTGTTTGCAGACCTCAGGATCATGAACGACAAAATGGAAGAGGTTCCATGGCAGATCGTCCAGCGCAGGCCGGAAAAAGGACCTCGTGAAATTTCGGCAGTCCAGCGCAACCTATCCTTGACCCCTTCCGGCGAAACGTGGGTTGAACTTGTGCTTGAACCGGGACAGCAGCGCTCCGGCGCCGTGGAGATTGTTACCAGCGACACCAACTTTTCGAGACAGGTCCAGGTATTGGGCAGCCCGGACGGAGCAAGCTGGAATACCATCCGGAAAGACGGTGTCATCTTTGACAATTCACGGGAAGCCGGTATGCGACTCACCCGAATAAGCTATCCGAACTCTTCGTTTCGTTACCTGGCGCTCAAAATTACAAACGGTGATGCCCCCCCTCTGAACATTTCCGGCACCAAGGCGTTCGGGAATATCACCACCCCGGGCCAGAGCAACAATATTCGTGGAAGCGTGGTAAAGAGCGAATCTGACGAAAAATCGCGTGAAAGTCGCTATTTAGTAACCATGAATACCGCATTCCCGCTTGACCGTATTTCCATCGTTACGTCCGACCGCAATTTTCAACGTTCAGTGGAGGTGCAGGTCAGGCGTAACGGCAGTGATTGGCAGACATGGGCGACCGGCACTGTCTACAATTTTGACACTGACAGGATTCACGAATCGCAGCTTACGATCGACATACCGGAGATTGCAGCCAAAGAGTTCCGTCTCGTTATCAGGGACTATGACAACCCGCCGCTCAAAATCACCGGAGTTTCAGGGGATGTCTACCAACGGGTACTCGTCTTCAAACACAATCCGGAGCGCAAGTTTTATCTGTTCTGGGGCAACCCGGCGGCGCGTATGCCTCATTACGACCTTGGCACACTGATCGCCAAAGAGAACATAGACAACATTCCGCTCTTTCAATTGGAAGCAGCCCGTCCCAACACAAAATTCGCCGGCGACAAAGCCCGCCGCCCATTTACTGAGCGCTACAAACATCTTCTGTACGGAGCAGTAGCACTGGCCATCATCGGGCTTTTGGCTCTGCAGTATCGAGTATTCAGACAGACCGGCAATCCATCGTGAATCTGCCAGGCGCCAAAACAGGTGTGCAAAATCCGGAAGAAAAGACGTCCGGCAACCATGGAACCGGCGTACTGGGTGAAGAGATAGCTGCTAATTTTCTGATTGCACGAGGTTACCGGATTCTGGAACGTAACTTCCGCTGCAAGGGGGGTGAAGTTGACATTATCGCCCGCGATCCCGGAGATAAAAGCCTGACTTTTATCGAAGTGAAAACCCGTCGAGGGCTTTCTTACGGCGTACCGCAACTGGCCGTGACATCCTTCAAGCAGCGCCAGATTTCAAAAGCGGCCCTGACCTGGCTATCAAAAAATCGCCTGCATGATACCAACGCCCGGTTTGACGTAATTGCCATTTTGTTGCATACTGACGGCGCACATGCGGTCGATCACATCAAAAACGCTTTCGACCTGGCCTATTAGAAGGAGCCTGATCATGGATTTTACCGCTGTCCTGTCCCAGATAAAACCGAAACTCGGCTGCGTTGCCGACAATCTGGAACTGATTGAAGAGCAGATCAAGCTGGCCTCGTCTGCAAAAACAGATCTGATCGTTTTTCCTGAACTGGCCCTTACCGGTTACTTCCTGAAAGATCTCGTGCCGGAAGTGGCGCTGCGGTTCGACTCTCCCGAAATTCAGCGACTCGTGCTGCTTTCCAGAGACATATCAATTGCAGTCGGTTTTGTTGAAGTGACCGACGACTACCGTTTCTTCAATACGGCTCTGTACCTGGAAGACGGTCTTATCCGCCATCGGCATCGCAAGGTTTATCTTCCCACCTACGGACTGTTTGATGAGCAGCGCTATCTGGCGCGCGGCGAGCGTTTCCGGGCCTTCGACACCAGACTGGGTCGCATGGGCCTCTTGATCTGTGAGGATATGTGGCATATGTCGTCCTCATACATACTGGCCATGGACGGTGCAACCACACTGATCTGCCTCTCCAGCAGTCCCGGACGGGGAATGGGCGGAGAATCCCTTGACTCTGCCAGGGCATGGCAGCAGTTGACTTCCACGACTGCACTGTTTCTTAACTGCCGGATACTGTACTGCAACCGGGTTGGCTACGAGGATGGGGTTAATTTCTGGGGCGGGTCCGAATACGTCTCCGCTTCCGGCGAATCCATAGTCCGTGGAAAAATACTGGAAGAGGACTCCGTTTCAGCGGCACTCGATGAAGGGAGCCTACGGCGTGAGCGAATTTTCTCCCCCATGCTGCGCGATGAGAACCTGTTTGTGACCATGCAGGAATTGCGGCGCATCGAGCGCGAAAGGGGACACTAATGTCAGGATTGACGGCAAATACTGAATTACTGCGGCGTCTTCTGGTCAGCTTCGTACGGGACGAAGTCCACAAAGTGGGGCTGAAAAAGACTGTATTGGGATTATCTGGCGGCATAGATTCAGCTCTGGTAGCATTCATTGCAGCCGAAGCGCTCGGACCGGAGAACGTTCATGCCATCTGCATGCCTTATAAATCCAGCAACCCTGAAAGTGAGCTTCACGCCAACTTGGTGGCATCCGCCTGCGGAATAAATTTTACGGTAGTGCCGATCACTCCCATGGTGGATGCCTATTTCGATATGTACCCGGATGCCGATAATATGCGTCGCGGCAACAAAATGGCCCGTGAAAGAATGACAATACTGTTTGACAACTCCGCCCTGCTCAAGGCACTGGTGCTCGGCACCAGCAATAAAACTGAGCTTCTGCTGGGTTATGGAACTCTCTACGGCGATATGGCCTCAGCCCTGAACCCGATCGGCGACCTTTACAAAACACAGGTCTGGCAGCTTTCAGAAACGATGGGAGTTCCGCGTGCAGTAATAGAAAAACAGCCTTCGGCTGATTTATGGGCCGGGCAGACTGACGAAGAGGAGTTGGGCTTTTCCTATCGCCAGGTTGACGAACTTCTCTACCGCATGGTGGACCAGCGCCTCAACCGGGCTGAACTTGTTGAATCCGGACTGAATGGTGAATTCATAGACAGCATCTATTCCAAAATCCAGAATTCGCATTTTAAAAGACGCCTGCCGGTAATCGCCAAAGTTTCGAACCGGACCATAGATCGTGATTTCAGGTACGCAAGGGACTGGGGCAAATAAACAACTTTTCTTGAGATGACTTACATGAAGAATTCAAACTACGCCGTCGTCTATTCCAGCGAGACCGGGCGAATATCAACACCAGATACTTTGAAAAAGTCTCCGTCCCAACCGTCAGACGGCACGGTACGCCTGCAGCGTCAGACCAAGGGGCGCGGAGGCGGCACGGTTATAATCATCAGCGGCATCCCTCTTCCAGTTCCATCACTCAAGGAACTGGCCGGTGAGCTCAAGAAAAAATGCGGTTGCGGCGGCACTGTCAAAGATGGCGTCATCGAGATCCAGGGTGATCATCGAGACGCTCTGCTGCTTGAATTACAGACACGCGGCTACAGAGTAAAGCTGTCCGGAGGGTAAGTCTGAGCCTTAACCTTGGCAACATATTTTCAATAATTACTTGACCTATTTGTCTTAATCACATATTTTTCACTATTCGATTTACAATAGATTTTTTACCGGCATCAATCAAAATGCGAGAGTGGCGGAATTGGCAGACGCACCAGACTTAGGATCTGGCACCGCAAGGT
>CAZUGI010000136.1:0-6863 GCA_964619855.1 uncultured Geobacter sp. | reverse complement strand
CGGGAGAAGGAGATAGGCACTATTGAACAGGTGATTGTCACCCCCATCCGCAAGAGGGAATTTATTCTGGGCAAAACGCTTCCCTTTGTTCTGATCGGCTACATCGACGTGGCTCTGATCAGTACGGTGGGCGCGCTGGTCTTCCATGTGCCGGTACGGGGCAGTTTATGGCTGCTGTTTCTGGCAACGACCCTGTTCCTAATGAGCTCACTGGGTATCGGACTGCTAATCTCCACAGTTAGCCAGACCCAGCAACAGGCCATGATGAGCGCCTTCTTCATCATCTTCCCGGCCATGCTGCTCTCCGGTTTCGCCTTCCCGATCGAAAACATGCCTGAACCTGTGCAGTGGCTTACGCTCTTAAACCCGCTGCGCTACTATATGGTGGTGATCCGCGGCATCTTCCTCAAAGGGGTGGGGCTGGCTGCGCTCTGGCAGCAGTTGACTGGTCTGGCTGTGATCGGGGTGCTGCTGCTGGGGGTTGCAGTGGCGCGCTTCAGAAAAACTCTGGAGTGAACAAGTGTAACTGGTTTTCAGTTTCATTAATCAAATGGGCGGGATAAATTGCCCGCCCATTCAGGTTGTAAAAAGTTGCAGCAAGATTCTATCTGGTCGTCACCGCGTCTGCCGCCGCCTTGCCAAGCGCCTCGCACTGCTCCAGCACTTCCGGCTTGGGTGAGAATGTTGTACGTACCGAATCCGCGACCAGCTTGAAACCAAGGCTTTTAAGGCGATCTTCGGCCATTTTGCAGGCTTCGCCGCTCCAGCCGTAGCTGCCGAACACCCCGGCCAGATTGGTTTTAAGCCGGACTGTGCTGAGGTAAGCCAGCACGTCCCACATCGGCTTGGCAATGTCACGGTTAAAGGTCGGAATGCCGAATATAAGGGCGTCGGCTTCTTCCATCAGGTTACGCAGTTCGGCGGCGCTCAGGCTGTTGATGTGGTAACTGACTACATCCAGGCCGTCGCGGGTTGCACCACGCGACACGGCGTTGGCCATTTTTTCAGTGCTGCCGTGTGGAGAAAGGAACAGGATGAAGATTTTCCTGTTCTGGGAGGTCGGTTTGCTCCAGCTTTCAAACTGCTGAATAACTTTCCAGGGGTCCTGTCTTATGATCGGGCCGTGGCTGGGACAGATCATGTCAATCACGTCGTGCCTGATTTTCTCGACGGCGGTCAGCACTTTATCCTTGAAGGGGCGGAAGATGCAGTCAAAATAGAAATGCCGCGCTGAAGTGAAATCATCGCACTCGTCGTTGAAGATATGACCGACACTGCAGTAATGGGCACCGAAAGCATCACAGGTGAATAGGATATTTTCCTCTTCAAGCCGTGTGAACATCGTATCCGGCCAGTGCAGGAAGGGAGCCAGTATGAACCGCAGGGTACGGCCGCCGATATCGAGCGTATCCCCATCCTTGACGGTCTGGACATTGATCTGCCGATGAAGGATGTTTCCAAGGAAGTTTTTAGCGGCCGGCGTGCAGATAACCGTTGCCTGGGGAGCCTGATCAAGCAGGTAGGCCAGTGATCCGGAATGGTCATGTTCCGAATGATTGACAATTATATAGTCGATTTTTTTGGGATCGACCAGTGACCGGACCTTGTCCATATACTCATCAACGAATTTTTCTTCGACAGTATCAATCAAAACGGTCTTTTCTGAACCTTTGAGCAGGTAGGCGTTATAGGTGGTGCCATGTTCTGTCGGAAAAAGGTCATCAAATGTACGTAAGTCAGGATCCTCAGACCCGATCCAGTGCAGTCCCGGTTTGATCTCGACTGGTCCCATCATTTTGCTCTCCTTGTTATGTGCAGCCAGTATTGAAAGGCGGCAGAGTCATTTGTAATCACTGTCAAAACGTTTGCCAATATAGCAAGAACCTGCCTTTCACACAAGCTGCAATTGTTCAAATAGCAGTTGTGCCCTCCGGCCATTTCTGATAAATATTTTACATGAACGACAGAGCCAGATCGAGAATAGACTCCCTACGGCCGCTTCTTAAGGATAGTGTGCCGACGGTGCGGATTGCAGCAGCCCAGGCTATTGAGAAGCTTGAAGGGCTCAGCGATATTGAAGGAATTATTCAGAGCCTGAAGAACGGGAATATCGGGGCCAGAATTGCTGCCATATATGCCCTGGGAGATATTGGAGGCGAGGCGGTGCTGCAGCCTCTGATTTACTGTGCCGGGCGTCAGGAGACGGACATCCGCTCGGCGGCGGTGGAGGTGCTGGGCAGATTGAAGTTCCCGGCGGCTGTGCCGGTATTGACCGAGCGGCTCGATGATCAGAGTCCGGCCGTTCAGGCCAGGGCCATATCTGCTCTGGGTAATTTTTCCCCGCCCCAAGGCGTACTGCAGAAGCTGCGGATATTTCTGGAGGCAAGCGACGGTGTTCTGGAGGCTGAGGCCGCCCTGACTCTGGCGAAACTCGAAGATCTTGCCTCACTCGGTCAGATAAGGTCTCTGCTGACATCCAATCATGCCTCCACCAGGCAGGCTGCCGCAACAGCACTCAGCCTGATCCCGCTTTAATAACCGCCGCTTGAAAGCATTTGTCCGACGTCGATATTTTTCAATAATGGATCTACAACGGTAACTATGCTGGCATAGCGCGAGCCGTCCTGCGCCACAAGCGACTGTTCACGCGGGGCATGAAGGCGCTTGCCATCTCCGTCAATAAGTACGCGAACCACCGGCGCAGTTTCATCCAGAGTGTTTGGACGGTATACCACCGCAACTTCATTAGTATCCAGCCTCACAATAGTGCCGACCGGGAAGTCACCCATCATTCCCACGAAATGTGCCAGCAGCTTACCATCAAGCAGGGTTCCGGTCAGGGCCTGCATCTCATGAAGTGCCGTTCTGGGGTTGACTGGATGTTTATAGGCCCGAAGGGTTGTGATGGCGTCATAAGTGTCCGCTATGGCGACTATATCAATCATCTGGTCAAAGGGGAGTTTTCTGGCCCACCCCGGATATCCGGCTCTGTTGTAGTGCAGGTGGTGTCCCAGAACTATCTGGCTTATCTGCGGAGAAAGGCCGCCCATCTCACGGATTATTTTTGCTCCCAGCTCCGGGTGCCTTTTGATTTCATCAAATTCGGTGCTGGTAAGGGCGCCCGGCTTGTTAATAATATCTTTTGGAATCATTGTTTTGCCAATATCGTGCAGCTGTCCGGCAACCCCCAGGTCCTTGACGGTTTCGGTGTCCAATCCGAGGGAGGTTCCCAAGGCCATTGCCAGCACACCTACATTGACACAGTGGTTAAAGGTGTAGTTATCGTAGTCCTTAATCATGGTCAGCCCTAACAGGGCCCATGGTTCCTGCATGGTGAGGGCCACCATGCGGTCAACAACCCTGATTATCGGCGCACTGTTTGGAATCCGGCCCCGCTCTATGTCGCGGCAGATGGCTCTGATTGCCACCAGAGCCTTGTTGTAGGTGGCAACGTGGTCACCTTCGGCGTCAACTTCAATTTCTTCATCCTGTTCATCAAATGTTTCTGCCCCCTGTCGAAGTATTTTGATCTGGGCGATGCCCTCAAGGGCCATCTGATCGGACAGTTCTTCAAAGTTGACAGTCCTGGCGGAAAAAAGCCTAATAAAATATAGCAGTTCATCAATGCTGGCTCCGGACGAGACGGTTATCCTGCCAATCGATTTTTCCAGCATGCGGTTTGTCAGGTCTGCAACTGCAGTTGAAGGTGATGCGAAGATATGGTTGTCGAAGAACATGGCGCCGTCCAGAACGCCCCACGAAACCTGCGGCTCACGCCCAAAGGCGACGGCAAGTATTTTGTAAAGTTCAATTAACGGCTGTCTGATGGCAGGGTGAGAAGGTGGATAAAAAGCCATTCCCTTAACCGCCCCGGAGAACAGAGTGATTACTCTGAGGGCATTTTGCTGATCAAGAGCCTCCAATTTTAGCACTCCCTGACCTTTCGATTAGTTCAATTGCTTCGCTGCAGGCATTTCCGAGGTCATCCTGGGCGTATGACATTTTCTTAAGCACCGGCAGCACTTGTGGGTCTCCAAGTCTGCCGAGGCAATCCACGATAGCGATTTTAAGCTGCTTCCCGCGGGCCGAGGCTAAAAGATAATGAGTTGAGAGCTGTATTGCAAGTGCAGATGTGACCTGCCGGTCACCGATCATGGCGATGGCCGACAATGCGTCGATCTTGAGGGCCAGAGATTTCAAAAATATGTCGCTGGCACCCACAATCTTAATGAGTTCGGCCAATGCCTTTCTGCTTTTCATGCCTCCCAGCGAGGCGATAACCTGCGGGCATAGCGCAGGGTTGTCCTGTTGCAAAACCCGAATGAGGGCTGCTTCAGCTTCTCTCCCGCCGATCTTGGCCAGGCTGCGTGCGGCCTCCTTGCAAACCCTGATGTCAGAGTGACTCAGGCAGTCTGCCAATTTGGTCACCGCTTCCGGGGACGCAATTGATCCCAGTATGGCGGCGATATTCCTGACAATAAACCAGCGCTTGTCGCCCAGCATATTGAGGAGTGGCGGCACCGCCTCTTCGCCCAATCCGGCGAGCAGGTTCGATATAGCCTTTCTCACTGCAACCTTGTTGGTGAGGGCCATCTGTTCCAGAGCCAGAACAACCGCAGAAGGGCCACCGCAGCTGATAACAGCCTGTAATGCCGGCTTTGACAAGCCATCGGCATATTCCATACGCCCAAGTACAAATCTGACAAACTCGTTGCCGGAAGAAATCTGTTCGATAGCAAAATGTGCAAACTCACAAATGATTTCAGAGCGTGCCGGATCCTTAGTGTGTCCGGCCAGCAATTCAAGCAGCGGCAGCAGCGCCTGTGGCTCCCGTCTTGATTTCATGGCTTCGCAGCAGGAAACAGCCTGCCTAACCAGCATTATGTAAATTTCGTCATCCAGGTCAGCTGAAAGTCGTCCCAGCAGTATCGGCAGCAGCTGTTCCGGAGGTATTTCATCGGACCTGAACTGGTTTTGATCAAGTACGGAGCTGCTCCCCTCGTCGGCCTCATCAAATCCCTGAGGCGTAATCCCTCTGGATTCTATTTCTTGGCGTTTGCCACGTATAACAGACAGATCAAATTCATTTACCCAGATGGAACGAATACCCTGCTCGGCCATGATTTTATCAACTCCGCCAGACTTCTGGATGGTTTCCGGCGATAGAGCAACGATCCTCAATAAGGCGAGCAGGTCTTCCTGGTTTAAATCTTTCAGAAAGGTTATTTTCTGAATACGTCGCACGAACAGCTCGTAGGAGAGCGATTTGGTCAGTCTGGTATTATCCCCGATAATTTCGCCGTCAGGAAAGCTAAAGCGGGTGCGGCCGCAGCAGAGGGAAAGATCGTGGCCATTCAGCATGGACTGCATTGATGCATGGGCCTGCTTCAGGCTGCTACGCCGGTTCGGGTGCCCTTTGGGGTAGAACTTCCAGGCTCGAAAAGCCCGGTAGACATTGTTGAGAGCATCAATGGCACCCTGAGATGTTGGTGGGCGGTAAAAATCCATGTTGTCGCGTTGTCCTGCCTTGTGCGGGGAGATAAGATCATGCAATAATATACGCAATACATTCTTTGTCAATTCAACAGAATGTAATCGTAAAAATCCTGATTTTGGCAGCAGAATGATTCTATTTTGACCGGAAAGAGAAATCACTATGAAGCACAAAACCGTTTTTACATGCCAGAAATGTGGCAGCCAGTCTCCTAAATGGCTGGGAAAATGTCCGGATTGCGGAGCCTGGAACAGTATGGCCGAAGAGAATGTAGTCCGGACTTCTCATGGTGCTCATCCGACCGGGCAGTCACGGCCGGTGCCGATCTGTGATGTGCCGGCCCAATCAGAAACCCGGGTTGCCACGGGAATCGGAGAGCTTGACCGGGTACTGGGAGGTGGGATAGTGCCGGGCTCACTGGTTCTGATAGGCGGAGACCCCGGTATAGGCAACTCCACGCTTTTGCTGCAGGCCATGCATACGCTGGCTTCAACATCCGGCCAGGTACTGTACGTCTCAGGCGAAGAGTCCGCTTCGCAGACGCGCCTGCGGGGTGAACGTCTGGGTGCTTCCAGCAAGAATCTTCTTATTCTTGCCGAGAATTCGCTGGAGTCTATCCTGGCCCAGGCAACGGCCCTCAAGCCGGCCGCCATGGTTGTAGATTCGATCCAGACGGTCTGGACATCTACTCTTGAATCAGCTCCCGGCAGTGTCAGCCAGGTCAGGGAGTCGGCCGGTAAATTGATGCTGCTGGCCAAAGGGAGCAACATCCCGGTTTTTATTGTTGGCCACGTCACCAAGGATGGCTCGATAGCCGGCCCCAGAGTTCTGGAACATATGGTGGATACGGTGCTCTATTTCGAGGGGGACGGCAGCCATCCATTCCGCATACTGCGTGCGGTCAAAAATCGATTTGGCTCGACCAACGAGATCGGAGTCTTCGAGATGAAGCAGGAAGGGCTGTGCGGCGTTGCCAACCCGTCGGAGCTTTTTTTATCCGAGCGCCCTCTGGGGGTGTCCGGTTCGGTTGTTACCACATCGCTGGAAGGGAGCAGGCCTCTGCTGGTCGAACTCCAGGCTCTGGTTACCCAGTCTTCGTACGGGGTGCCGCGCCGCACGACAATCGGGGTTGATCACAATCGCCTGGCACTTCTGGTTGCTGTGCTGGAGAAAAAGGTCGGCCTGCATATGGCCGGTCAGGACATATTTCTTAATGCGGCCGGCGGCGCAAGGCTAAACGAGCCGGCTGCGGATCTGGCCATGATCATGGCGGTTGCCTCCAGCCATCTCGACAAGGCTATTCCGGCACAGACGGTAGTATTCGGTGAGGTCGGCCTGGCCGGTGAGGTCAGGGCTGTCACTCAGCCTG
>CAZUGI010000135.1:0-6979 GCA_964619855.1 uncultured Geobacter sp. | reverse complement strand
TGTGGGCCAGCTCCGTAACTCCGGACAATTTCATCATCCGGGATGAGCCTTTGATGGTATGGGCTGAACGGAACAGGCTGTTGAGCATCTCGGCATCGCCCGGTGAATTTTCCAGGTTGAGCAGACCATCGCTTATTCTGGAACAGTGCTCACGAGCCTCTTCGACGAAACGTGCCAGAAATTTGGAGTGATCAAATGCCATGATTCAGCCTTTTTGCAGTTAAAAGATATTTTACATACTGCTGCAAAATCGTTTCGGTAGTGTGCTTATCCCTTTTTGGATGTCAGGAGCGATAATTTGTGCCGGCAGATAACGCTGAACTGCTCTGCATTAAATGAAAGCGGGAAAAAATCCTGCCCATGTTTTTGAAGAGATCCTTTCTCCAAAACTCGAATGGCCGCTTCATAACCGCTTCGTGCCCGCTTTTCATCCCGCTGCACATAGCTGATCTCTGCTGAATAAAAATGTGCCAGCCAACAGGAGGCATTCAGGTAAACAGCCTCTCTGAAACGCCGTAAGGCATCATCGTCATTACCCTTCTGCCTGGCGATAATGCCGAGCATCAGATATGCTTCCAGGCAGAGCGAATCTCTTTTCAGAATGGCATCACAGATGGTCTGGGCTTCGTCGAAACGGGACATACTCAAAAGCAGGCTGCCCTTAAGGCAGTGAGCCTTCTCAAAAGCTGCATCCTGTTTTAAGATCTCATCCAGGATGGCAAGAGCTTTTTCGAACTTTTTGCTGTGGGCCAATGCGATGGCCGAGTCAAAACTTTCCCTGACATCCAGTTGAACGACAGGGTCGGAATGCTTGCGATGATGCAGATTTGTCTCGTGCCTGGTCCGGGGCTGACTGGCTTCAGGTCTGGGGGGGTAAGCTGGCGCAGCCTGCTGCAATCCACTCCGTGCCTGCCCTGGAACTGCGGCGTGGCGACTCGTAGTTCTTCGTTCTTCAAAAATGATCTTTGGAATTTTGCGGTAAAAAAAGAGCGAATCCTGTTTAATGAGCGAAAGTATGCCCAGGTCATGATGAAACGTTTCCGATGCACCAACCAGCAGACATCCCCCTTCGGCAAGAAGCTCGGCAAGTTTGCCGAATATCTCCCGCTGAATCTGCTGAGGAAAATAAATGGAAACATTCCGGTACAGGATTATGTCAGGCATCAGCATCCTCTGCGGATAGGTTGCGCCTAACAGGTTTACAACTTCGAATCCGACCTGCTTTTTAATGGCGTCACTGACCTGAAACCGGCCTGAAGCGTTCAGTTTGAAGTAGCGCTCCAGCAGAGTCTGATCCATCCCTCTAAACGAGCTTTTTCCGTACAGCCCCTGTCTTGCTGAAGCGATAACCGCGGAGTCGATGTCAACACCGGTTATGGTAAACAGCCTTTCACTCTCGGCCCCGAAACGCTCCCGCAGCATAATGGCTATGGAATAAGGTTCTTCCCCTGTCGAACAGCCTGCGCTCAAAATTCTGATCGCTCCGCGGTTGCGGACGGACATGAACTCAGGCATCAGTTTATCAATAATGAGATTCAGGTGTTCAGGCTCTCTGAAAAAATAGGTTTCATTGACAGTCAGTAACTCTGTAAGTTTCTGCAATTCGTCCTGATCACTCAATAAAAGAGCGTGATAGGCCTCCGGAGAAACAATATCCATGGCTATCATCCGCCGGCACAATCCGGTATGCAGTGCCTGAGCGCGCTCATTTTCAAAGCTGTGTCCGCACGTACGCAGCAGCACTGTTTTAAATGGATTCAGGTCAAAGGCTTCTTCCTTTTTTTGGAGTCTGGCGGTGACTGACATATTCAGACTCCAACCCGCTGCATAAGTTCTGCCGGTATACCGGCAAGCGGGACAACCTTGTGAATGTAGCCGCGATCCACGGCCAGCCGGTTCATGCCGAATATCACAGAACTGCCTGCGTCCTGGGCAAGTGTCGCGCCGCCGGCCATCTTGATAGCCTGTATGCCGGCAACGCCATCATCGCCCATACCGCTCATAATCAATCCGATTGCGCTTTTACGGTATGCTGTGGCTACAGAGGTCAGGAGGGTGTTGCAGCAGGGATTGTAGATTTTGCCTGTGTCCCGGGCGCCAAGGACTATTATTCCCTGCTCGCTGATCCGCATCGAATGCTCGGTTGGATTGATATAAGCGTGGCCCGGGGCCAATGGGGTGCCATTACTAGGCTGAACTACCGTCATGGGTGTTCCGCCGTTAAACCAGTCCACCATTCCCTGAGTAAACCCTTCGGCGATATGCTGCGCTATGACTATGGGAAAGGGGAAATTGGCCGGCAGGTGCGATAGTATCGAATAGATGGCCTGCGGGCCGCCTGTGGAGGCTGCTCTGGCAACAATTCCGGTCTTCGGAAACCCTTTCTGGGCAGGGGGCCTGCTCTTTATCTGGCCGCGGTTCCTCATGACCTGCAGATGAGCATATACATCAACTTTGGAGAGGTAGCGGATCTTGTTAATCAGGGTCTGAGCATTTTCTGGGCTGATATCCGGCTTTTCGATAACGTCGAGAGCGCCCTTTGACATGGCGGCGAAAGCGGTGCGCACACCGGTCAGGGCGGTTAATACAAGAATCGGTACCGGATGCTCGGCTATGATCTTCTCAATAGCCTCAAGCCCACCCATTACAGGCATTTCGATATCCATGGTAACGATATCCGGCTTGAGGGTGGCAGCTCTGGCAATGGCTTCAACACCGTTCTCAGCCTCGCCGATCACAGAAATACCAGGATCCGACTCCAGTATGGCACGGATCATATCGCGCACCATAGCACTGTCATCTACCAGCAGTACCCGTATGCTGTTTTCAGATTTCAGCATTGGTTAGCGGGATTCCGCTTCTTCCGCACTACCAGATCCTCCAGATTCACCGGCACCCTTGAAAGTCATGACCAGTTTTCTTAATTGCTCCGAAAGCTGCATCAACTCGTCGGTCGCACCATTTGTCTGGTTGATGGAATCAGTGGCAAAGCGCACTCCCTGCTCGATGTCCTTAAGCGCCAGAACGACCTGACTGCTGGCAATCTGCTGCTGCTGGGTAGAAAGCGAGATCTGGCGGGCGGCGCCGGCGGTTTCCTCAACACCGTCAACGCTTTCTATCAGCATTGCTACGGTATGGGAGGCATACTCCTGACCTTCCTGAATCAGTTGAAAGCTCTTTTCAGAAGACATCACCAACCGGTTTACCGAATCAAGAATCTCCGTAATTTTGCCTTCAATTTCTGAAGTAGACTCGACCACGCTGTCAGCCAGACGACGTATCTCAACCGCCACCACTCCGAAACGTTTACCCGCCTCCCCGGCACTGGCTGCCTCAAGAGCCGCATTAAAGGCAATCAGCTTGGTCTGGTTGGCAATGTTATTTATGATTTCCATGACTTTGTTGATTTCTTTTGATTTTTTACCCAGCTCCACAATCTCACTTAAATTTTCCTGTATGTTGTGACTGAGGTCATTAACCTTAAAACTAAGGTTTTCGACCTCGGCCGCACCGACCTTGGTATCTTCGAGAGTCCTGTCAGCCCTTTCCACTACGCTCTGGCTGTGCTGGGCAATCTGGCTGGCCGTGGAAGAGAACTCCTCCATAGTGGCCGAAATTTCTATGACTGAACTGGAAAGCTGAGTGGAAAAACCGGATTGCTGATCCATTGTCAATGCAATGGCTCCGACATGAGAGTGGATTTTCTCGGTTATCCCGGACACGTTTCCAACGATTGGATACAGCGATTTTCTAATCAACAACCCGGTGATAATGGAGAATATCAGAGCTATAACTGCCGTAATGATGACCATAATCGTCTGCAGATGGTTGTAGGCGGCAAAATAATCACTCTCCTTCACCCCCACGTACAATACGCCGATAACCTCTCCCTTACTGTTTTTGATGGGATCATAGGCCGTGAAATACGGCACATCCAAGATCTTCGCCTCACCACGATAAGGCTTGCCCTCCTTTATAACCGCATCATAGGCCGCCCCGACCAGTTTGGTATCTATCGCCCGACTGCCGTCAGGCTTGAGAACGTTGGTCGAAACCCGGGTATCTCCCATGAAAATGGTAGCTGTACCACCAAAAATCTCCTTGATCTTGTCAGGAAGTTCGAAGTTACCGTTAACGACATACCCGCCCGCCATAAGTTTGCCGTTTGCGATATGAAAATCACTCCCCTTGGCCCTCAGCAGTTCCCAGAAGGCTTTCAATATTCCTTCCTGAGAGACATTTGCCTGACGGTGAATTTCATTATGAATGCTGACAAAAGTGAAGCCTGACGTAATTGCAATCGCCATCGTTACAATGATGACGTTAATCAGGATAAATTTGGTGGTCAGTTTCATGGTTGTCTCCCTCTTATGTTTTTCTTATCAGTAGCTGTTTCAATCAGATCGTTTCTGTTTCAGTAACAGCTGAAAATCGACCAGCAGAACCATAATTCCGTTTCGCGGCAGAATTCCCCACATGCCGTTCCGCAATGTAAAGGATTCCAGCAATGACGGAAACAGACGGATGTCACTCTGGCTGACTTCGGCAATATCTTCCATAGAGTCGATAATCACACGGTACGAAGAGTCGCTAGCCGTCCTGATTTTGATGATGGTCGGCGAAATATATCCGGCGCCGGCGGAACCGTAGTCAAACACATCGTGAAACCAGAAAAGGTCATCTGCAGCTTCCCCGTTGTAGACCGACATTCCGGACACCTGCTCAGCGTCAACAGCGAAATGAACTCCATAGACAGAAAAAAAAAGCAGATTCAGCGGATCAGAATGTACCTGTTGAGTTTTGGCTGAAGAAAATAATGTAGTGCTCCGGTCTGTCCCGGTTGAAACGGCAACAGGCATATTGCCGTTGTCGATCATAACGTAATAAGAGCTGACAATTTCCCGACATCCAGCAGGGAAATGGTTTTGGCTCCAAATTCAATTTCTCCGACTACCAGATCGCGGGCAGCGCCGTTAAGGGTTGCAAGTGGCGGCTGAATCGAACTAAGCGGAATATCAACCACGTCTTGAATGGATTCGATCATGACGCCTGAGTGAAAATCTCCCCGCACGGCCATTGCAATAAGGCATTTGCCAATGGCATCAGTTTCCTCGCCAAGAAAATAGCGGAGGTCGATGACCGATTCAATATCACCTCTGACATTTATGAGACCGGGAATATAATCAGGAAGGCATGGAACCCAGGATATTTCGCAGGATGGCAGTATTTCTCTTATGTCTCTGCCGTAAAACGCAAACAGATTAGCGCCGCAGACAAAGATAACAACCTTGACCTTTTCCTCCTCAACATCGACAATCTCCTTTGAACGCTGTCGCCTGTTGAGTTCGTCCAGGATAAGTTCACTTTTAAGCTTCTCGTCGGACAATTCCATGACTGAAGTCCCTGTCTCCGACCCTGAAAGGGCGGATCTTGCAAATTTACCCGGCAGGAGATGTGTATATCAAAGCCTGAGACAACAAACCAGCATAAAATTATGTACAATACCATGCCGGCCTATGAAATGCCGTTGTTACTTCCCGCGCTCAAAGCCCTCCTTGGAAGCCAGCAGGTCCAGATGGATCGTCAACAAGTCCTCTACTTCAAGCGGAGCATCGGAACTCCCTTTTCGTGAATCACGGGTTTTTATGTATCTGCTGCAGGCCTTGCAGGTGTCGACCCGGGTAGACCCTTCACCGGCCGTAAAGTAGGAGAGCTTCTCCGCATCCTCACATCCGCAGGACGGGCATTTGATACGCTTGAACGGCCACTGGTAGAAACAGGCCGAGCAGCAAAGGTGGCGGCGGCCTTCTTCTCCGGAAAGCTCGGCCATGCCGGGACGGGCACCGCATACCGGGCAGATATTTTCCTGCCAGTCTGCAAAAGCTTCAGACGTAAAATCGTCAGCACAACACTCCAGAGCCGCTTTAAGCGGAATCTCAAAGATGTATTCTATCAGCGGCGCTGGAACATCCAAACTTATCGCAGCCTCGTCCAGCGGAGCTCTGCGGCGCTCAAAGATAGCCAGAAGAAGGGGTTCCGGTTCAAGCCGTCCCGAGGAGAGAGCCTGAGCAATCCTGTCAAGAGCTTCATCCCCGTCTTTACCCTGCTGCTCCAGAACAGAAATAACCCCCATCAAAAAGACAATGACTGTTTCCCGGTCTACAGATATTTCTGCAGGAGAAATCAGTGGGAATCCGTTATCTGTGCGGTCCGCTCGGTTAATCCTGGAGACATCGATCGTAATGCCGGTCTGATTCTCCTTACCGGCAACATACTCATAGATCGCTATAAAGAGCGGAGTAATGGCGGCATATTCCGGGAAAGTTACGGCGGCTTTTTTCAGAGCATCTATTTTCTGTTCGGTTGTTGGCATGGTTTCTCCCGGCTGAAAGTATTGGCAAACAAAAAGCGGCCCGAAGGCCGCTCTAAATATATCACAACTATTTCAAAATACATCAGAATTAAGGATTGTCATTCGTGACTTCTTTATACCATTTGGGATGATGTTTTCTGGCCCATATTTTACGGACATCGCCGTACAGCATGGCTTCGATGGTGCCGGGGTTGCCGATGGTGGCAAGGTACACATGCACAACCACGAACATGATCGATCCCACGAACATCAGGCTGTGCATAAACAGTGACAGCTGCACAATCCAGCGCGGAAAGAAGGTCGGATACCAGATAAAGAGTCCGGTAAGTCCTAGTACCACAGTTGCGAAGGCAATAAATACGGCAAACAGTTTCTGACCCGGGTTGTACTTGCCGATGTCAAAGTGATTACCATAGCGGGTGAGATAACCGCCGTACTTTTTGATCCACTGCCAGTCACCATCATCAAAAGTGGAAACATCATTTTTGTGGTTAAAAAACATATACAGGGAACTGAAGAAAAACAGTACGCCTGATATTTTGTGGATCAGGATGGCGTTTGACCCGCCCCCGAACAGACCGAAATATCCGTGAAACAGCCTGGAGT
>CAZUGI010000134.1:0-7003 GCA_964619855.1 uncultured Geobacter sp. | reverse complement strand
GCCGAGAGTGGATTTATTTAATTTAGAAAGGTTTCCAAATGTCCGTTTCAACAATTGAAGAAGCAATTGAAGATATACGCCAAGGTAAAATGGTTATTCTGGTTGATGACGAGGACCGTGAAAACGAGGGTGATCTGACTCTGGCTGCCGAAGCTGCCACACCCGAGAACATTAATTTCATGGCCAGGTACGGTCGGGGACTGATCTGTCTGACTCTCACGCCCGACAAATGTGACGAGTTGGGTCTGCGCCCCATGGTGCGTGATAACACATCGCCCTTCGAAACCGCCTTCACTGTTTCAATTGAAGCCAAGCACGGTGTCACGACCGGCATATCGGCCGCAGACCGCGCTCACACCATTTTGACTGCCGTAACTGACGGCGCCACTGCCAGAGACCTGGTCAGCCCCGGTCACATTTTTCCTCTACGGGCACGAAAAGGTGGCGTCCTAGTACGTTCCGGCCAGACCGAGGGTTCGGTCGATCTGGCACGCTTGGCGGGCTTGAAACCGGCCGGGGTGATCTGCGAAATCATGAATGACGACGGCAGCATGGCCCGCATGCCGGAACTGAAGGTTTTTGCCAAAGAGCACGGTCTGAAAATCTGCACCATTGCCGATCTGGTTGCCTATCGGCTAAAGAACGAGCGATTGGTGCGGACCGTTGCGGAAGCCCACCTGCCGTCTAATTTCGGCGGAGTTTGGCGTGCCGTCGGCTTTGAAAACGATGTTGACAAGTTCGAGCACATCGCTCTGGTCAAAGGTGAGCTAAAAAAAGGTGAGCCGGTTCTGGTAAGGGTTCATTCCGAGTGTCTGACAGGCGATGTTCTGGGCAGCCAGCGCTGCGACTGTGGCGAGCAGCTTCACCACGCCATGGAACAGATTGCCAAAGAAGGTACCGGCGTTATTTTGTATATGCGTCAGGAAGGTCGGGGAATCGGTCTGGTCAACAAATTGAAGGCCTATGAGCTGCAGGACAAGGGACGCGACACGGTTGAGGCCAATCTGGAGCTGGGCTTTAAAGCTGATCTTCGCGACTACGGCATCGGCGCCCAGATACTGCTTTCTCTCGGGATCACAAAGATCCGCCTGCTGACCAACAATCCAAAAAAACTGATCGGCCTGCAGGGCTATGGCATTGACATAGTCGAAAGGGTTGCCATTGAAGCCAAGGCAACCTCCACCAACCGCAACTATCTTAAAACTAAAAAGAACAAGATGGGACACATGCTGGAGAACCTCTGATGCGCATCCTTCTGCACACCTGCTGCGGCCCCTGTGCCCTCTATCCACTCAGGAACCTTAGAGCAGCCGGTCACGACCTGACCGGCTTTTTCTATAACCACAACATTCATCCCTATCAGGAGTATGTCCGCCGCCGTGATACCGTCGTCCAAATGGCCACACAGGAATCATTGCCGCTGATCATGCGTGACGACTATGACCCGGAAGGCTTTCTGGCAAATGTCGCAGCTCATCCTGAGGAACGTTGCAGCTACTGCTACGCATCGCGCCTGCGGGCTACGGCCGGGGTGGCTGCCGGGAAAGGGTTCGACGCCTTCACCGCCTCACTGCTCTACAGCAGATACCAGAAACACGATGAGATCAGGGAACTGGGGGAGCAGATCGGGAGAGAGTTCGGAGTGGCATTCTGCTACCAGGACTTCCGCGCCGGCTGGCAGGAGGGGATCAGGCTTTCGAAGGAAGCCGGTATCTATCGCCAGCAGTACTGCGGCTGCATCTACAGCGAGAAGGAGCGCTACCTGCAAAATAAAAAAACATCTGAGTCTCTTATTCCAGTTTCAAATCAAGGATGAAATTGGAATTACTCCTCCCCACTGTCAAGCCCGAACTTGGCCAATCGATAGCGGAACGAGCGAAACGACATCCCCAGCAGTTCACCGGCTTTTTTCTTGGCTCCTCCGGTCATTTCCAGCGCTTTTAACAGATATTTCTTCTCCAGCTCCTCCAACAGCGGTTCAAGCTGCATTCCACCTTCCGGAATTTCAATATCGGCTGAAAGGCACGAATTTTTACCGGCCAGTATCTGTTTGGGCAGACTGCTTTCAGAAATCAGGACTGGATCAATAATCAGACTGCGTTCGATGCTGTTTTCCAGCTCCCGGATATTTCCCGGAAAAGGGTAATTCATCAATGTTTTTAGAGCGCCCGGGGTCACGGAAGCCGGTGTACCACGCTTGTCATTTTTGTATTTTCCATAAAAATACTGGACCAGGAGCGGAATATCCTCGATCCGCTCCCTCAGCGGAGGCATCAGCAGCTGTACAACATTTATGCGATAAAACAGATCTTCCCGGAAAGAGCTGTCTCTAACCTGGCCCTCCAGGTCACGATTGGAGGCACAGATGATTCGAACATCAGTCTTGCGGGTCTGGACACATCCGACCCGTTTGAATTCCCGTTCCTGCAGCACTCGAAGCAGCTTTGTCTGAAGCAGCAGCGGCAGTTCGCTGATCTCGTCCAGGAAAAGCGTTCCCCCTTCAGCCTGTTCGAACAGCCCTGGGCGGTCGTTGACAGCTCCGGTAAAGGAACCCTTCTTATGCCCAAAAAGTTCACTTTCAATCAGATTTTCCGGGATGGCTCCGCAGTTGACCGCTACAAAAGGCTTTGATTTGCGAGGGCTGCAATTATGTATCGCCCGGGCAGCCAGTTCTTTGCCGGTGCCGCTTTCACCAAGCACCAGTACGCTGCTTTGGCTGCCGGCAACCTTCTGAATCATATCAAAAAGTTCCCGCATCTTCTGGCTTTTTCCGATTATGCCGCAGAAGCTGTCCCGTTCATTAACATCCTTTTTGAGAAGTGTGTTCTCTCGCTTTAATCCCTGTTTTTCGAGGGCGTTAATAACCAGTTGCTTGATTTCTTCGATCTTGAACGGTTTGGCGATATAATCGTAGGCGCCAAGCTTCATCGCTTCCACCGCCTGTTCTGAAGCGGAGTAAGCTGTGATCATCAGAACACCGGTTTCCGGAGAAATCTGTTTGATACGGGTCAGCAGTTCAATTCCGCTCAGACCAGGCATCTGCACATCAGACAGAACCAGATCGAAAAGTGACAGATCCATCAGCTTTAAGGCTTCTTCAGCACTTCCGGCCGTCGACACGTCATATCCTTCACGTTCCAGTAGAATTGAGAGGAACTCCCGCATACTTAATTCATCATCCACAACCAATATTTTTATTTTCATGAAGATCACTCCTTGCTCTCAGACTCAACCTAAACCTGACTCTTCATCCCACTCTGCGCAATCCATCCGCAATCCGGATACGCACCGCACGCCAGACTGGAAACAGGCCCGCAATTACCCCAAGCAGCAGACAAAACAGAATATCCAGATACAGGGTTGCACGGTCAACCTGGAATACAGGGAAAAAGTTACCCATTACCTCTCCGAATTTTCCAGCCACCGGAAAGGTCAACATGATCCCGATGAATCCGCCTGTCAGAGTAATAAACAATGACTCTCCGAATATCATGCCGGCTATGTGAAACCCATGAAAACCGATCGCTTTAAAGATGGCATACTCACCGATCCGCTCGCGGGCGGTCATGGCCATAGTGTTGGCAACAACAACCATGATAATGATAATTACCACAAATGAGACGATCTGGATGGCAACCACTATCGCCTCGGTCATGGAAACAAAACTAAGCTGAAAAGCTTTTTCGGTTTCCGTCAGTGTTTCAGCCAGCGAGTTTTTGAAAGCCGCATCCAGCGCGGTTGAAACCTCGGCCGCAGCCTGCGGGTTTTTCAATCCTACAACATATACACCGGTCTGATCGGCTCGCCGTGGAACTGTTTTTTTGAGCGTTTCGTTCAGATATTCCCAGTGGAAAAAGAATTGAGACTCGTCAGTCGACTTTTCAGCACCTCTGTAGACCCCTCTAACAACAAATTCCCAATTGCCAGGGAAAATAGTTCCTTTAAGCGGAACGCTGTCTCCGACTTTCCAGCCAAAACGGTCAGCCAGTTTTTTCCCGACTATGCAGCCTTTGCGATCAAGGATAAAGGCCCGCTTTTCATCAGGCTTGAGAACGAATTCGGGATAAAGTGCCAGATAACTATGAGGTTCAATCGCAAAATTGGGGAAAAAATTCTTCTCCGTAACAAAGACGCCTCCGAACCAGTTGGCGTATGACACCCCGGAGACCCCTTCAATCCGCCGGATACGTTCCTGATACGATATCGGCAGAGAGAATACGAGTGATACGGCATTTCTGGTAATCAGACGGGTGGCAGATGAGGCATTTACACCGGCATACCAGGCATTGACAACCGTTTGCAAAAGACCAAAAGCCAGAATGGCAACCGTAATGCCAAGAATCGTCAACAGCGTACGCAGGCGATGTCTGAAGGCATTCCGGACAAGAAGCTTAATAAACATCGTTCAGCACGCCCTTTTCAAGCTGGCGAATGATATGGGCTTTTTCAGCGGCCCTCGGATCGTGGGTGACCATGATGATTGTCTTGCCGAAGTCGGCGTTCAGTCGCGCCATTAAACCCAGTATTTCTCCAGCGGATACGCGGTCTAGATCACCGGTTGGTTCATCGGCTACCAGAATAGTGGGGTCGGTTACGATGGCACGGGCGATGGCAACCCGCTGCTGCTGACCGCCGGAAAGCTGTGATGGGTAATGTTCCATCCTGTCCGTCAGGCTGACGACATTCAGGGCAGTTTCAACATGTTCGCGACGCTCACGACGTGAAAGCGGCGTCATTAGCAGTGGAAGTTCGACATTTTCGTACGCTGTCAGGACTGGAATCAGATTATAAAACTGAAAGATGAAGCCGACGTTAGAGGCCCGCCAGGAGGCCAGAGCGCTTTCGCCAAGCGTTGCAATATCGACTCCGTCTATAATAATCGAACCATTATCAACTGAATCAATCCCGGCAATCAGGTTTAACAGGGTGGATTTCCCGGAACCGGATGGCCCCATCAGAGCCAGAAACTCTCCCCTGGCGATGTCAAAAGTAATCTCCTCCAGCACCGGCACAGACTGATTGCCGCGCTGGTAGGACTTGGATACCGCTTTGACGGAAACTATCATTTCATGCTCCCGGGGTATCATTTCTTCTCCGGCAACGCGATTCTGGAGCCGTCCTTCAGCTTCTCCAGAGGCCTGAGCACCAGCTTATCGCCGGATTTCAGACCTGCAACCTCAAGCAGATCACCCATTTTGGCCCCACGGGTAATCGGTGTAAAAACGGCTCTATCTCCGTTGATCCGATAAACCCCCTCTCTGCCTCCAAGATTCACGATGGCAGATGGATTTACCACTGTCCTGGCTCTCTTGTCTTCTGGGAGCGCTTCACGTTCCAGAAAAGCGACTTTGGCGCTCATTTCCGGAAAGATGCGTGTGTCCTGTTCCAAAAAGCGGATTTTGACCATCACTGAAGCCTTGCTTCTGTCGGCAGTCGGCACAATGGTATGCACTGCAGCACGGAAGCGGCTGCCTGGCAGAGCATCCAGTGTTATTTCACAAGGCTGTCCCTTCTTTACCTGGGACAGGCTAGATTCCGAAACATCCGCTTCAACCTGCAGCGAACCCAGATCCGCGATGGTGAAAACGGCCGCTTTGGCATTTGCCGCCGCCCCTAATGGAGTAATAATATCGCCTACATCGGCATTCTTTGTCAGCACTACCGCATCAAATGGGGCCCGGATCAGACTGTAATCAAGATTTATTTTAGCTCCCTGCAGAGATGCCGACGCGTTCCGGATTCCGGCTTCCGCTCCGGCAGTCACGGCGGCGGCACGCTTGAAGCGGGCCTCGGCAGCGTCATACTCTGCCTGTGATACGATTCCCTGTCGCAGCAGGTCCTTCTGGCGCCTGAAATTCTGTTCGGCATCGCCCAACTCTGACTTCACCTGATCCAGGTTGGCCCCGGCATTTTGAAGAGTCGCCTCAGCCTGACGGACAACGGCTTCGAGGTCCCTATTCTCCAGTCTGGCAATAATCTGTCCACTGGAGACCCTGCTCCCTTCTTCCACTCCGATCCATTCCAGTCGCCCGGTTGTCTTGGAAGCGACAGCCGCTTTACGTTGAGCCACGACATAGCCGCTCGAATTCAAAATGGTAAAAGATTGTGTGGGGAAAAATTGACTGACACTGGTCGTTTCAACCGTGATGGAACGACTTCTGTAAAAGAACGCTGTAGCAGCAATGAGGGCAATTACGAATATCACTATGACAGATTTGCGGGTCCAGGAACGCTTGACCGCCGCAGGCTGTTTAAAACGCGTCTTGTCGATGGTTAATTTTTCAAGAGAGTCAGCGGGCATACACTACCTTCTTGTTCAGGAACTCGGCACACTCAGACAAGTGCCGTTTTTTGTCATATCACATTTATGCAGCCAAGGGAAGCTTAGCCGGGATTTCATGTTGGAGATTAATTTCATAACATTATTTTCGAGGTACTGCTGTTTTTTTGAAAATATTATGGTATATGGAACGGGTATCCGAAGGGAGGCCGTATCTCCGGACAACACTATTCCATGCAAGGGGGCAGTAATGAGTGAAATCGTAGATGTGTACGCCAGAGAGATTCTTGATTCCCGCGGGAATCCGACATTGGAAGTTGAAGTATACCTCGAGTCCGGTGCTTTCGGACGTGCCGCTGTGCCCTCCGGCGCATCCACCGGTGAACGCGAGGCCCTTGAACTGCGTGACGGAGATAAATCACGCTATCTGGGCAAGGGTGTACTCAAAGCCATCGATAACGTCAACAACCAGATCGCAGATGAATTGATCGGTATGGATGCTGATGACCAGGTCGGAATTGACATGAAGATGCTTGAGCTGGATGGTACTGAGTATAAAAGCAATCTGGGCGCCAACGCCATTCTGGGCGTGTCGCTGGCAGTTGCCAAAGCTGCCGCAGAAGAAGCCGGACTGCCGCTTTACAAATATATCGGCGGGGCTAATGCCCGCGAACTGCCGTTGCCGATGATGAACATTATCAATGGTGGCGCCCACGCTGACAA
>CAZUGI010000133.1:0-7007 GCA_964619855.1 uncultured Geobacter sp. | reverse complement strand
TGGTTCGCCTCGTCGGCCGGCAATCAGCAGACCGCTATTCTTAAAACAATGGTGGACGCAACCGCGATTGCGCTCCTGCCTGCTGAAAGCACCGGTTTTAAAGCCGGAGACGAAATTGACGTGCATTTTTACGGAAATCATATTGAACTGGAGTAGGAGAACAGCGTGATTGAAAGAACAGTCGCACCTGATTACCTGGGTGCCCATATGTCCATTTCCGGCGGCCTGCATCTGGCTGTTGACCGGGCCGTTGCCGCCGGCTGCGGCGTACTGCAGATATTTACCCGTAACTCCAATCAATGGAGGGGCAAGCCGGTCAGCGAGGCCGATGCCGGCCTTTTCCGCTCCAAATTTGCTGCATCAGGTATGCATGAAATCATCTCCCACGATATCTACCTGATCAATCTGGCTGCACCGCCGGGCGATACACGTGACAAGAGTCTGGCTGCCTTTCGTGACGAACTGGAAACCTGTGCCAGGCTCGGTATCGCCAAGGTTGTCATGCACCCCGGCTCACATCTGACTGACGCACTCATGACAGGGCTGGAGCGTGTGGTAGCCGCATTTGACCAGCTGTTTACCGAAGTGCCCCAATTTGAGGGGAGGGTGTTGATCGAGACCACGGCCGGACAGGGGAGCAATCTGGGGAGAACTTTTGAAGAACTGAGTGTGATTATAAGCGGATCGCGTTTTCCGGATAAGTTCGGAGTCTGCTTTGACACCTGCCATACCTTTGCTGCCGGGTACGATACTGCAACGGAGGAAGGGTATCACGACACGATGCGGCAATTCGACAAGCTGATCGGACTGGAGCGTCTGCAATGCTTTCACCTAAACGATTCCAAAAAAGGCCTAGGTTCGCGGGTCGACCGGCATGAGCATATCGGCCAGGGTGCGCTGGGATTGAACCCGTTCCGTTTTATCCTGAACGATTCGCGCTTTGCAAAGATCCCGAAGATACTCGAAACCCCCAAGGGGGATAGTGACGAGATGGATGCAATTAATCTGTCGATTCTGCGGGGGTTGGTGGGGCAGTAACAATGAAAGTCGGAATAACACAGAGCAACGGAGCAACAGAGAAAGCAGTTAGTTAAATAAAAGGTTCACACACATGACGAAAATCATTCTAATCGGTTTTTATAGCTAAAACAGATCCAGATTCTCCAGTGCCTTGAAAGGCTGATTGCCAAAATTTTTGCGCACCTGCTTTGTCGCCACTGTTTCGACCGTTTTCTCCTGCGGCGGTTCGCAGGTCTCGTCAAGCACCCGCTCCACCTCCTGCTCTTCATTCATTCCATTGCTCTTGAAAAAATAGCGGTCATACAGGCGGTGATGAGAAGTCCAGCGCGAAGCTGAGGCGTTTTCCTTGGCGATATGGGAGCGAATGCCGTTGATCTTGGAATCCATGTCATCCAGATAGTTCAGGATGGTAGCCTCGATTGTTTTGGGGCGCTTCGGGGATCCAAATTCATACTGGCCGTGATGAGACAAAAGCATATGCTTTAACAGCATTGCCAACTCGGCCGGGAAGCCATCTATCTGACGTATCCTGTCGCTTATAAGCTCGATACCGATAGTAATATGTCCGATCAATTTGCCCTCATCGGTATAATCAAATGCCCGCTCGAAGCTCATCTCCTGAATCTTGCCGACGTCATGCAGCAGCGCTCCGCAGATCAGGAGATCCTCGTTGATTTGACCATATAAAGGTACGATGGCCTTAACCAGTTTGACAAGTGCCAGGGAATGTTCCAGCAGTCCACCCAGATAGACGTGGTGCATGCCTTTGGCGGCCGGTGCCGAGCAGTAAAGTCCAATGAATATTTCATCGGATAAAAAAGAGTGCATCAGATTTTTCAGGTACGGATTGCTGATGGCGGCAACCACTTCAGCCAGCTCCTGTTTCATCTCCACGATGTTGCGAGGGGATTCCGGCAGGAAATCAGCCAGAGTGACATCCTCCTCGCGAACCCTTGATATCTCGGCAATAACAACCTGCATTTTGTTCAGATAAACTGAGGCTTTGCCTTTAACGCAGACGAAATCATCCTTTTCAAAATGCTTGTCCAATACTTCAACATTGTCCCACACCTTGGCATCGATATCGCCGCTTTTGTCCATCAGGCGCAGGTTCATGTAGGGTTTGCCGTTCTTGGCCATGGCCATAATTTTGTCTTTGACCAGAAATATCGAATTAATGGAATCACGGTCTTTTATGTCACTGATGAATTGTTTTGCCACGCAATCACTCCTCTTGTTCCAAGGCGCATCAAAACCCTATAAAGAACTTCTGATGACAGGAACGGGTGCCTAAATTGAATTAAAGCAGGAACATGCTCATGTCTGCTGCGGGAACGTTATCATGTTGCGGAACATTTAGACAAGCGCATAGTCAAACTGACCGAAGCGGGATCAAATTCTGAATTGTCAGTGCCAGATAAATCTGCTGTGGTACAATGATAAAGCAGAAACATGGATGTACACACTGTATCGGGGGAATCTAATGACTGTAAAAGCCATCATTAGCGCAGTTATCGTTGTTGTAATAGTTGCTGCGGTTCTGACGTTCAGGCATCGCACGGCAACTGACACCGGTATGCTCAAGTTGTCCGGAACCATTGAAGTAACCACTGTGGTGCTCTCGTTCAAAGTCGGTGGCCGCCTGGCTGAGCGTACGATTGATGAAGGGCAGACTGTAAAGATCGGGCAGGTTGTGGGACGGCTGGAGGATGAGGAGTTGAGAGAAGAGCGCAATAGCCGCTCTGCCGAAGAGCGCGCCTCAAAGGCCGGCGTGGCAGATCTTGAGGCCGGCAGTCGCAGCGAGGAGATAGCCCAGGGCGAAGCTGTGCTGGCACGTATGGTTGCAGAGTCTGAGAGGCTGACTAAGGATGCGGTAAGGGCGGAGGAGTTGTTCCGGCGCGAGGTCATATCGCTCAAGGATCTGGAGGCGGCCAGAACTGGACGTGATGCCGCTGCTGCCGCAGTTCGTGAGTCTGAGCAGCATCTCAAATTGCTCCGCGTCGGCCCAAGGCCAGATGCCCTGCGACAGGCCCGGGCCCGCGCCGAAGGGGCTTCTGCCGGCAGAGCGCTGGCGGAGACACGCCTTTCCCAGAGTATATTGACTTCTCCGGTATCCGGACTGGTGTTGGCAAAACATGTTGAACCCGGTGAAATGCTGGCTCCCGGCGGACCGGTTGTTACGGTCGGCAGGATGGAAGACGTCTGGTTGCGTGGATATATTCCTGAAACTGATTTGGGACGTGTCAAAGTCGGCCAGTCTGCCAGAGTTACGGTAGATGGCTGGCCGGGTCGCATATTTGAAGGCAGGGTCAGTTTTATCTCACCCGAGGCCGAATTCACACCCAAAAATGTTCAGACCCAGAAAGAGCGGGTAAAGCTGGTCTACCGGGTTAAGATCACTATTCCCAATCTGAAAGGGGAGCTGAAACCCGGCATGCCGGCCGATGCGGTGATTGTGGCTACGCCATAATTCAAGGACTATTTTTTACCACGTAGACACAGAGACACGGAGTACATCAAAAGCAGAATCAGAAGGAAAGATAAGACAAAAGGCTTTTGAAATTCAATAAAATAAAACGCTCAACGCTCCCAAATAAAGTTTGAATTCTTTCGCTTTTCTCCGTGTCTCCGTGCCTCAGTGGTGAATGTTTAATCGAGGTTTTTTTGCCAGATGGATGCTATCAATATCCACAATCTCTCCCGCCGTTTTGGTGACCTTACCGCCGTGGATTCGCTTTCCCTTGCCATTCCCGAGGGAGAACTGTTCGGTCTGGTCGGTTCTGACGGGGCCGGTAAAACCACAACGCTTAGGATGCTGGCCGGCATCCTAGATCCTGATGCCGGAAAGCTGACTGTTCTTGGACATAGCTATCCGGCCGGGGTAGAAAAAGTGCATGGACAGATCGGATACATGAGTCAGCGCTTCGGCCTGTATACTGATCTGACCGTGGCCGAGAACATCGCCTTCTACGCCGATATCTTCGGAGTAAGCGACAATGACTTTAAGGAACGGAGCGTGCGTCTGCTCTCCTTCAGCGGTCTGACCGCTTTCACCAACCGTCAGGCCGGGCGTCTCTCAGGTGGAATGAAGCAGAAGCTTGGGCTCTGCTGTGCCTTGATCCATAAACCCAAACTGCTGCTCCTGGATGAGCCAACCAACGGCGTAGATCCTGTTTCCAGGCGAGACTTCTGGAATATTTTGCGTGAATTACACATCGAAGGCGTGTCGATAGTTGTGGCCACAGCCTATCTGGACGAAGCCGCACGTTGCGACCGGGTTGGTCTGATTCATGCCGGCCGTCTGATCGCCTGCGGCACACCGGGTGAGCTGACCGATAATGGCCGGACCACGTTGGAAGATTTGGTAATTGCCGGGATCGAAGCGGAGAAGCAGGTTGAAATTGAGGTTAAGGAACAGATTAAGATTGAGGTTGAGGAACAGAGAGAATTTGAACTCAACCTTAACCTTAACCTTAACCTTAACCTTAACCCGGACTCCCCCGCTGTTTCCCTTGAGCAGCTCACCAAGCGCTTCGGAGACTTCATTGCTGTAGATGCTGTTTCTCTGTCAGTCCCGCGCGGTCAGATCTTCGGATTTCTGGGACCGAACGGAGCCGGTAAATCAACAACCATCCGCATGCTGTGCGGTATCCTGTCACCAACTGCCGGCAGCGGAACTGTGGCCGGTTTCGACATCTCCAGCCAGCCTGAGCTTATCAAAGAAAATATCGGCTACATGAGCCAGCGCTTCTCACTCTACGAGGATCTGACGGTGGAAGAAAACATCGCTTTTTACGGCGGCGTCTACCGCCTGTCAGAACAGAAGCTCAAAGATCGTACCGCATGGGTACTGGAAATGGCCGGTCTGGACGGGCGACGTACTTCGAAAGCCAGCGAGCTCTCAGGTGGTTGGAAGCAGCGTCTGTCTCTGGGCTGTGCAATCTTGCACGAACCACCGATAGTATTTCTGGACGAGCCGACCTCAGGAGTAGATCCACTTTCCAGACGCCGTTTTTGGAGTCTGATCCGTTCTATGGCCGCTCTTGGTGTGACAGTATTCGTCACAACGCACTACATGGATGAAGCCGAATACTGTGACCGGCTGGCACTTATTTTCCAGGGAAAACTGATTGCAGTCGGCACACCTGACCAGCTTAAGCGTGGACGGGCGACTAATGGCGTACTGCCAACTCTTGAGGATCTGTTTATCGGACTGATAGAGGAAAGAGGCCAGCAAGGATGAATCCGCGCCGCCTGAGAGCAGTTGCCAGAAAGGAATTTCTGCATGTGCTGCGCGATCCGCGCAGTCTGATAATGGGGATCGGTATCCCGATGCTGCTCCTGTTTCTGTTCGGGTATGCCCTGACCCTTGATGTCGACCGGGTTCCTCTGGTTGTGTGGGATCAGTCCGGGACCGTCCAGAGCCGGGAGTTCGTCAGCCGATTTTCCGGATCGCGCTATTTCGAGCTGCACGATCAGGCCGACAGTTATCGCAGCATCGAGCAGGCCATCGACAATCGCCAGGCGCTGATTGCCCTCGTGATACCGCCCGACTTCGACCGGAAACTCTCCCGAGGTGAAGCAGCTGCGGTGCAGACCATCCTGGACGGTAGTGATCCCAACACCGCCACCATTGCCCTTGGTTACGCCGAAGCAACCGCGGCCGCCTTTTCTCGCGACATCCTCCTTAAGCTGGCCCAAAGGCAGGGAATTGCCCCTCGTATTCCCGCCCTGGAATTAAAACCAAGAGTCTGGTTCAATACCGATATGGTTTCGCGCAATTTTATCTTCCCGGGTCTGATTGCGGTGGTGATGATGATTATGGCCGCCATTCTGACATCGCTCTCAATGGCCCGCGAGTGGGAGACCGGCACCATGGAGCAGCTGGTTGCAACGCCGCTGACCGGCGGCGAGTTGATCTGCGGAAAACTGGCTCCCTACTTCGCAATCGGTGTGCTGGATCTGCTGCTCTGCATCGGAGTTGGAGAGTTTATTTTCTATGTTCCGTTGCGTGGCAGCCTGTGGCTGCTGGCACCATTGTCGCTGGTTTTTCTGTTCTGTGCCCTGGCTTTTGGAATGCTGCTCAGCATCATCACCAAGAACCAGCTGCTGGCCAGTCAGTTAGCGATCATCACTACCGTGCTGCCGGCCTTTCTGCTCTCCGGTTTCATCTTTCCAATCGAGAATATGCCGCTTCCGATTCAGACTGTTACACGTATCGTTACAGCACGCTACTTCGTCACTATTCTGCGTGGAATCTACCTCAAAGATGTCGGCCTGGCCGTCCTCTGGCCCCAGGCTTTATTTCTGGTGATTTTCGGAGTGGTGGTGATGACGGTGGCGGTGAAGAAATTCAGAAAGAAGATCGCCTGAATGTTCGAACGTCTCAAAGCTATGCTTATCAAGGAGTTCATCCAGGTTTTCCGTGACCCGCGCATGCGGATTGTCCTGTTCGTACTACCGGCACTGCAGACAGTGATTTTCGGTTATGCTGTCAATCTTGATGTTAAAAACATCCCGGTTGCCATACTGGATCGTGACAACAGCGCCGCGAGCCGTGAACTGGTGTCTATCATGACATCATCCGGACATTTCCGCCTTGCAAAGCATATCGGCAACGAATCCGAGGCGCTGAAGCTTCTGGATAGAGGCGATGTCAGGCTGGTACTCAACATTGAATACGGCATGTCTGAAACACTGCTACGTGGCGGGAGTGTACCTTTGCAAGCGTTGATGGACGGCAGTGACTCCAATACCGCCGGAGTGATCACCGGATATCTGTCGCGCCTTACCGGTACTTATAATTACCGCCTGCAGAGTGAGTACATTTCGCGCTATCTGGGTGGGAACTCTCAGGTCGGTCAGGTGCAACTGGTCACACGAGCCTGGTTAAACGAGAATCTGGAAAGCCCCCCATTCTATGTTCCGGCGGTGATAACAAACATCCTGTTCGTTATCACCATGCTGCTCTCTTCACTGGCCATTGT
>CAZUGI010000132.1:6541-7039 GCA_964619855.1 uncultured Geobacter sp. | reverse complement strand
AAAAAACCTGACATACTGCTGCTGGACGAACCGACCAACCACCTGGACGCCGAGTCCGTCGCATGGCTGGAACACCACCTGCAGAGCTACCCGGGTACAGTTATTGCCGTCACCCATGACCGCTACTTTCTGGATAACGTGGCCGGATGGATTCTGGAATTGGACCGTGGCGAGGGGATACCATGGAAAGGCAACTACTCGTCCTGGCTGGAGCAGAAACAGAATCGTCTGGCAAACGAGGAGAAACAGGAGTCCGACCGTCAGAAAACTCTGCAGCGCGAACTGGAATGGATCAGGATGTCTCCCAAGGGGCGGCACACCAAGTCTCAGGCCCGCATCAGCGCCTACGAGGAGATGGTCTCACAGGAGAGCGAGAAACATTCCCGCGACCTGGAAATCTACATCCCGCCCGCGCATCGCCTGGGTGACATCGTCATTGAAGCCGCCAACGTTGCCATAGGTTCTGGTGAGCAACTGCTAGTTGACGGACTGACTTTA
>CAZUGI010000132.1:0-6531 GCA_964619855.1 uncultured Geobacter sp. | reverse complement strand
GATAACCGGACAGGAAAATGCCGACTCCGGCTCTTTCAGAATCGGCGAAACGGTTCAGCTGGCGTATGTTGATCAGAGCCGGGATGCCCTCAATCGGGACAAGACCATCTGGGAGGAAATCTCGGAGGGGCAGGAGATGATTCAACTCGGTAAAGTTGCAGTCAATTCAAGAGCCTATGTTTCGAGATTCAACTTTTCAGGCAGCGACCAGCAGAAAAAGGTCGGCACCCTTTCCGGCGGCGAGCGCAACAGGGTACATCTGGCCAGAATGCTTAAAAGCGGCGCTAACGTTATACTTCTGGATGAACCGACCAACGATCTGGATGTGAACACCATGCGGGCACTTGAGGAGGCACTTGAAAACTTTGCCGGATGTGCGGTGGTGATATCCCACGATCGCTGGTTTCTGGATCGTATTGCCACACACATTCTGGCATTTGAAGGGGATTCAAAGGCGCTCTGGTTCGAAGGAAATTATTCGGAATACGAAGAGGACCGTCGCAAGCGGCTTGGAGCTGCAGCGGATATTCCGCACCGCATCAAGTACAGGCAACTTACAAGAGCCTGATCAGGCTGGGTTTGCCATGTTGGCCTTCATTAATTCGGCAAAGGCCTGACGGGTTTCCGGATCGGTGATGGCTGCTGAATATTCTTTAATCAACGCCTTCTGGCGAGGAGTCAGGCGCTTCTTGACCGGCTTCTCTTCAGGGGTTTCAGTTACAGGTACATCCACCCGACCGGCCTTGAGAACGATTTCCCGAACAACCTCCGCACCCAGACGACCGTTAAGTTTTTCCTTCATCATGCCGGTCATGAAACGGAGCTCCTGCATCCAGGGAGCGCTGGACACGGCTACGGTCAGTGTGCCGTTGATTATTCGCAACGGCTGAGCACGAGCAGCCACGGCGGCACCGACCACCTCAGGCCAGACACGCCATATTTCTGCATCACGCAGACGCTCAGCCAAGCCGAGAGACTGCAGACTTTCCTGTAAAAGTCCGGGGATCGGACGAGGGAAAGACATTCTAGTCCGTTTTGCCATTCTGCCTTCTCCGTCGGCTTATGTAGCCTCCTACGATCTGACCCGCTACTGAACCGCCAAGAGTCAACGGAATATAGTGCCAGCTTAAACCGGCTTCTATGCGTAGCAGAACGATAAAAGGTATTGGAATGTGAATAAGCAGAAACCACATTAACGAATATTTCGTATAATTTTGCCGAATATAGCCACATGGAACACTTATCATGAATGCCAGGATGACTAGACCGAACAGAATGATTGAGCCTTGCAAGTACTACTCCTTTTGGGCATAGTAGAAAGTCGTATACCGTTTGTCAATCGGCTTTATTTTATTGCCTTACATTATCGCCTTATCCAATTTCAAATCAAAGATGCCGTCAAGGTGGCAAGGATTTAGGCAACGAATGCATACAAAATCCGTTTGTTGATGAGACGAAGACGGGCCATCGAAGAGCGGGTTTGATCTGGAATTGGAATATAATTTATGGAGAACCGTACAATGATTCAGGAAGGCCACCTGCTGGCGGTATTCAACTCGGCCCACAGGGTCATGAAAGCTGAAGATATTCTTAAAAGGCTCGGGATGCCGGTTTTGCTGATTCCAGCGCCACGGTCACTTTCCACCGACTGCGGCCTAGCCCTGCGATACAGCGATAACGAGAGCAGTGATATCATGCGGATTCTTGCCAGTGAGAAATTGATGCCGGCATTTGTATGCCGCCGAATTAAAGGCGGAAACTACGAGACCGTCTGGAGCAATGATACTACCAGCGCAGAGGAAAAAACGCATGAATACGATTGACTGCAGAAATATGACCTGTCCGGGCCCGGTGATTTCAGTCAAGAAGGCTCTGGAGAATCAGAATGAGATAGTTGTGCTTCTGGATGACGGGGCGCCGTACGAAAATGTCACCCGCTTCGTAAAAAATCGAGGCTTTATGATTCAGGAGGATCACGGCGATTCCGGCTGGATCCTGACTATCAAGGCCGGAGAGTCGACAAATGCGCTTCTGCCATCTGATTCAAAATTAGGCGAGGTTGTATTTCTGATTACCACAGACCGTTTGGGAGACGGCCCTGACGAACTAGGGCGACTTTTGATGAAAAACTTCATTCACTCGTTGCTTGAAGCCGGCAGTCAGCCATCCAGAATGCTTTTCTTAAATAGCGGTGTCCGGCTGACCACGGAAGGTTCTGATGTCCTGGAAGCACTCCACAAGCTGACCGGTATGGGTGTTGAAATTCTGTCTTGCGGACTATGCCTGGATTTTTTCGGCATCAAAGACAAGCTGCGGTCTGGCACCACCACTAATATGCTGACAACAGTTGAAACCATTTTGACCAATAACCGGGTAATACGGCTTTAAAAACAATTAGTTCTTGACAGTTTGGGTGACATGCCTTTATATTGATCCCCTTTTGGCATATCTCTTTATCCGGGACAGATTAACCCACGATGTTTGACAGCCTATCCGACAAACTTGAGTCAGTATTTAAAAAACTCCGCGGTCAGGGGGTAATGACTGAGGAAAATATCAGGGAGGCCCTGCGCGAAGTTCGCCTGGCCCTTCTTGAGGCTGATGTAAACTTCAAGGTAGTCAAGGATTTTGTAGAGAATGTGCGCATCAAGGCCGTCGGCACCGAAGTGCTGGCAAGCCTGTCGCCCGGTCAACAGGTTATCAGGATTGTCCATGATGAACTGGTTGCGATCATGGGTGGCGGCGAGGATAACTCCCTCGATCTGGCGGCAAAACCGCCGGTAGCCATCATGATGGTGGGACTGCAGGGGGCCGGAAAAACAACCACCTGCGGCAAACTGGGCAACCTGCTCAAAAAACAGAAAAGGCGACCGTTGCTGGTACCTGCAGACGTTTATCGTCCGGCAGCTATCGAACAGCTAAAAACGGTCGGTCGGCAGCTTGGTCTGGAGGTTTTCAACTCCTCATCTGATCAGAAGCCGGTTGATATATGCAACAGCGCCATGAAGTTTGCCGAGTTGAACGGCTACGACACCGTGATTCTCGACACAGCCGGACGTCACCAGATTGATGATTTCCTGATGAATGAACTGGCCGATATCAAGGCCTCGGTTCTGCCGCGGGAAATTTTGCTGGTTGCAGATGCCATGACCGGTCAGGAAGCGGTTAATGTTGCGGTCGGCTTTAATGATCTTTTACATATCAGCGGTGTTGTTCTCTCCAAGCTTGATGGAGATGCAAAGGGTGGCGCCGCCCTCTCTATCAAGGCCGTTACCGGAAAACCGATCAAATTTGCCGGTTTGGGCGAGAAACTGGATGCTCTGGAAGTATTCCATGCTGACCGTCTTGTTTCCCGCATTCTGGGCATGGGCGATGTCCTTTCTCTGGTTGAAAAAGCTCAATCAGTCTTTGATGTTAAAGAGGCAGAGCTGCTCCAGCAAAAGCTGAAGAAAAACCAGTTTGATCTGGAAGATTTTCTTTCGCAGATGCAGCAGATAAAGAAGATGGGATCGATGGAATCGATTATGGGCATGATCCCCGGCATGGGCAAGATGATGAAGCAGATGAAAGGCGCCCAGCCGAGTGAAAATGAGATCAAGCGCATCGAAGCGATAATCCGCTCCATGACGCCTGCTGAACGTGCCAACCACAGCATTATCAACGGAAGCCGGAGATTAAGGATTTCCAAAGGGAGCGGCACTTCTGTTCCTGAGGTGAATCTGCTGCTGAAGCGTTTCACCGAAGCGCAGAAGATGATGAAACAGCTCCAGAAACTTGGGCCGAAGGGCCTAATGAAAAGCATGGGTGGACTCGGCAGAGGCATGATGCCGTTCCGATAGAACTGAAATACACATCAAACCATTAGCAAAAATCGAAGAAGGAAAAATCAGGAGGAAACACAATGGCAACAAAAATCAGGCTTGCGCGTGCAGGAGCCAAAAAAAGACCATTCTACCAGATAGTCGTTGCTGACGGTCGCAGCCGTAGAGATGGAAGCTTCATTGAAAATGTCGGCACATACGATCCTACTAAAAATCCGGCTGCCGTAAAACTGAATGAGGAAAAAGCGCTGGCATGGCTTGTAAAGGGCGCTCAGCCGACCGACACCGTACGCCAGCTTCTGAAAAATGCGGGCGTTCTCGACAAGGTGGCAGCACAGAACGTATAAACAGAGTCTATTACATCCCGGTCCGCCGGACATTCTACATGAGCAGAGGAATACCGCCATGAAGACACTTGTTGAAGCCATCGCGAAAGCACTGGTTGATGATCCGACTCAAGTTAATGCCGTCGAGGAGACGGAAGAGGATACACTGGTCATCAAGCTTACCGTCGCAAAGGAAGACATGGGTCGCATCATAGGCAAGGAGGGGCGTACCGCCAAGGCGATCCGTACCATCCTGAACGCGGTTTCCACCAAGGGTAACAAGAAGGCCACCCTTAAGATTGTAGAATAGATGAGCCACGAGCAAGATGAGTTGGTTCCGGTCGGCAAAATCAGCTCTACTCATGGAATCAGAGGACTGCTGAAGCTTTACTCTTATTCCGGAAACATAGAAAGTCTGCAGAATTCAGAAACCGTTTTTCTCAAGTCCAAAAACGGCCAGTTAAGTGAGTTCGGACTTACAGCCGTTTCGGCACATGCCGGTGGTTTTCTGCTGGCCCTTGACGGTTTTAATGATATTGATCAGGTTCAGCCGCTGGTAGGCCGCGAACTTTGTCTGAAGCGGAGCCAACTGCCTGAGACAGAGGATAATGAGTATTACTGGCGCGATTTGCTTGGACTCACTGTGGTTACTGATCAGGGGCTGATACTTGGTCCTATCAAAGATATTTTTGAAACCGGAAGCTGCGATATATATGTTGTTAAGGGCACAGACAAGGAATATCTGATTCCGGCTATAGCTGATGTCGTTTCAGAAATTGATATTCCGGGCCGCAAAATGATTATCACACCTCTGGACGGTTTGCTGGATCTATGAAATTTGACATCCTGACCCTGTTTCCCGGGATGTTCGTAGGCCCGTTTGATGAGAGTATAATCAGCCGCGCCAAAGACAAACAGCTCATTGACATCTCGCTGCACAATATTCGCGACTGGGCCACCGACCGTCATCAAACCGCCGATGATCCACCTTACGGTGGCGGAGCCGGAATGGTCATGAAAGCGGAGCCGCTGTCAGCAGCTATCAGTGCCGTTAAAGCATCAAATCCGAACTCTTCGGTTATTCTGACTTCACCGCAGGGACGACGACTTACTCACCGGATTGCATCCGAGTTGGCCGAAAAAGAAGGTTTGATTATAATCTGCGGCCGCTATGAAGGAATTGACGAGAGAATTCGTACACTGTATGCCGAGGACGATATTTCTCTGGGCGACTTCGTACTGTCAGGCGGAGAAATTGCCGCAATGGCGATTGTGGATGTCGTCACCAGATTGATTCCGGGAGTGCTTGGCTGTAATGAATCGGCGGAAGCTGATTCATTTGGTGACGGTCTGCTTGAATATCCGCACTACACCAGGCCACCGGAATTTATGGGGCTGACAGTACCGGACACCCTGCTCTCCGGCAATCATGAGCTGATCAGAAAATGGCGCCGCAAAGAATCATTGCGCAAAACAAGAACTCTCCGGCCGGATTTACTGGCTGAGATAGAGCTCTCAAAAGAAGACCGTAAGCTGATGGCTGAGATAGAGCGGGAGGATGCCGATGGCACTAGATAATCTGGCCATCGCCCTGCTGCATTATCCGGTTTACAACAAGCACCGTGAGGTTGTCACCACCGCACTGACAAACCTCGATCAGCACGACATTGCGCGTTCTTCAAAAACATTTGGGCTGGACCGCTTTTATATTGTGACCCCGTCCGATGAACAGCGCCGACTGGCTGAAAGAATCAGCGGACACTGGCAGGAAGGCTGGGGAGCTGAGTATAATCCCGACCGGCGAACAGCACTTGATATTGTAAGAATCTGTCCGACATTGGAAGCCGCAGTGGATGATTTTCAGGCCGGATTTTCCAAGCCTGTTAAAACGGCAATAACCGGCGCGGCGTTAAGGCAGGGAAGTACTTCGCTGGCAACATTCAGGCAGCTTTTGGATGAACATGATCAACCCTATCTGCTGCTATTAGGTACTGGATGGGGACTGACAGATGAATGTTTTTCAGCAGCAGATATTATATTGGAATCAATCGCAGGCAACGGAACCTATAACCATCTTTCAGTCCGCTCGGCAGCTGCAATTATGCTGGACCGGCTGAAAGGCAGATAAATCACACGTAGAACCATACTGAGGAGGAATTGAAGCAATGACCACCATCGATTTTCTGGAATTTGACCAAATGAAGAAAAACATCGTCCCGTTCAAGGTCGGGGACACCGTAAAAGTACACGTCAAGATTGTTGAAGGCGACAAACAGCGCATCCAGGCCTATCAGGGCGTATGTATTGCCCGTCAGAACGGCGGCATCAGAGAATCATTCACCGTTCGCAAGATTTCCAACGGGATCGGGGTTGAGAGGGTTTTC
>CAZUGI010000131.1:0-7259 GCA_964619855.1 uncultured Geobacter sp. | reverse complement strand
CTCGTCGGGCTCATAACCCGAAGGTCAGAGGTTCAAATCCTCTCCCCGCAACCAAATAAATTCAGGGAGACTACAGAAATGTGGGCTCCCTTTTTTGTTGTCTTTAAATTGACTTGTATTATTTTAATGGTAGTATCACATCGAGTTTTGTCCGCTTTCCCGATTACTTTCCCGCTTTCGCTAGCTCCATCCATTGGAGGCGCAATGTTTTCTCTTATATTCCTGACATTAGCTGTTATCTGTATTACAGTTGACTACAGCCGTTCATCAGAGCCTCACAACTTCTCTCTGCTTGCAAAAATAAGCCTTCGCTACCTTGTTCTGATTGTTACCGGCCTAGGGGGGATTTTTGCGTTCATGGGCCACGCCTTCAATCCAGACGGCATCGCCGGTAAAATCGGCTGGGCAACCGGCAGTCCGTTCCAGTTTGAAGTTGCAGTGGCTAATCTGGCGTTCGGTGTTGTCGGCATACTAAGTTTCTGGGTCAGCGGCACATTCAGAGTTGCAGCGGCAACCGTCAATGCGATTTTCCTTCTCGGCTGCGGATATGGCCATCTCAAGGATCTGCTGATACACGCTAACTCTTCTCCGCTAAACACAGGGCCGACCATCTGGCTTAATGACTTGCTGTTACCATTAATCCTTCTGCTGTTGGCTTTTTTGGAGTTCCGAAGAGTGCAAAATGAACCTCAGGATATCCAAGGGAGGAAATAACATGAGATGGTTAGCTGAATACTTCACCTTACTGCTCATGGCCACCGCAGCACTTTTACCTGTTTGTGCATCAGCTGAGGAAAAATGTATATCCGGGGTTCGCAGCAACGGCGATCTTGAGGTCTGTAACGGTGGATTTCAAATTAACGGCGGCAAGCACATCTACCGCTTTGTCAATGTCCACAGTGATGGATTTCTCTTATTTGCAGATGCTGACACCGATTTTTGGGCAAAGTCTATTTTGATCGAAAAGAGCGGGACTCTGCAGATCGGGACGCAAACCAGTTCTATAAAGAGCAGTATAACCATACATCTTTATGGCAGCTCACAAGATACTGACGCAATAACATGCAAAACTCCGAATACCAATGACACCCACTGCGGCATTGATATCAACACCTGGAATGATCAGGATGATCACAAGGATCTGCCTGGTAACATCAAAGATCATTTCTACAGTTATAGCCGTCTTGTAACTGACGACAATCTCCCGGAAGATGCCTATTTCGGTCGCAAGGTTCTGGCAGTTTCATACGGTGGTAAGCTCCAGATGTTCGGTGCAAAGGGCGCTGATGGCAAGGGAGTCGAATCAGGCTCTGGAAACAGCTGGGTCCGGCTCGACAAGGGGCAAAATGACGATCAAAAGACACTGACTCTGGAACGGCCGGTTGACTGGGTTAAAGGAGACAGGATCGTTGTCACCACAACAGACTACCTTCCGGGGCATTCCGAAGAACGCGAGATTTCGGGCATATCGAAGGACGGGAAAACGATAGCCCTTACGACACCGCTCTTATACAAGCACAACAGAGAGAATTTCAAACTTGACGATGGAGCGGTCAAGGTCATCACCTCACCAGACGGTGATTCCAGAAACTCAATCGAAACCAGGGCCGCTGTAGCACTGCTTTCACGTAACATAAGGATAGTTTCAAACCTTACTACTGACGACAAGGACGGCTTATTCCCGCTAAATTCCGGTAGCGAAGACGCCTATTTCGGCGGCCATATTATTGTTCGCCAGGGATTCGAGCAGTTCCAGATGCAAGGGGTGGAACTGTACCAGATGGGTCAAGGCGGCCGCATGGCCCATGTACCCATAAACTTCTACCTGACTCGTAAAACACCAGCAGAAACCTACGTCAAGGACTGCTCAATCTGGGATTCCATGAACCACTGGATCGAGCTGCGCGGAACGCAGGGCGTGCTGCTGCAGCGCAATGTGGGGTACAAATCAATAGGCCACGGATTCGTACTGGCGGACGGGACAGAGACCGATAACACTCTGATCGCCAACATTGGCATCTATGCCCGCCCCGGAGTCGAATACGCGGATAATACCAGGAAAGTCCCCGGAGTGCTTGCCACCACCACTTTGAAAAATGACGACAAGGGCAAACCTTTTCTTTTCAGCACCTCCCTCTCACTCGGTGGAGATGCTTTTCATCCGTCCCCGTTTTTTATCATGAACGGTTACAACACCGTAAACGACAATATGGCTGCCGGAGCTGGGGCATGCGGAAGTTGCTACTGGTTCGCCCCGGCCAAAGTAAGCGCCTTTTCCACAGGTAAATCATGGGAGGACATGGCCGGAATCCAGCAGGGCACACCCGGGACAGCCCCAATCAAGTCATTCAAAGGCAATTTCTGCACTACGGCCATGTACTCTCTGGTAACGGTCGGAGATGTGGGTGTCTGCGGTGGATTCGCGGAGTATCCCACGGCAAAATCAAACGCCTGGCTGAAGCCTGTTGAAAACAAACATTCGGCAACATATGCCGGAGGTGGTATCGGGGACGTGCGTTACGCAAATCCGGATGAAGAAGTTTCCGGCAGGCTGGCACCTGTAATTGCAACCGGAGCATTTCTCCAGCCCGCTACAGCCCCGGGCTGCAACAAGGACAATACCGACAATTGCGCCGTGAATGTCATCGACTCCTACACATCTTCGTTTCACTGGGCGGAGAAAAATTTTAGCGCCATCTGGCTGCGCCTGAACTGGTTTCTGTTCACCGATGGAGCCCTTACAGACGTCCAGAACGGCGGCCTGTCCATGATATCCGGCGGCAGTTATGACCAGGTGCCAACAGGTTATTGGGGGCTCACCAGAAGGTCGGTGTTCGTTGGAAAAACTCAAGATCGGAACCCATTTGCCACGGAAGCGGGACCGCAGCTCAACAGTCAGACCGGCTTGAATTGCGCCGAGGGGAGTCCACCGGCATACTGCCTTTTAGAGAAGGAAGGAATCAGCTTTAACACCGACGTATTCAACAATTACCAGCGCTTCATAAATATCTATGACGGCCCGGTATACCTTGATTCTAACGCATTCCTTAATATCCGTAAAACAGTGTTGAAAGGCTCCGACTGCGTGCCAGGCACAGGCAATGGAGAAAGCGCCTGCAGTTCAACAGAGCTCATATACGGTAGTAAGCGGGGCATCCCGATACCGGTGGACCAGGATGAGCCGAAAAATCTGAGACAGTGTATCCTGCCGAATGCCGCTATCGGATGGAAACAACCGAACGGCTTCTATTATCCGCCCGCCTTCCACATGGCAAATCTTTATTTCAAAGATGTGGATATCAGACACTATGTCATCGTGCCGCCCTTCTCGGAAGGCACCATGAACGTTGATCCCGTTAAACTGGAGGAGAAATACTGCTCTTTTAAAAACGACTCCTTTAGCGGGTCCTGGACTGATATAGACCGCCAGACCGAGATCAATGACGACGACGGCTCGTTAAGCGGTATCGTCAGTTCGGACAAAACTGTATTCGAAGGCTCCATCTCGGTGAACAACGACGAATTTTTTAAAACTCCAAAACAGGTCTTCGAGTGTCTCTCCCAAGAGAGCTGTCTTCAAGTTCCCAACGATCATCTCAATATAGCGGTAATACCGACGTGCGCTGATGGCACTGTTATGCCATGCAAAGTAAAATGCAATGAATCCGGCTATAAAGATTATAACGGCAGGGACAGGGGAGAGCAGATTGCCAATTGCGAAAAAGCAAATTGCATCTGTGACTCCAGAAAGTGGGCCGCCGCCTGTGAAACAAAAGACTGTGCCGGCGTAGCCATCTACCGCCAGTTATTGCTGGACAAGGTAAAAATTGACGGTATCGAAAAATCTCCGGAGCCGGTTGGCCCAAGACAGGGAATAAGGATGATGGGGGCCGGCATATCCCAACGCAGCGTCATGATTGCCAACAACGGAGTGTATTTTATTGATACCACTCGTCGTGATGCTTGTGACTTGCCGTCCTTTTTCGAGCCAGGCAGGAAGTACACTTTTTTCACGCTGTATGCAAAACCAAACACCAAAGTGACTTTTCAGCTCTTTGTGGGGAAAGGGATCGACGACATCCGCCACGTCGTCAACAAAATCCGCATGAACTCTAAAACGCTCATACCTTCAGATTCTGAGCCCTATGAGTGCAACAACTGCTATGACAAAGAGCAGGGTATCTTGACCGTTACTCTTGATCTGAGCAAATACAAGAATAGCGCCTTCAGCCCGGCAAATTTTTACAAGGAGTCATGCGGTCCGGCTAGTTACTGCACCTGGAACGACTCAAATAACACATGTGAAGCAAAAATCTGCGCTTCCAAGGAAAAAGGCGCGTGCGAAGCAGAAAAATGCACGTGGAGTGAATCCTCCAGCACCTGCTCAGCAAGAATATCCTATGCGGATAACACCGCTTCAAATGTCTGCTCTTCATGGGCGGTCAAGGCTCCCGAATGCCCGGCGGGAGGATGCTTCGGTTTCCAGATCACCTTTCCCGGCACTTTCGATTCGGATATAACACCCTACAACGCCTCCGCTTCCCCGCAAGACCGCCCACGGCCAAAACCGGTGGAGTACAGCAAATCAGAGCACTGGAAGGATAATACCTGGAAGAGGGTTTTGGATAAGGGGGGGAAAGAATGCATCTATACCAACATACCATGACGGTTATCAACAACGGATGCAGACTGATAACACTTTCTCTGGGATTGCTGCTGTTCTGCTCCGCTTTTGCCGATGCCCAAAGCATCTCAGGCACAATATCCACGCCGCACGGCCCGCTGAAGGATGCGACTGTTAAAGTGCAGGGGACTGAACTCTCTGCTAAAACCGATGAAAGCGGCACATTCACCCTGACCGACTTACAGTCATCGTCTCCTGTGACCATCAGCGCCTGGAAAAAGGGTTACTACGCCGGCATGCGAGAGAACCTCAGCCCACCGGCTTCGGATATCAGGATTGAGTTGGTGCGCTACCAGCTACACGATAACTCGAAGTATTCATGGATTCCACCGACCGGCGACCACCCTAAGGCGTGCGACAAGTGCCACAACAAGGCCATGATGGAGATGACCCTTCAGGATCCTCACATGAACTCGGCTAAGAATCCACGGTTCCTGACAATTTACAACGGCACGGATACGCTGGGGAACAGAAGTCCGGACAGAAGCTACCGGAAAGGAAACGGCAATTGGGCAAACCAGCATGTGCCAAACCCGTACGGCTCTTCGGAAACATTCTACGGCCCCGGGTTCCGCACCGACTTCCCCCACTCTTCGGGGAACTGCTCCGGATGCCATCTGCCCGGCGCTTCCAGCAAACATGATGTAACACCGGAGTCCGTGACTGGCGCCGATAAAGCCGGGATTCACTGTGACTTCTGCCACAAAGTAGCTGATGTGAAATTAGATCCGCATACCCGTATGCCGTACCCGGGTATGCCGGGGGTCCATGCCATGAAACTGCTCCGCCCCTTCCTCGACAAAGGAGAAAAACATGAGCAGCTCTTTTTCGGTCCCTTTGATGACCCTAACGCGGCGACTGGCAACTCTAAACTGCCGCTCATCTCAAAAAGCGAATTCTGCGCCCCCTGCCACCTGGGCAGATTCTGGGACAAGGTTGTTTATAACTCCTACGGTGAGTGGCTTGAAAGCCCTTACGGAAAAAAAGGATCACCACATTTCAAGACTTGCCAGAACTGCCATATGAGCTCTCCGGTTGTCTGGAGAGGTGAGACCATAACCAATACGGCTCCCGGCAAAGGCGGGATTGATCGTGCGCCTTCAAAATTCAACTCCCATAGAATGACTATCGACGAAACAATTCTGAAAAATGCACTTTCCATGAAGGCTTCGGCTAGAAATGAGAACGGGAAAATTCTGGTTGATATTGAGTTGGTCAACGACAAGACCGGCCACCATGTACCGAGTGATTCTCCGCTGCGACAGATGATTCTGCATGTGGAGGCTCAGGATGCCGACGGCAGAATTCTCAAGCATGTCTCAGGCCCGACTCTGCCATCCTGGTGTGGCACGTCAGGCAATCTGAATGTGACTGCATTCGCCGGCAAACCTGGCAAAGCGTTTGCCAAGCTTCTTAAGGAAAAGTGGACGGGCGAGTTTCCTACGGCATCCTACTGGAATGACTTCGAAGTTGTGAGCGACAACCGGCTGGCAGCTCTGGCAAGAGACGCCAGCAGTTTCAGCTTTGAAGCTCCTGCAGACAGCAGGGTCAAGGTAAAAGTGACACTCTATTATCGGCGCGCCTTTTACCAGATGATGGAATGGAAAAAATGGAGTGATCCGGATCTTATAATGGCACAACAGGAGTTGATGGTCTCAAAGTGATGTGAAACCTTAACGTCACAGGTTTTTCTGTGTCGCGGCAAGACAACGCACTTCCTCTGCAAATAAAAGGAGTTAAAGCTTCTACCTTGCTTCAGCTCTTCTGGCTGGCCATAACCTCTTTTATCTGACATCCTATACGGTTCAATAATATCTAACGGGCAAAGCCCCCGGTAGATATCGTTTCCAAAACTCCATTGCGGAACTTAAGAATATGAATAAGTGTAGAATCTGCTGTGTAAACCCACTCTTGGATCTCATCGTATTTGATCTTCCCAATTACGCTTTCAACGGGTACCGTGCTTTTTGATATTGATGCCGGGGCATCACATTTGACGGATACCACAGCCATGCTGTCACCGATATCCACCAGATTCCCATTAGGACAGCGAAAAGCCGCATCTGCCTTGGCGTGTAATGCAGTTAAAAAAAGCGAGATCGCCAGTACCATCGTAAATGTTTTTTTCATTGTGCAATCCTCCTTTGTGTGAGCAACTCATTTATTTATTGAATCGTTACAGTCGGCATACTCCTTAATTCATCAAAAAGTGACCTAATCGGAGCGCAATTCGTGAATAATACAGTTAATCATGACTGTTAGCAAAGGTGTTTTGTTACACTAATCTCAATATTGATTGACAGGAGGAGAAAACTGCTTGCCTTTTTGTGCAATCTAAATTATAAGTGTCACCCTGTTGCGTTGGGAACTTCAGCAGCGCAGAGCGGGTTTGGGTAGCTGGTGTTTACTCAGTAGTTCTATGATTGATAATTCAAATCCACTCCCCGCAGCCAATAAAGTGATCGCCTCTTTGGTTTAAACTGAAGGGGCGTTTTCAAATGGCGGTGTAGCTCAGCTGGTCAGAGCAAGCGACTCATATTCGCTAGGTCCGGAGTTCAAATCTCTGCACCGCCAC
>CAZUGI010000130.1:0-7318 GCA_964619855.1 uncultured Geobacter sp. | reverse complement strand
TGACCTCCTCCATCTCTGATGCCCTGTTTCGGGGAGTTGATGCGCTTTCGGCGCTGCTGGAACATATAACTGCCGGTGATACCTCTGTGGAGGCGCCGGCGGCGCTCTGCGAGGAGCTTGCTCAGGCTGCCGCAGCTTCAACGACTGGTGATGCTCCGACGGCTCTGACGCCGCCGGTTCGGACGGCGGCACCCAGTCCGCCGGCACCACAGGCTCCATCAGCCGGGCATTCAGCATCTGCTGCCCCCACATCTTCCGAACCGGCCCCGCCTGCCATAGTTGCCAAAGCCCGCCAACAGGATTATCTCAGAGTGAATGCCGCCAAGCTGGATGAGTTGATCAGGCTTATGGGAGAAATCGTCTCAGAGCATGGCAGATTTAGAAGGCATATCGCCAGGCTTGGTGAGATTGAGCGAGCAACGGCGCGGCATCTAAAAACAGTGGCTGGACAGCTTGAGCTGAATGGCGGTCAATCGGAAAGCCTGATCGAAACCGGTGCCGCACTGCAACTCTCTCTGCGCCAATCTGTCCGTGCTATGGCCGATGCATCCCTCATGCAGGACCATCTGGTCGGTGATCTTCAGGAAACATCACTCAGGATGCGCATGCAGCCGCTCTCGACCGTATTCGAACCGCTTCGCCGGACCATTCGTGATCTGGCCCACGAGCATGGCAAGGATATTGATTTTATAGTGGAGGGGGGCGATACCGAGCTGGATCGAAAGATTATCGACCGGATCGGAGATTCGCTCATGCATATGATCCGCAACTCTCTGGATCATGGGCTCGAAAGTGCAGAAGGGCGGATTGCCGCAGGAAAATCACCGAGAGGCACCATCCATCTTTCAGCTTATTATGACAGCGGCTGTGTCACTATTTCTCTAAGTGATGACGGCAAGGGCTTATCAATTGACAGGATCCGCGAGAAGGCACTGTCAAAGCAGCTTTTCCCGGCCGAGACTCTGGCCGGAATGTCCAGAGCCGAGATAACGGATCTGATATTCATGCCCGGTTTCAGCACCAGTCCAATCATCACCGATCTTTCGGGTCGCGGTGTAGGCATGGATGTCGTCAGAAAAAGTATCGTCGATGACCTGAAGGGCACAATTGTAGTGGAAACAAGAGAAGGGAGCGGGACAACCTTCTTTTTGCGGCTTCCGCTTAATCTGGCGGTATTCCCTCTGTTTCTTCTGTCGGCGGGAGGCAAAATCTGCGCCCTGCCGGCGACCGCTCTGGTTGAAATGCTTACCGCCCAACGCAGCGATATCATCGAAATTGTCAACAAAAGAGCCATCCGTCTGAGAGAGCAGATTATTCCGGTGGAGAATCTGGCAGCGCTTGTCAGACTTCATAGAGAATCAGGCCCGGAGTCCGGCGAGGTTCTGATCGTTATCATAAGGGATGGGGAAGAAAAACTGGGGCTGATAGTTGATGATATCATCGGCCGGGAGGAGATGGTCGTAAAGCCGCTACCTGCCCATCTTCAGAATCTGCGTATAGTTTCAGGTGTAACCATCGGAGAGCGGGACAGCATCATCAATGTTCTTCACGTCCCGGAGCTTATCAGGCAGGCACGGGAAATTTCAGACCCGGGACGTCTGCGTCCTGCCACCCGGGAAGAACGCACTGCAACGGTTCTCGTTGTAGACGATTCCATCAATACGAGGGAGATCGAAAAAAGCATTCTTGAAGCTTATGGTTACACCGTGGTCACGGCTGAAGATGGCGAAGAAGCATTTGAAAAGACACGCGAGAGGCTTTATGACCTTGTAATCACCGATGTTGAGATGCCAAGGCTGGATGGATTTTCACTCACGGAACGGTTACGAGGCGACGAGCGTTATCGGAATGTACCGATTATTATCGTCACCTCCCGTGAAAAGGATGAGGACAAGAAACGCGGCATTACGGTCGGTGCCAGCGCCTATATAGTCAAGGGCGCGTTCGACCAGTCCAATTTGATTGAAACGGTCCGCAGTCTGATAGGTTAGAAAAAAGAGGGAGAATTTATGAGCGATACGCCTGCAAAAATTCTGGTAGTGGATGATGATGAATTTACGGCCGAATTAACCGGAATGGTTCTGGAAGGAGCCGGTTATGAAGTGACAATTGCCCTAGGCGGCATGGATGCTCTGGATAAGATAGCGGCAGACACCGGCATTAGAATGGTCGTTTCAGACATGAACATGCCGATGATAGACGGCATACAGCTATTTGCTGAATTACGTGAGCAAGGGCTCAGCCAGCCGTTTATTCTGCTCACCGGCGAAGAGGCAGCTCCTCTCATGGAGGCTCACCCTGCATTGGATGGTGTTCTGACAAAGGATGAGGACCTTCAGGATAAACTGCCGGAAATGGTGGCTTCTATAATCAGTCGCGGATAAGACGAAGGGATTCGACAAGTGACCGGCATATGAATTTATCGTCTCGGAGACATGGCATGGAATCAAAAAAAGGCATGATACTTGTGGTTGATGATGATCCCTTCGTGTCAGAGATGCTGGCGGAAATTCTCGACAGTGACGGCTACCAGGTATATACGACTGAAAATGGTACATCGGCTCTGGTAAAACTTGAAGAACTGCCCGAAATCAGTCTTGTCATTTCGGATATGAATATGCCTGAGATGAATGGGCTCGAGCTGATTGAGGCCATCAGAAAAAGAGGATCAGATGTTCCGATAATAATTCTGACCGGTAACAGTGAGATATCAGTTGCAATATCAGCCCTTAACAAAGGGGCTAATGATTATCTCATGAAAGATGAAAATATCCACGAAACGATTACAATTTCTGTCGAGAAGGTGTTGGAAAAACAGCAGCTTAAGCTGCAGAATATTCTTTTGTTGGAAAATCTTGCCAAGAAAAATAAAGAGATGGAGAAAGAACAGGTACTGGCCAGCAAGGTACAGGCCAACATCTTGCCAATTAATCTTCAGCTGGCCGGTTTTCAGACCGGCATCTATTACAAGCCGTCCAATCAGATTGGCGGTGATTTTTTCGACGCGCTGGAAACTAAAACCAGTACCCACTTTCTGATTGGTGATATCTCCGGTCACAGCACTTCCTCGGCACTCGTGATGGCGGTATGTAACGGTATGTTCCGTTCTTTGGGGCAGACAATGGAGAGCCCGCAGGAAATAGTTACTGCTGCCAACCGCATGCTCTGTCAGATGCTTATGGATAGTGGAATGTTCCTGACGCTGGCCTACATGACCCTGGATTGTGAAAAGAACCTGCTGACAGTTGTCTCGGCCGGCCATAATCCTATTTACCTTTTGAAAGACGGTGGTATACAGGAAATAGAATCTACCGGCCCGGTACTTGGATGGGATCCTGATGATGAATGGGAAACTCTCGAATTTCCTTTCAATTCCGGCAGCACCCTGTTTCTTTATACGGATGGACTAGTGGAAGCAAAAAACAGTGCCAATGAGGAGTTTGAATCAAGATTGGTCGATACCTTGATTAGAGTTGAAGCAGCACCGGCAGAACTTGTGTCCACCCTGCTCAAAGAAGTATCAGAATTCTGTGGTGGCAGATTTGAAGACGACCTGACCATGTTTGCCATAAAGAGGCTTTGAAAATGGATGAACGCTTGATGAACATGGAGTTTGAGGCTCATTTCAGAAACGTCGACATAGCCCGTGCAGCTCTGCAGGGAATAAGTGCCGAGTGCTTTGGAAAGGATACAGAGCGAGCCAATGATATTATCATGGCTGCCAATGAGGCGATGAACAATGCCGTGGAACATGCCGGTTCAGCTACAGTCAGGGTCGAAGTAGCCTGGAACGAGAAAGAGTTAAGGGTGTTCGTTATAAGTGGAGGGGCGGCTTTCGACCCTGTAGCTGCGGCTGAAGGGCTCAGCGAAGAAGACATGTTGGAGCGTGACGAGGGAGGCTATGGCCTATACTTGATCCGGGAGCTGGTAGACAGTTTTGAATATGAGTATTGTGATTCATTTAACATCTGGAAATTGCGTAAAAATATAAGTCATTGATATGTAAAAAGGGGGGGAGATCATGGATTTCAAGATCGAGATGGCTAACGATGTAGTGGTGCTGATGCCAACAGGAAACCTAGTGGCGAGTGCGACAGAGTTCTTAAAGTCACAGGTGGAAAAACTGATGGAAAAAAAGTTTCGGTTCATACTGCTTGATATGAGCCAGATTGAATTCATGGACAGCTCTGGGCTGGGCTCGGTAATTGCCGTCAACAAGCTTGTCACGGCTGGTGGTGGAGTTTTAGCTTGTGCTGCGCTACAGGATGGCGTGCGGAAGGTTTTCAAGGTGACCAGGGCTGATCAGAAAATTGCGGTTGCGGAAACTCAATCTGATGGTTTGTTGCTGATTCAGGGGCGAAGACTTCAAGGGAAGGGGTAGTGACGATGGCCCAAAAACAACTGCTGGGGGAAATTCTAGTAGAACAGAAGATGTTGTTGCCGGAACAGCTGCAAGCCGTGCTTGATTTGCAGAAAACAGCAACACCCTACCAGACTATTGGACGCCTGATCATCAAGCAGGGATTCATGAAAGAAGCCGATCTTCAGTCGGTACTGGAGCAAACAGGAAAAAGGCAGCGTTTGGAAGAGATTTTTTTTAAGAACCGATTTGTAGAGAAGGATGACTTGCTGCTTGCTATGGAGATGGCCAAACAGGAGCAGCTTCCAATTGCCGTTGTGCTGAAAAATCTTGAGTTCATTGACGATGAAATTGCGTCAAAAGCCCTTGCAATTCAGTACGATCTGCAGTTCATGCATATCAATAATATTCAACCGGTTTCCGCACTCGTTAACGTAATAAATCCGGCCTATGCCAAGAGTAACAAAGTCACACCTCTGTCAAAGACCGGTGAAACCATTATGCTGGCCATGGCCAAGCCATTGGGAGTGCAGGAATTAAGGGACCTCGAAGCATCTATCCGATTAAAAATTCAACCGGTCATTGCTTTGGAAAGTGAGATTCTTGCCCTGCAGGAAAAGCTCTACAGTAAGGGTGCGTCCGGTAAACGTATGCAACCGGAAGTGGATATCAAGCTGGACGACAGCTTTCTTAACTCACTGGATGATGACAGGCTTGAACCGGACATGGAAGCCGATGTCAAGCAGGTTACTGAAAAAGACAGTAACCTTGTCAAGCTTGTTAACAAGATCATTTATGATGCATACATGAAGAAGGCCTCGGATATCCATATCGAGCCTTATCCAGACAGAGAAGACGTGGTTGTTAGAATTCGTATTGATGGTTGCTGCGAAGATTATCTCCACATTCCGCACAAGTACAAATATGCCCTGCCGTCCAGAATCAAGATCATGGCAGATCTGGACATCGCAGAAAAACGCAAGCCTCAGGATGGCAAAATCAATTTTAAAAAATTCGGGCCTCTTGATGTAGAGTTGCGTGTGGCTACCATGCCGACAGCCGGGGGACTGGAAGACGTCGTTATCCGCATTCTTCATACCGGTGAACCGACCCCTTTTGAAGAGTTGGGATTGACCGACAGAAATCAGCAGGCCTTTGGTGAGGCGATCAGCAGTCCCTACGGTATGATCCTGGTGGTGGGGCCGACAGGCTCCGGCAAAACCACCACTCTGCACTCTGCCATTGCCAAGATAAACAGGCCTAAGATCAAGATCTGGACCGCTGAAGACCCGGTCGAGATTACTCAGAAAGGACTGCGTCAGGTTCAGGTAAATCCGAAAATAGGATTTACCTTTGCTGCCGCCCTGCGATCATTCCTCAGGCTCGATCCCGACATAATAATGGTGGGGGAAATGCGTGATGAGGAGACTGCAACTATTGCCGTCGAAGCGTCATTGACAGGCCATCTTGTTTTTTCCACGCTCCACACCAACACGGCCCCGGACACCATTACACGCCTGCTGGAGATGGGGCTTGATCCTTTCAGCTTTTCAGATGCATTACAGGTTATTTTGGCACAACGCCTGGCGAGGAAGCTCTGCGGCCACTGTACGGAGAAGTATGTGCCGGATGATAGGGAGCTGAACGGGTTGATCGATGAATATGGTGGTGATCTCCTGTCTGCTGGCGGCTACAAAAGGGAAAATGTAATCCTGGCCCGGGCCGGTGGATGCAAATATTGCATGGACAGTGGCTATATGGGAAGGCTTGGCATTCATGAGCTTCTTGTTTGTACTGATGATTTAAGAGAGTTGATTAAGAAGAAGGCAGACACTACCAAAATCAGGAAACAGGCGATAGCTGATGGAATGGTTACACTAAAACAGGACGGAATACTGAAGGTTCTGCAAGGGTTGACCGACATCCATGAAATCAGGCGGGTCTGCATCAAATAAATACGGATGAAAAGGATGACGGGGGAGGACTATATGTCTGAAAAACCGAAACTGGCGGTCTATTGGGCCGCATCCTGCGGCGGCTGTGAGATTGCCATAACCAATCTGCATGAGAAAATTCTGGATGTTGATGCTGCCATGGATTTCATGTTCTGTCCCTGCCTGCTGGACACAAAGAAGAAGGATATTGAAGCGTTGCCTGACCATGCCATTGCGGTGACGCTCTTTAACGGTGCTTTACGCACTGCCGAGAACGTCGAGATGGCTCATCTGCTGAGAAAAAAATCCAAACTGCTGGTGGCCTTTGGTTCCTGCGCCAAGGGAGGCTGTATCCCGGCCCTGGCAAACTTCACGACCAAAGACGAGCTGCTCAAAACAATCTATATCGACAGTCCTTCGGTTGATAATCCGACCGGTATTATCCCTTCCGGAGCGACAGATTTTCCTGAGGGCAATGTAGATCTGCCCGCGCTTATGGGAAGAGTTAAGCATCTGGCCCAGGAAGTGGAGGTGGACTATTATATTCCCGGCTGTCCTCCTGAATCGCACCAGATCTGGAGTGTGATCGAAGTCATCCTATCCGGAGATCTGCCTCCCAAAGGAAGTACGGTCGGCTGCGGCTCGTTGACAGTTTGTGATGATTGCGACCGGGACAAAGAGGACAAGCGCATTACAGCTTTCCGTCGTAACTATGAATTTTATCCGGAGCCAAAAGTCTGTCTGCTGGAACAGGGGCTGCTCTGTATGGGTATTGCCACCAGAAATGGTTGCGGTGCTCCCTGTACCAAGGCCAATATGCCCTGCAGCGGTTGTTATGGCGCGCCGGACGGAATCAGCGATCAGGGTGCAAAGATGGTGGCGGCGTTAGGGTCGGTGATGGATATCGGCGATACAAGCGGCTTGTCAGAGCCGGAGATCGCCGCACGGGTTGACGCCTTTCTGTCAACAATTCCGGACTACGCCGGCCTGTTTTATAAATACACCCTGGCCAGTTCTACGCTGG
>CAZUGI010000129.1:0-7435 GCA_964619855.1 uncultured Geobacter sp. | reverse complement strand
TTGGAGGCGGCATCATCCCGGGTTGCGGCGGTGGCATCATTGGAGGCGGCATCATGCCGGGAGCCATAGGCGGAGGAAATCCACCCTGTTGCTGCATACCACCCGGAACGGTGCCACCTGGCCGTGTAAGATTCTGTTGTCCCCAGCCGTCATCCGGCTGCATGCCAGGTGGGAAAGCTGGCCGGTTGCCGGTAATAACTCCGTTAAGAACGTCACTTTTTATACGGAACTCATCCTCAATCTGCACTGTAAAGGCAGATATGGCACCTCCTGGAACCGGAAGGAGCGCGGTGGCCTCTCCGCTGTATCCATTTGGGTTCCTGCGGTTGTCCCGGAAATCTACATCAATGGACTTCCGCTCACCTCCCATGGAAATATGGACACGGGCCACCGGTTCGGAAGATTCCCACTGTATCCGGAAACTGACACCGGAGTCCATGAAGATGCCGTCAGCGCGGGTTACCTGGGGCTTGGAGCCGGCGTAGGCAATTGAGCCGGCCACAAGCAGAAGGACAATAATCGTAGTCATTAACCTGAAGGGATAGACATTCATACCAGGCTCCAATAGTTAAAATGTATAGCACATTTCAAGAGAGCGTCAAAATAAAACATTTTCTTAATGCCAGAGATTTCTGATTAAAAAATGTTATCAACTGAACGCCAATCGATCTTGCAGCAAGATGCAATATACTGTTCTTATGGACCTTTTGTGAATTTCAGCTCAATGCGGCGGTGTGGTTCAGCGGTGGCCGTTGAAAACAGAGGTGAGGCGGTTGTCTCACCGCTTGCCTGTATCGTATCAGCCTTGACGCCCAGATGCAGGGCGAAAAAATCCCTTACGATCCTGGCCATCTGTTCGGCAGCTTTCTGCCCTTCCAGATTGGCTGGCTTGGCATAGCCGAACACCTGCAGAGAAAGCCGGTATTCTGGGAATTGCCCCATCAGACTCACAAGCTTCTGGACATTTTTTTCTGCTTCGGACGAGAGCAGATGCCCTTTGGCTGATGTTTTAATCAGATCTCGCCGCGGAAGAATAAGGACAATTGAGTTTTCAGTAATATCGGCAAGCGCCCCTAGATTACTCAACTTTGCCTTGAAGTCTGCGGACCGTTCGGCGGCGGACAGCTTTGTTCCGGATTTCAGTGCATCCTGCTTGTTCTGCTGTAGCGGGATCAGTTCTTTTTCCAAGGCGGTGATTCGTTCCTGCTGTTTCTTGGCCTGCAATTCATCGACCTTTCTCTCGGCGCGTATTGCCTCCAGTTGTCCGGTCAGAGTGGCCTTTTCAAGTTTGAGCGCTTCGAGCTGCTCCAGCAGACTCTTTTTTTCATTTAAAAGTCCTTCGGATTTCTGAAGGAGCAGTACATTTTCCTTTTTGATCTGCTCCACTGCCGCCTGATCTGCCTTCAGTGTGACCACCTCTTTTGCCGCTGACTCCAATTTACTGGTTGTAGCCTTAAGAGCGGCCATTTCTGCAGCTTTCTCTTCCAAAATCCTTACTTTGTCTTTTGCCGTTGCCACTTTCTTCTCAAGTTGTACATACTCCTGTTCAACTGCCTGGCGATCAATTTTTAAGAGTCCTATTTTTGCTGTATGTTCAGACTTCTCGGCGTTGTTTACGATCTCAAGTTCCACGGCTTCACTAAGTCCTCGCAGAGACATCCAGCCGGTGTTGTCTTTGTAAATTTTTTCAGCCTGCTGGAGGTAGCGGCGGGCTGCTGTAAGATCTTCTTCTACCAGATTGTTGCCGGCACTGCGCAGGTTGAGCTGATTTACGGCATTTTTTGCCTGCTCCAGTGCCAACAGAACTTTCGTATTTTCGGCAGCAAACAACGCCTGTGACGACAGAAGGAGCAGGAAGCTGCAAAGCATTAAAAGGAATAATTTTTTCATATTATTGATCCTTTCCCTTGAGCAGTACTTCGATGCGCTCCTCAAGCTTCTTCAGCTCGGCCCGTTTAATGGCTGTTTTCTCAACAGACTCCTGTTCGTCGGTGACAGCCTTGGCCCGCTGAACAAGAATGCCGGCCAGTTCAAGAGAACGCCTGGCCTGAGCCGTTTTACCCGATTCGGCGGCTACCTGAGCGTTTTGAAGCTCTGTTTTGGATTTTTCGAGAAATTCCCGGGCATATCTTCCGGTTGAACCCTGGAAAAGAGCCGAAACATCCCTTTGCATCTCTTTTATTTCTTCAATCGGTGATTTTTGTTCGGATGCTGATTTGGGCGGGGTCTTGGCATCTGCGGAGGGTTGTGATGTAGCAGCTGACAGGGTCGCGGCACCATTGACCATGAGCAGCCAGGAAGCGAGTAACAGTATTCGCATACGTTTTTCCTCCTTACTATTGATGTGAACGATATATCTTGAAACGGGAATAATATCGAAGAACACACAAGTACAAAAGGCGACGTTGCACCTAGGTATCACAAAAGTGGAATTTTGTCCATCTATACGGAAACTGCCCCCGGATACTGGATTTTATCATTCTGTCCTGACCGGTTGCGGGGCAACTCCATGTTTGGGGCAGTACTCAGCAGGCTCAGTACCGGTAATGTAGTACTCCTTACCTACTGTTGGACAGGTAGAGGTTGCCAGAAGGCCGTTGGCAGCGTCGATGGTGACCGATACCACCGAATCCGGTTTTGTAAAATCAGCCTCCGCTCCGGTTCTCACCGCTTTACGCATAAAGCGCTCCCAGATGGGAGCCGCCACGGCCCCGCCGGTAAAGCCTTTACCGCCCGGCCGGGGCTTGTCATAGCCGACCCAGACACCGGTGATGACCTGCGGAGTGTAGCCGATGAACCAAGCATCCCGATAATCATCGGTTGTGCCGGTCTTTCCGGCGGACGGATGGGCCTGGCTGAATTTTTTCAATCCCTTGGCGGTACCATAGTTCATAACGTCTTTCAGCATCTGAGTGGTAACATATGCTCCAGCTGGTGAAATTGCCGTTGTGGCGGTTGGCGGATTCTCAGCCCAGATCTGGCGTTTGCTGTCATATATCCGGATAATCAGTCTTCCTTGGGGGCGTTGGCCTCCGTTGGCCAGCGGGGCATAGGCCAGTACCAGATCGTTAAGGGTTACTTCATCTGTTCCCAGTGCCAGAGAAAGTCCATTCTGGGCGTTTAGCTGGAGTCCCATCCCGGCAGCGTATTCGACAAAGTACGGGATCCCGATGGTCTCCAGCAGCTTTACCGCAATTACGTTGTTGGAGAAAGCCAGCGCCTGACGAAGCGAGAGATCCCCGTACTGTTCCCGACCGTAATTCAACGGTTTCCAGACTTCATTATTTCCACGATCGTAGGCCACCGCAGTATCGTTCCAGATACTTCCGGCGGTATAGCCTTTTTCAAGTGCTGCGGCGTAAATCAAAGGTTTGATCGCTGATCCGGGCTGCCGCTTGGCAGAAAAGGCTCGGTTAAACCCGGTCTGAACAACGTCAACACCCCCAACGGCTGCCAAAATATCCCCCGAATTCGGGTCGAGGCTGATCAATGCGCCCTGTAAATCCGGAGAAATTCGCTTGACTCCGTCACTAAGTACCTGTTCGGCCTGATTCTGTAGGTTTAAATCAAGGGCGGCAGTTACTTCCAACCCTCCCAGATCGATGATATCAGCACCATATTGCTCGATCAGCCTGCCTCGAATGAGGGCCAGGTAATGCAGAGCCTGCCCTGGTGGAGTAATAGTGACGCGCTGGTTCCTCAGCTTCTGTTTCTGCCGGGCCGTGATTATATTCAAATCCTCCATCCGTTTGAGGACCACATCCCGTCGGCCGGTAACGTCGGCCGGTTTTCCCAGCGGATTGTATCGGGCCGGGTTTTTTTGAACGCCGGCCAGCAGGGCGCATTCCGCCTCATTCAACTCCTCGATGTTCTTATCGAAATAGAGCCGGGCCGCTTGGGCAATCCCCCAGGCTCCCTTGCCGTAATAGATTTCATTGAAATACATTTCCAGTATCTGCTGTTTACTGTATTTCAGCTCAAACTCCAATGCCAAGCGTGCTTCATCAATCTTACGTTCAAAGGTTTTGGCGCCGGTCAGGTAGCGGTTTTTGATTAACTGCTGGGTTATGGTCGAACCGCCTTCAGCAAATCTCCTCTTGACCACATTCTTAACCATGGCCCGTGCAATTCCTCGTACGTCGATCCCGCCATGTTCGTAAAAACGCGCATCCTCAACGGCAACTACTGCTTTCTGGAGGAATGCCGGAATGCGGTCGAGAGTGACCCAATATCTTTTGTCAGGCAGAATCCGTCCGACAAAACGTCGCTGGTTGTCGAAAACTTTGATGGAGGAATATCCGTACGGCAGAGGCGGATAAGTTGCAAAATTGTCCTGGGCGAATGAAGCTGAACAAAGTGGAACAAGAAGGAATAAGCCGAAGATAAGTGCGACGACGGTCCTGTTACGAAGTAAAGTCTGGCTGAAGAATATCAAATTTTCTGCTCCAGTTGTAAGGCGCTTGTTATGATCGGAGTGACGAGGCATCATAATGCCTTAAGCGCTGACAATAACCAATCGGTTTTTTCGACATGATCATTGTATGAATTGTAATTAATTATGTATCGTGATAGGGAATCGATATCGAATTCAGAGACAAAAGAATGATGAGAGTCGTGAGAGGGCGACCTATTGAGTTCTACAGCAGGGCAAATATTCTTTCGGATGGTCGTCTTTGTAATCATTACTGTGTCGGCCTGTAACTGTGCGGCTCAGGAATTTACGCTTCTAGGCGGAATTTCTCAAGATACCGGCTTCATCAATAGAACCGGTGTATGGCAGCTTGAATACAACGAGGGGTTTGGCGAGCATTTTGGCGGCAGCATCTCCTATCTGAACGAAGGGCATCTGCCGGGTCATCATCGTGACGGGTATTCGGCGCAGCTGTGGACGCGCACCACGCTGCTTGATCGGCGTCTTTCGCTGGCAGCCGGGATAGGCCCATATTACTTCTTCGACACGGTGACAGCAATAGGCGGAGATTCATATGCCAACGATCATGGCTGGGGGGCCAATCTGAGCCTGGCCGCTACATGGTATGCCGCGGATCGCTGGTTCCTGCAACTTCGCTCCAACCTCATAGAGGCCTCCTCCGGACCCGGCACGCTTTCAGCGCTGATCGGGATCGGCTACCAGCTGGATTCGTCGCCGTATGCTCCACGTCCGACTTCTCCATCATTGACGGAGCGCAGATATCTAAACGAACTTACAGTGTATCTGGGCGGATCGATCGCCAACAGCTTTGATTCTGAGAGTTCGCCCGGTATGGCAATCGAGTACCGGCGCAAACTCCTTCGCTATCTGGATGGCAGCATTGCCTGGTTGTATGAAGGGGATAAACGTCTGACTATTCGTAACGGAGTAAGCCTGCAACTCTGGGGAACCCGTGATTTTATGGACGAGAAATTATCGCTGGGAATCGCTGCCGGTCCTTACTTCAGCTCAGATCACTACCATCAAAACAACGGCGTAGAGGGTAATTTTGACGGTGTTTCGGCAATTCTGACCATGGCGGCCAGCTACCGGATTCATCCGCACTGGAGCCTGAAAACTGCCTGGAATCGTATTCTGACCGACTATAATCGGGACGGCGATGTTATATTCTGCGGTATCGGCTACCTGTTCTGACTCCTCTGAACTTGCCGTAGGAAATCAACTGTGCAGGAAAGGCGATCTCTATTTTATGATCTGAGGCAGGCTCTGCTTGGATAGCGTATTGTGTACAAGAATACGGGTGCTTGTCCACACTGAGCCTACCTGGGCTTTCTAAGTCCCGGTGCAGATTGACGACCCTGTTTTTCATCCAGTTCGTCGATCCAACCGGCTTTGGCGTCCGGAAAGGCATCCGCGTAGGGAACGTAGGGCTTGATATCTAGGACAGGTGTGCCATCCAGGAGGTCAATACCTCGAAGGTGTAGCGTCCTGCCCTCGATCTTTATTAATTCGACGGCCGAGAGGCCGATAGAATTGGGCCGATGCGGGGACCTAGTAGCCAATACACCGCGCTTAGGTCCACCACGTGGCGGTTTGACACTGTTTTTCCACCCTTCACTCAGATGAAAGGCGAAAATGAGCCACAGCCTGTCGAATCCGCTCAGATCCTGAATGACTTTCCCGTCCAGCCACTCGGCAAGTTTCAGAGTCGCGGTCGCCGACTCGCCGGTTTCTGTGCCCTCTACTACCGTGCTTTGATGGGGTGCGTCAATGCGTCGGGAATAAGGGGATCTCAGGATGCCGATGGGGTGATAGACAAACTGTTCGTGAGTTGCACGTAATGCAGGCATGGCCGGGATGCTAGCGCAGTAGTGTGCCGATGGCAACAGGAATAAGTAAAATTTCCACAGAGATGTTGCGCCGCACCTGTCTAAAATGCTATACAGACAAACCCTTTCCTTCAGGCTGACCTGAAGTACCAATATCAGAGAAGTCACATCACATATACGAGGTTGAAACAATGAAACAATTCGGTCCGACAAAACTGGACGCAGCACTCATCCCGAAAATAGCTCAGCAGTGGGGAACACCGGTATATCTGCATGATCAGGAATACATTGAAAACAGCTGCGAACAGCTGCTGAATATGCCCAATCCCTTCGGCCTGCATGTACGCTACGCCATGAAGGCCAACTCGGATCGCACCGTATTGCGGGTTGTCACCAACAAAGGGCTGGATCTGGATTGCTCGTCCCTTGATGAAGCTGCCCGCGCCCATGCCGCAGGGATCCCCTACAGCCGCATGATGCTGACCACCCAGGAGGTTGCCTCCGGTGCAGAGCGTGTCGAACTTGAGGGGATGATCAAGGCCGGCCTGAAGTATAACGTCTGCTCCATGACCCAGTTCAAGCTGATCGCCGACTTTGCCAAAAGCATCAACCTAGACCTGTCCATGAGGGTTCATCCGGGAGCTACCGGCGGTGGTGAGAGCGCCACCCGCGACACCGGCAGTGAATACTCCTGCTTCGGCGTCCACTTAAACGATGTCCCCACGGTCAAGGGGATGGCCGACCAGATGGGGCTGCGCTTTACCCAGGTGCATGTTCACATCGGTTCCGGGGGAGACCCTGAAAAGTGGCGTCAGAACATCGACCGTGAGCTCGGCTTCGTCAAGACCTATTTCCCTGATGCCACTACCGTCAGCTTCGGCGGCGGGCTCAAGGTTGCCCGCATGCCGGGAGAAAAACAGGCCGATATCACCTCACTGGGCGCCTATGCCAAACAGCGCATTGAGGAGTTCAAGGCCGCCACCGGCCGCGAGTTGAAAATGGAGATCGAACCGGGTACTTTTGTAGTTGCCAATTCGGGCCATATAATCACCAGGATCATCGACAAAAAGCTGACCAACGAGCTGAACTTCCTGATCGTTGATGGCGGCATGGAGCTCTTAACACGTCAGCTGTTGTACGGCTCCGACCACCCCATGTCCATTGTGCCTCAGGG
>CAZUGI010000128.1:0-7466 GCA_964619855.1 uncultured Geobacter sp. | reverse complement strand
CCCCCCTGACACCCTTGCATCATTGGATGTTGAAGCTTTTAGAACATGCGGGATTAGCTTCAGGAAGGCCGAATATATAAAGGCAATAGCAGAGGCAGCATTAAACGGACAATTTGAGCAGATTGCTGATTTATGTGACGATGATGCAATTAAGGCACTGGTCAAACTGAGAGGTGTTGGTCGGTGGACTGCGGAAATGATTTTGATCTTCTCTTTGGGTAGGGAGGATGTTTGGCCTTGCGATGATGCTGGTCTATTGCGAGTGGCAAAGAACCTGTACGGTATTCAAGATGTCCATGATTTCGTTACCCTTGGTGAGCGATTCAAGCCATTCCGAACTCATGCCGCTTGGTATCTGTGGGCTTCGCTAGATAAACCATCGATTACTTCCCCTGATAACCGTAAGCCTGACACAGAATAGACCGCGCGCCGCTTAGGTCAGTCCGATTTAGATAAATTAGCTGTTTTATGGCTCTAAAAAGCTCAAACGCTCAATAATCCATAGCAAGGTATACCCTCATAACAATTTCGGGGGCGGTTGTCACTTGGTAGATCGCATCATGAAGACGATGCTGTTTTTTATTGCTGTTGTTAAGAGGCAGGGAAGGCTTGCAGAATGATATGGGTAATTACAATATGTTATACTATTAGTTCGAGTAAATTCTCAGCTTTTTTGTTACAAACTTTCCGTGTGACCTCTGTTGTAAACCCTCGTGTTCTTGCTACACGCACCGGCAGACCTCCTATCAGGGCTTATGTATTAGCAGTTCTCAACCCTGCGCCCCGCCATTCTAATCATTCTCCAATTGACTCCCCACAAGCATCTGATATTGTGCCGATGGTAATGTTAAAGTGAAGGAGATCTGAATGTTTACGCTACCTGCTGCATTTTTCAGCCAAACATGCGAAAACAGATACCTACCAACCGAGGCTACTATTGGCCCCTGGTCCCCGGATTTTCAACATGGCGGGCCTCCATCAGCACTACTGACTCATGAGCTGCGTATTTACCCATCAGCATTTCCACTCAATATCACACGAGTGACAATAGAGATACTTGGTGCCGTGCCGGTAACGCCGTGCGAGATAAAGGTGGAAGTTGTTCGAGGTGGCAAGCGGATAGAACTTCTTAGGGGCGAATACACCTCTGAAGGCAAAACATATCTGATTGCCCATGCCTGGCGATTTATTCCAGAGCCGGGAGTTACCAGTGTGCTGTCAGATTCATACGAAATACATCCGCTTCCTGAAGCACAAATCTATAAATCATTTCAGGGTGTCAGTTATTTTCCTTACGGCGAGGCATTGGAGTGGCGGTTTACCAAAGGTGCATACGATACCTTTGGTCCAGCTGCGGTCTGGACCAGACCACGTATTCCGTTAATTGAAAATCTCAACATAGATCCGCTTGAAGCACTTATGCTGATGGTAGACTCTGCCAATGGAATAAGTGCAGAACTGGATCATCGTTCTTGGACATTCGTTCCGGTGGATTTAACTCTCGGGTTGCATCGTCAACCAGAAGGGGAATGGGTGGGCATGGACGCCAATACCGTAATGGAACATGACGGTATTGGCCAGACTACAACCATTGTCTTTGATAGCAGAGGTAAAGTAGGCCAGAGTGTACATTCGTTATTCATAAGACCAAAATGAGAAAACCTACAGGAGAGTGATCATGCGCTAGTGCCTCTTCGCCATATTATTCGGGCTGATTTTTTCTATGCCTTTACATGCCGCCACCGATCAACGTGGACGAGAGGACACTAAAATTTTCTATGTTTGCCCCGACATTTTAATTATTCTCTAATTGACTCTCGGCCATGCTCTGGTACGATACTCAACATATTGCTGGACAAAAAAATCATATGAAGACAAATTACTGAATCATAGCAGTCCGATTTCGGCGGTGTACTACATATATGGGTTGTCAAATGCTGCAGGGTATAATAATGATGAAATCACTTGTGGCTTCTGCTTTGGAAGATATAGTAGGCCGACCGGGAATGGAAATAGCGGTTACTTGCTCGACTTGACAACCTGACAGTGGTAATTAGATAGATTGATCGTAATAGTAGAGGTAGTTACACAGGAACCTGTGTAGCATTCACAAAATATCAGACCGACATCAAATAGGAGTCAACTATGGCAATCAAGGACATATTAGTTCATCTCGATGTTTCTACTGCAACTGAAAGCAGGCTGGATCTTGCAATTCTTTATGCCAAGAAACATGGCGCCTGCCTCAGAGGGCTGTATCCGATCACTCACGCTTTTTCCGGTCAGTTCGATAGTGACGAACGCTCAATTCTGGAGCGACTGAAGACAATGTTCTGTGAAAAGAGTGCTGCTGCAGGGATTCAGTCGGAATGGATAGACCAGGCTTCCGCAGTCATTGGTGTTTCCATTTCTGATATCGTGACCATGCATGCCTTCTATTCGGATCTGGTGATTGTCGGACAAACCAATTATAAAAAAATCAACTTGAACGTTCCCGCAGATCTCCCTGAATACCTCGTGAAGAATTGTGGCCGGCCGGTACTTGTTGTGCCGTACGTTGGTTCGTTTAATGCCTCGGGAGAACGTATCATGATTGCCTGGAAAGAGAACCGCGAAACAATAAAAAGCGTGAATGATGCTATGCCTTTCATTGAAATGGCACACAATGTCACTATCGTCGGCGCCTCTGCTGAATTGAACGAATCTTTCTCCGACAGTCCGATGATCGCTCTTTGCAACTATTTCTCACGCCATGGTATATCAAGCCGGACCAAGCCGATTTTTCTCGGCAACCTGACGATCGGTGATGCCATTCTTAACAATGCCTGTGAACAGTCCGCTGACTTGCTGATAATGGGTGCTACCATTCCGACAAACCGAAAATCATTTGCGCTGAGTCCGATAACCAAACATGTACTCGGACACCTTACTGTTCCAATCCTGCTGTCTCATTAACCTTTTTACTTGCACTCAAAGGCGGCAACCCTTGACACGAGACAAACATGGATTCAAGCAGGTGGAAGCGCCGGGCTAAAACCGCCGGTGCTATCCCAGCCTGCTGGAGTGACGCTGAACTTCTGAAACCGACAAGTCATTTAGGTGATCAAACTGACAGGCCAAAACTGGGAGGAGTTACAGGGCGGTAAAGTTGGTGGCATTGGAAGTATTTCTGATTTTTTGAAGCGTGAACTCAATGCACAAACGGGGATACCTGCTCTGACATCGGGTTCATTCGTATAGCAAGAGAAAAAAGATAGGGATAATCCTGCTTCAAGTGCTGCATATACATCACCCATTCACGTGAAAGATGCCCAATAACTCTTTTTATATCACCATTAAGGTGATCCACATCAGACTGAGGTGAAAATTCAAATGAATCACGGGAATCAAGCTCTTCGACCAGATGAAATACAGCCCAAAGAAGATCAGTAACAGCCTCATGCTCAAGAAGATTCTGATTTTCGAGCAAACCTACCAGAAAATTCCTCTTTTCCACCAGGAACAATTTAAGACTAAGCATATCAATGGTTGTACAATCAATTTTTGCTTCATGTGATCTGAGAAAATCCAGCGCTCCCTTGAATTCCGCATCTTTCCATTGCGGTGTTACCAGAAGCGAGTTCCTCAATTGATCGTGGTGAACCACCGCCCGGGAAATTTCACGAAACAATCTGGTGCCGACCTCGCTAAAAAAGACGCCAATAACCATATTAAGCTTACGGCGCATGGTCTGACGCTCTCGTTCCTTCAACAATTGTTCCATGGTTAAAGTCACAACGATTATGTAAACCGGCAGAAAAGCCAAATTACCGAGGAAGCTAGTGGCAACCTGCTTTAAACTGTTATCAACAAGGTAGTCAACCACATAAATTGAGCTTGAAAGTATTGCCAGTAAAAGCAGCATCAGGCGAGGTCTGTCAATCAGGTATTGTTTACTTATCATGGGTTACACTCAGGATTAATTTCATGCTCTATCGATTTTATTATGACCGCGGCATACTATCGTTTCAGCAGATAAAAAACAAGCCAACTCTGGCGATTATTATATCATCCTTCCAATGCGTAGCTGGATGGTTAATATTTCTCAAACCCATCTAGATTTGCAGTAGTCAGGAAGTAATGCTATAAGGTCGCATCCCTGAACTCCGAGATGAAAAGGAATCCATAATACAATCGAACTCTTTACTCAATACAGCGGATTACACCATGAGATTTGTTCTTCAATTATTAATACTGGCATTAGCAACAACCAGCGCATTTGCGGAATGGAAGGTATTGCGGTCCAAGGAGGCAGGCGGGTTAATTGAATTGGATACATACCGGAGCAAAAAACTCATTAATAATCATGTGGTTGTTGCCAGACAATATTTGGGGGAACAGCGGATAGAATTAAAGACAGAGATCAACTGCCCTAAAAAGAAGTACAAGCTGTTATACGAACACATCAAAGATGCAAGGGGGAATACAATTCAGGCACCCACGACACCCAAGGAGTGGGAGCGCATTGAACCGGAAAGCGTATTTGAACTGCTGATGCTTAAAATATGTCCAAACAGCTCCAAATAGCAGCGCAAGTCCTGCTTTAAAAAAATCGCGATCCTTAATAATCCGAGGGCAGCCTGGATACTTAAAGCATCCAGGGCTGCGGTGAATATCTGGCCAATAAAATTTGTTTTCAGTCCTGGCAAACTCCCTTTAAATCCCCAAAATCAAAAAAACTGTTTGTTCATTAGAAGACGCCCCTGTATATCTTCTGTACTAATTTTCACATTCCGGAGCTGCAACGCATGATAAATGATTTTGTCAACGACATCGCAGGACAAATGAAAATCAAGTTATCAAGAATATCTGTTGTAGAAGGCCATAGAGTCGGCTGCCTGGATATGCATCTTCTGAAGCTTGCATCCAAAGGCCAGGTAGTCAGTGCACTGATGCATCAGTCTGAATTGGAAAATCTGCAGGAAGGGAAGAGTTGCGACCGACTGGAGTTGAAGGTGCGCTCTGCTTTAACTCGCTTGCAGGTTTTACTGGAACCGTAAACGGTTTACGACCCGTAGTCGTAAGCCGTTTTCTACTTCATAAGAATCTTCAGGGCTTGTTTCAGAAGCCCCTCTACCGAGACTCCACCAGCTGCATCCAGCCCGGCCAGAGCCTTGCGCACCTGCGGTTCCTTATAGCCCAGATTGAGCAGCGCCGAAATCACATCCTCAGCAACGTCATCCGTCGGAATCTCGCGCCTATCTACTGCCGGCAATGATGACAAATCAAGCTTGCCGGCCTTGTCTTTCAGCTCCAGAATCAGGCGCTCTGCTGTTTTTTTGCCTATACCGGGAATGGTGGAGAGCTTGTGAATATCTCCTTGAGCAAGCGCCAGGGCCAACGGTCCGGGCTGAATGTTGGACAGGATATCTCGGGCCAGTTTTGGCCCGACTCCGGTGACAGATATCAATAACTGAAAGAATGATTTTTCCAGTCTGGTCCGGAAACCGTAGAGTTGGATGGCATCCTCCCGGACGCTGGTATGGATGTGCAGAGAGGCGGTGCCACCCTCTTCGGGGAGTTCATAGTAAGTGGAAAAGGGGATCAGAACCCGGTAACCGACGCCGTTAACATCCAGAATAATATGATCAGGTGATTTGTAGGCAATCCGACCGGTGAGGAGCGCGATCATAATTTCATATCCCTCCATGATGTTTTTTGACGCTTTGACACTTTGCCGACTCCGATGATCTGCTTGAGTCCGGATGAATTTATATGGCAGACCGCCACCGCCAGAGCGTCAGAGGCATCTGCCTGAGCGGTCTCCGGCAATCCCAGAAGCGCCTTGAGCATCTTCTGGACCTGCCCCTTCTCCGCCCTGCCCTGCCCCACAACCGCCTGTTTTACCTGCAGGGCAGAGTATTCGGCCACCGGAAGCCCGGCATGGACGGCAGCCACTATAGCAGCTCCGCGGGCCTGTCCCAGTTTAAGGGCACTTTGAACATTGGTCGAGAAGAAGATATTCTCGATGGCCACCTCATCCGGCTGATATTGGGCTATGACCTCAGAAAGGCCGTCAAAAATTTTTTTCAGGCGCCCGGCAAAATCAGGGGCTTTATCGGTAAATATTGCCCCGTTATCGACATGGACAAGCTTGTTGCCGGCCTTGTCAACAATGCCGTAACCGGTGATACGCGAACCGGGGTCAATTCCAAGTACTCTCATCAAAAACCGCACCCTCCGCCGTTTCTGGCATGATATTTCTGATGATAAGCCTCCGCCTCCCAGAAAACCGGGGCCGGAAGAATTTCGGTAACCACTCTGCGGCGCAGACGGCCGGAATGATCAAGTTTTTCCCGTGAATCTTCAGCCATCTTCTGCTGTTCAGCAGAGTGGCAAAAAATCGCCGAGCGGTACTGATCACCTATATCCGGCCCCTGACGATTAAGCTGGGTCGGGTCATGACATTCCCAGAAAACATCCAACAGCTTGGCATAGCTTATCTGCTGCGGGTCAAAGGTGACTTCCACCGCCTCGGCGTGTCCGGTGCCATGGCTGCATACATCCTGATAGTTTGGGTTTTCAGTGCTGCCACCGATATAACCGACGCGGGTGGAAACAACGCCGGGCAGCGAAGTAAATACATCTTCAACTCCCCAGAAACAACCGGCAGCAAAGGTCGCTTTTTCCAATATGTAACCTCCATAAACAGAAAGGGGCTCCTCAGAGCCCCTGAAAACCATCACATCATCTTTTCCATCTCTTCCGATGATATGTCAAAATTGGCATACACATTCTGCACATCATCGTTGTCTTCCAGCCTGTCCATCAGCTTCAGCATGCTTTCAGCCTGTTTACCCTCCAGAACTACCTGTGTCTGCGGGATCATGGTGATTTCAGCATTGGCATGTTTAAAACCCTTGGCCTCCAGGGCCTCGCGCACTTCAATAAAGCTGCCCGGTTCGGTAGTCACTTCGAACTGTTCCTCCTGCTCGGCTACATCTTCTGCACCGGCTTCGATAGCCGCTTCGAAGAGCTGTTCAAAATCTATTGTTTTATCATAGAGAATCAGACCTTTTTTACTGAACATCCAAGCCACGCAGCCGGCCTCGCCCATGTTACCGTTGCATTTGGTGAAAATGCTGCGGATATCGGAAACGGAGCGGTTGCGGTTATCGGTCATCACTTCGACCAGCACCGCAGCGCCACCGGGGCCATAGCCTTCATATACAATCTCTTCGTAGGTAACACCTTCCATGCCGCCGGCACCCTTTTTGATGGCCCGTTCAATATTGTCTTTGGGCATATTCTCGGCCTTGGCTTTGTCGACAGCCGTCCTCAGGCGTGGATTTGCGGCCGGATCCCCGCCGCCCAGCTTGGCAGCGACCGAAATCTCTTTTATGATCTTGGTGAACACTTTGCCGCGCTTGGCATCGGCAGCGCCCTTTTTGTGTTTGATGGTGCTCCACTTATTATGACCCGACATC
>CAZUGI010000127.1:0-7567 GCA_964619855.1 uncultured Geobacter sp. | reverse complement strand
TCAACTCCTGCGATGTCATCTGTTTTGAAAATTGTGGGAGGTAATCATGCCACTTGACATGATCCCAGCAGTGGATGCCGACTTCATGACCCTGACGTTCCGTTTCTCGCAGTACATCTGGAAAACTGGCGGCGATCATCGGGGGTGGGAGCAGAACACCGTACATCATGGTTTTAAGGCTGTATGCCGATGGCGCTCCGCTGCGAAGCTGTTTTTGCAGAAACCCCTTGCGGGTGAATATTCGTCTTAAAGCTTTACCTGAATTGTCCGGCCCCATGGAGAAATAGAAGGTGGCCTTTGCACCAAATCGAGCCATGTCAGCCAAAAGGGCAGGCACACCGTCCCTGGTTCCGGCATAGGTATCCACATCTACTTTCAATGCGACGATCTTATTTTTCATATTTGGAATCAAAACCTCGTATCCGACCTCTTCAGCCTAGCAAGTGTAACAATTCTATTTGAAGTGTAAAGCATTATTGCCAAGTATGTGGCGGCTTTTTATATTGTTTCACCGGATTAGCGGTGGTATAAGATTTTGCTGCACTTTTCCGGAGGCTTCCTATGCAACAAAGTGAGACCGGCTCCTACTGGGGCGGCATCATAAAATCAATGGGGCTTGTATTTGGAGACATCGGTACAAGTCCTATTTATACATTGACTGTTATAATTGCACTGACCAAACCAACCCAGGAAAACATTTTCGGCATTATCTCCCTAATCGTGTGGACGCTGATGATCCTGGTCAATATAGAATATGCCCTGCTTGCGATGAGCCTCTCGCGCAAGGGGGAAGGTGGCACCATTGTGTTGCGCGAAATTCTGGTGCGCATGATCAAGCCTGGTCGCCAGATGGTGTTTATTACCTTCCTTTCCTATCTGGGGGTGGCGCTGCTGCTTGGTGACGGGGTCATAACGCCAGCAATTTCGATTCTCTCAGCTGTAGAGGGTATTGAACTGATTCCGGGGCTGGAACACACTTCGCAAAACATTCTGATTCTGATTGCAGCAATCATAGCCGTATTTCTGTTCATCTTTCAGTTTAAAGGCACCGACAAGGTTGCCAATGCCTTCGGACCGATTATGGTGCTCTGGTTCGTCGCTTTGACCCTTTCAGGCATTATTGCTCTGTTTTCGTTCCCCGGTATTATTGCTGCCATTAGCCCCCATTATGCCATTACCTTTCTGGCTAAAAACGGCATGGCAGGTTTTTTCATACTTTCCGAGGTCATTCTGTGCGCTACCGGTGGTGAGGCATTGTATGCCGACATGGGGCATCTGGGGCGCAAGCCGGTCAAGCGAGCCTGGCATTTTGTCTTTGTGGCGCTTGTCATTAATTATCTCGGGCAGGGCGCATTTATTCTGACCAACCCCGATGCAAAGAACATCCTGTTCGGCATGGTGAAATCGCAATCAACCATGCTCTATATCCCGTTTCTTATTCTGACAATCATGGCTACAGTCATCGCCTCGCAGGCATTAATCAGCGGGGTCTTTTCCATTGTCTACCAAGGAATTACTACCCGCATCCTGCCGCTACTGAAGGTTGACTATACTTCCAAGCAGCTCAAGTCACAGATATATATCGGGGCAGTCAACTGGATTCTACTGGCACTGGTAATCATGATCATGTTGATTTTCAGAAAATCCGAGAACCTAGCGGCGGCCTACGGATTGGCAGTCACCGGAACCATGACGATTACCGGTATCATGATGGTACTGATCTTTTCAAGAACACAGAAGAAATGGAAAGTACCGGTTGCACTTTTCGTGACGATTGTAGATTTTGTGTTCCTGTTCTCCAACCTGTACAAGCTACCACATGGCGGCTATTGGTCACTGATACTGGCCTCTATCCCGCTGGCGGCAATCCTTATTTGGACCAAAGGTCAGCGGGCGCTTTACAAGGCACTACGGCCACTCGACATGGAAACCTATCTGGTGAGCTACGAGCAGATTTATAAAAAAGGGCATATCGCCGGTACAGGGCTCTTTTTTGTCAAGGAGTGGAACACCATTCCACCTTATCTTGTTCACTGCACAATCCGGAGCAACATTGTATATGAGCGTAACGTTTTAATATCCATTCTGCGTACCGACGAGCCTTACGGCCTGGAGAGCAGCCTCACTCAAGGCCTGGGAACCGGATTGGATGCCTTTGAAATAAGAGCCGGCTACATGGTGTTGTTCGACATCGAACAAATTCTGAAAGATAATGGTATTTTGGAGAAGGTCATATTCTACGGTATCGAGGACATTGCCACCGGCAATCCCTTCTGGAAAGTCTTTTCAACTCTTAAAAAGCTCACCCCCAACTTCGTGCAGTTCAACAAGTTGCCAGCAGCTAAACTTCAAGGTGTTGTAACCCGAGTGGATATGTAGTCGTGTTCAACTGGCTTCTGTTATTGGTCGCCCTGGCCATCATCCTGCTGGGAGCAACGGTATTCACCAACGGACTGGAATGGTTCGGCAAGAAGATGCATCTCTCGGACGGAGCGGTGGGGAGCATCTTTGCCGCTGTCGGCACCGCCCTGCCGGAAACTCTGGTGCCGATTGTGGCCATAATGTTCGGGACACCAGAAGCCGGTCACAAGATCGGTGTCGGGGCAATTATCGGCGCCCCTTTCATGCTGGGTACGCTGGCCTTTTTCATCAGTGGACTGGCCGTGATCCTGAACCGGAAAAAGCGGGACGACTACCCGGTTATGCGGGTCGATACCGTAGTAATGCGGCGCGACATGGAGTATTTCCTGATCCTGTATGCCGTGGCGATAACGGCATCCTTCCTGGGAGACCATCCGGTTATCAAGACCTTCATCGCCCTGGTTCTGCTGCTGGTCTACGGCGGCTATGTTCTGAAAACGCTGCGGGGCGGCGGTGAACCGGAGGCGCATGAAATAGAGGAGTCGGAAATCGATCCCTGCTACTTCGCCCCCAAATCCCACGATCCTGGCATGTTTATTATCGGTTTTCAGGTCTTAAGCTCACTGCTCCTGATCGTATGGGGATCCTATATTTTTGTGGAGAAGGTGCAGATCATTTCTGTGCATATGGGAATATCGCCCTTCATTCTGGCCATGATCATTGCGCCGATCGCCACCGAACTGCCGGAAAAATTCAACAGCGTCATCTGGATAAACAGGGGGAAGGATACTCTGGCGATCGGCAATGTCACCGGCGCCATGGTTTTCCAGGGGTCCGTCATCACCGCCATCGGCATTATGATGACAGACTGGCACCTTAACACCGCGGCCCTGCTGACGGTGGCCCTAACCTTCGCTTCGGTCGGTATGGCGTATCTGCAGATCCGCTGGAAAAAACATCTGACACCGGGGACACTGCTGGCGGGCGGGGCATTCTATTTTATATTTATTGTGCTGATCTTTACCGGGAAAATCTGAATCCCTGCCGTGTTCCACGCCTTTCCAGCTCCGCATCGATCAGGTTGAGAATTTCGAACTTCTTCAACGACCACAAAGGTGCCACCAGATTGTCATGCCCGCCGTCACCGGTCAGGCGATGGATCAGTGTGCTCGGATCCAGCAGTTCCAGAAAATCACAGACCAGTCCGGCGTAGTCATCACGATCCATGACATTCACTTCTCCACGACTGTACATCTCCGCCAGCTCTGTCCCCTTCATCACATGCAGCAGGTGCAGCTTGACACCATTCACCCCAAGCCTGTTCAGCTCATCTGCCGCCGCCAGCATCTCATCCCGTGATTCACCTGGCAGTCCCAGTATGATGTGAGAGCAGACACGCAGACCCCTCGATCTGGAGCGCCGGATTGCGTCCACTGAACAGGCATGATCATGGTGGCGATTAATCAACTTCAGGCTGCTGTCCTGAATGGATTGAACGCCCAGTTCCAGCCAGAGGTAGGTCTGGCGGTGCAATTCGGAAAGCATATCGAGGACTTCATCTGAAAGGCAATCAGGGCGGGTGGCAACTATCAAGCCGACGACATCGGGAACAGCAAGTGCTTCAGCGTAGATCAGACTGAGCTGCTCCGGCGGGGCGTAGGTATTGGAGTAGGCCTGCAAATAGGCAATATACTTATCGGCCTTGTACTTGCGGCGCATGATCTCTTTGCCGTCTTCGATCTGCCCGGCAATGGAAAGGGTGCGGAGGATGCCATGGGAACCGGATCCGTGCCCGCCGCAGAAAATACACCCTTTTGTATCCAGCGTACCGTCACGATTGGGGCAGCTGAATCCGGCATCAACTGAAATGCGCTGCACCCGGCAACCGAAAACGCGCTTCAACTCATCAGAGAAAGCGTTGAAACGCTTTGTCACTCGGCTGCTCGACATGCAGTCGGGATTGCTGCTTCACAGGGAACTTTCGTCTGGCACAGGCCGCAGCCGGTCTGAGGGGTTCCGTACAGCTCTGCCAGTTTAGTCGGGGCGGTACCGTAGACCAGTTCACGGCATCTGGATTTGTCATGGCCGTTTCGTGATATGGCTTGCACGGGACAGCGGGCGATACAGAGGCCACAGCTTCCATCATGATAGTGGAGGCAATTGGAGTAGTGATCCTTGAATTTTCTGGGTGTAGCCGTCAAAGGGAGATTTGTTATGACGCAGCCGCAGCGGTGGGCAATCCCGCGCGATGTAATGAAGCCGTCACTGAGGCTGAAGGTGCCCAATCCGGCGGCATAGGCGGTGTGACGCTCCGACCAGCTTGAAGCGATGCCGACCGGCGTATCACCAAACTCCTTCCAGAGCGGAGAATACTGGGGGGCCACAGCCTCATATCCACGCCCCTGCAGCCAGGAAACCACATACCTTCTAAGATCTCCGTTTACCGCCTCTCCATGAGTGCGGGTCAGGGCCCATTCCCGAGACGGGAGCTCGGTCTGCTTGCGATTGCTCTCCCGTATCGTGCGACTGATCGGGAGAATCCAGCTTATTACTGAAACCGCTCCCGGAAGCAAATCACCCGGCAACAGATAGAACGATCCGATGATCTGCCGGTAATCCTGGAATATCAGGTCTTCAGCCGAAGCGACCCCCATCAGCGGTTCATCCAGATAGGGGCTGTCACTGTCTGGCAGATGATTGCCGGGATGAGTGCCTACGAAGCGTATTATTTCTTCATACAGCCGCTTTTCCATAATTTAATTGCCTCCGGAAACAATACAAGCTGCCACATACAATGTATTCCGCTACAGACGTCCTTCCTGACGCAGTCTGTCCACAATGGTTTTAATCGCCGGCATGACGGCCCAGGCCGCCTTTTCCCCCTCCAGAATAGCCTCGTTGCGAAGGTTGAAGTCGGCTCCGCCCATAAATCCGACTTTTGGCTTTATAACCACATCTGCTTTGCTGAGCGACAACTGTGAAATCTTGTTGTACATGATCTCCACCGACTTCATGATGGTTTCCATGGTGCCGGTCGGGGTCGTGGTATCGATACTGGTAGTTACGTCCACTGCGATAACTACATCAGCTCCGTATTTTCTGGCGACATCGATCGCCAGCGGATTCACCACCCCTCCGTCGACATAATTGGCACCAGAGAATTTGGCGGGCTGGTATATGCCAGGAACAGCAGAGCTGGCCTGGACCGCCATGCCGGTATTACCCGAATTGAAAATAACCTCCTGACCGCTCCGTATATCCGTTGCCACCACATAAAATGGAATTTTCAGTTTTTCAATCGGCAGTCCGCGCACCTTTGTGTTCACAAAATCCCGGATCCGCTCCCCCTTTATGAATCCGTTGTCAGGTATGGTCAGTTCGGCCACGTCCTTCTTCTGCAGAGACAGAGCGATCCCCTGCAGAGCATATGCATCATAGCCATAAGCATACAGGCTCCCGACAAAACTTCCGGCACTGGTACCGACAACCATGTGAATCGGTATCTTCTGTGATTCCAGAATTTTAAGAGCTCCGATATGGGCAAAACCTTTGGAGGCCCCCGCCCCCAAAACTACGGCAATTTTTGCCGGTCTCTGGGGTGGGATTGTGGTTGGGGGTGCTGTTGCACACGCAGAAAAAATCACGGCGCAAATCATGATCATCAGACACTTGACAGCTTTCATATTCTCTCCTCTTAAGCTTGCAAGGTACAAGATTTACTCGACAATAAAAAGTTCGGTTGATAGTAACCCGTATTTTTGTGTTGTTACAAACAAAAAGAGCGGCCTCACGGCCGCTCTTTCTCGTCATATGATAAATCACTCTATTTACGGACACCTTTACCGGCTACCTGCATGCGGATGATTGCCCGCTCCAGAGCCGCTTCATAAATCTTGTGCTGCTTGTCCTCGGGGGTCAATTTCTTGAGTGCTTCTTCGGCTCTGCCCTGTGCAGCCCTGGCGCGCTCTACGTCAATCTCGTCCGACGCCTCGGCCGTTTCAACCAGCACAATGATCTTGTCGTCCCTGATCTCGAAATAACCCCAGTTCAGAGCCATACAGACGCCAACACCATTGTTCTTGTAGCAGAGTTCACCGATACGAAGGGAAGTCAGAAACGGGGCATGACCCGGAAGCACGCCGAATTCACCCAGTTTACCGGTGGCGGTGACTTCATCCACTTCGGTATCGATAACTTTCTTGTAAGGGGTAACTATTTCAAGTTTCATCTTTTCAGCCATATATCATTCCTTGAAAGGGAGACCGGCTCCCGTAAGGTAAATTATACCGCAGCCAGCTTGGCGGCCTTTTCAATGGCCTCTTCAATCGAACCGACCATGTAGAAAGCCTGCTCCGGCATGCTGTCATGCTTGCCGGCCACGATCTCTTGGAAGCCCTTGATGGTGTCTTTCAGCTCGACGTACTTGCCGGGAGAACCGGTGAAAGCCTCGGCAACATGGAACGGCTGGGACAGGAAGCGCTGGATCTTGCGGGCACGGGCCACGACCAGTTTGTCCTCCTCTGAGAGCTCGTCCATACCAAGGATTGCGATGATATCCTGGAGATCCTTGTACTTCTGCAGAACGTACTGAACCGAACGGGCCACGGCGTAGTGCTCATCGCCGATAACCTGCGGATCAAGAATACGGGAGGTGGAGTCCAGCGGGTCAACAGCCGGGTAGATGCCGAGCTCGGCTATCTGACGCGAGAGAACCGTGGTGGCGTCCAGGTGGGCAAAAGCGGTGGCCGGAGCCGGGTCAGTCAAGTCGTCGGCAGGAACGTAAATAGCCTGGACCGAAGTAATGGAACCCTTCTTGGTTGAAGTGATGCGCTCCTGAAGCTCACCCATTTCAGTTGCCAGCGTAGGCTGGTAACCAACGGCGGACGGGATGCGGCCCAGCAGAGCCGAAACCTCGGAACCTGCCTGGGTAAAGCGGAAAATGTTATCGATGAATAACAGAACGTCCTGACCTTCTTCATCACGGAAATACTCTGCAACGGAAAGTGCGGTAAGAGCAACACGGGCACCTGCCCCTGGGGTCTCGGGCATCTGTCCGTACACGAGAGCGGCCTGGTCGATAACACAGGACTGTTTCCGCTACATCCAGAGGTCGTTGCTTTCACGGGGACGCTCGCACACGCCGTCAAAGGCGGGGTAACCGCCGCGCTGCGTAGTCAGGCAGTAGCTAGGCGCACTCATACAGACG
>CAZUGI010000126.1:0-7567 GCA_964619855.1 uncultured Geobacter sp. | reverse complement strand
TGGCTTATACCAGATTTATTCAGGAATGTCAGATTAAGTCTAGACTATTGCACATTATGGATCATGCGTCCCCATTCTATAATCACACTTTTGCACTGTAATCGCCAACCAGTATTCATTCATATATTTTTTAACTGTATTTGCATTTTAATAATTTATTGTGTCGTATGTCTGTGGCATTATGAAATCAACAAAACTGTGAATCACTAAAGGTTGTTTTCTAGTCTACAGTAGCTCAAATAATATGGATGTTATTATAAGACTCTTAGCGACTATGTTTGCAAATGTTAGCTTTTACCATCAGAGGTGGCGCTGGGTTACACTGGAAAAACAACCTGTTACAAAAAACTGGCCTAATATTAAATAATATAGGACTAAACACGACGCATTATACGCACATTGTAAAGCAAAAAAGGGGAAACCCTTGCGGATTTCCCCTTTAAAACATGCCAGAAAAATAATCCTGCGATTAGCGCTTGGAGAACTGGAAACGGGCGCGAGCGGCCTTCTTGCCGTACTTCTTGCGCTCTTTTACCCGTGAATCGCGGGTGATGAAGCCGGCCTTCTTGAGAACGCCGCGCAGTTCGGGGTCGTTCAGCAGCAGAGCCTTGGTGATGCCGTGCTTGATGGCTCCGGCCTGACCTGTATCACCGCCGCCAGCCACAGTCACATAGATATCGAAGATACCGACCTTCTCCACCAGTTCCAACGGCTGACGCACAACCATTTTCGAGGTTTCACGACCAAAATATTCGTCCAGAGTCTTATTGTTGACGGTGAACTTGCCATCGCCAGGCTTCAACCAAACCCGTGCTACCGAGCTTTTGCGCTTGCCTGTTCCGTAATAGCTGACTGCTGCCATATAGTTTATCTCCTCAGAGTATAATTAAAGTGCCAGAATTTTGGGTTGCTGAGCCTCATGCGGATGATTGGAGCCGGCATAAACCTTGAGCTTGCTGAGCATGGCACGGGCAAGCTTGTTCTTGGGCAACATCCCCTTCACAGCTTTCTTGATCAGCTCTTCCGGTTTTTTCTCCAGCAGTTTGCCGGCCGATATTTCTTTCAGACCGCCGACATATCCGGAATGGCTGTAGTACGTCTTATCTGCCAGCTTGCGACCGGTAAACGCAATTTTCTCAGCGTTTACAACGATAACAAAATCGCCGGTATCAACACTGGGAGTGTAAAGAGCCTTGTTCTTGCCGCGCAGGATGCCGGCTACCCTGGTGGAAAGGCGGCCCAGAACCACATCCTGAGCATCCACAACGTACCAGTCACGCTTGATATTTTCAGCTTTTGCAACTTCTGTTTTCATAAATTCCTCGCACATCGCTACAGCCCGCATAGACAGGCCATGTTTTTTTCATAGCATTATAAACTACTAAAATGATAGTAGAAGTGTCAAGTAGAATCTGCAAGTAAAACACATTGTTCCTTAAATTAAAACTATACTTTCTCTGACTTTATCTATTTTAGCGATCATAATAATCCTCAAGATATGAGAATTGAGGAAAAGGTATGATGCGTCCGTATCTAGTTGCATATCCAGGTGTTGGTGCTGTCTGTGGATTTTGCATTTGAACACTGAGACAGGGGATTGTGCTTCGTTTCAATCGGTTGGAGTGGAGTTTTAATATTCGAGAATTAATACCCATAAAGACTCTTGTCGTATGTGAGTTGCAATTCACTGCCAAGGGGCCTTAAGTGTTCGTTATAAATTATATTTACATTGTGTTTAAAATTAGGTGTAAACGCGAAGCACTAATAGTATGTGACCAGTAGATTTGGGTTTTATCAAGCTGCATAACATTGAGTTATATTAATACAACAAAGTTTTCTGAAAATTTCACACACAGGTTCGAGTGCAAAAAAATATTTCCCCAAATAATAGGCGCCCCTGGGCCTACTAGACAGTATCCAGTTCCAGAAGCGTTGTTATTGCCAAAACCATCAAAGCATCCATCTTTCTCCGCTGAATTGATTCTTTAGTGAAGCGACCTGTAACATACCTGCCATGCTCACTGCCAGATAGCGATCTGCCCCCATGCAGTCTGCAACGACCATTAGTCAGGGGAAACTTCTGACACAACTTACCCGAGCGAGTCTTGGCGTTGCAACGTTCTTTCATAGGGTAATCATTTTTCTGTATTTTTTGCCACGTGTTTATCACACGCTCAGCTCTTTTCAATGTCCTGCTATTCATGATGCACCTCCTTGATGTATAAATTATAACACATAGCAAGGTTGTAGCGAGCGACAAAAGTACAACTAAAGTACAATTATTTTAAAAGCACAAAAAAAGAGCCTACAGTAAAACACCGTAAGCTCTTGTTTTTATTGGCGTCCCCGAGACGATTCGAACGTCCGACCCCTTCCTTAGGAGGGAAGTGCTCTATCCTGCTGAGCTACGGGGACTTGAGGTACATATAGCAGAGTGACAGCCTGCTTTCAATCCCATTTGCCCGAATAATTTCCGGAATCAGAAGTTGAGAAGTGAATATACTTTGTTTTCAGGCAGCTTCTTGCGGCCGTCCAGAAAGTCCAACTCAGCCATAAAGCAACATTCGACTATATCGCCACCCATGTTCTGAACCATATCAACCACGGCTGACATGGTGCCGCCGGTAGCCAGCAGGTCATCGGCAATCAGGATTCGTTCCCCCGGTTTGATGGCATCTTTGTGAATTTCAAGAGTATCGGTCCCATATTCCAAATCGTAGGTTTTGCTGAATGTTTCGGACGGTAGCTTGCCCGGTTTACGCACCAGTACGATGCCGGCGCCCAGTTTGTAGGCCAGGGCCGAGCCGATGATAAAACCACGAGCCTCCACCCCCACGACCTTGTCAATCCTTTGTCCGATGTAGCGATGGGAAATCAAGTCAACCATTTTCTGGTATGATTTTGCATCCTGCAATAGTGTTGTTATGTCTTTGAAAATAATACCTTTTTTGGGGAAATCAGGAACATCCCGAATGATGTCTTTCAATTGGTCCATGAACTTTACTCCTTTTTCAATTTATGATGGTGTCGAATTACGACGAAGTTTCTCCAGACATTTTGCCTCAATCTGGCGGATGCGCTCCCTGGTGACTCCGAACTGCTGGCCGATTACATCCAGCGTCTGGGGTTCCTTATCATCAAGTCCAAAACGGAGCGTCAGGATCTTCTGCTCATTTTCGGAGAGCGCCCCGAAATGCTCCGAAATTATCTCATACTGGTTGATGTTCTCCAACTGTTCCGAAGGAGCAGTCATCGAAAAGTCCTGCAGTGTGTCGATTAGGGCGTAGTCGCTGTCCTCACCGACCGGGCTGTCAATTGAACAGGTGCGGCGAAGCATGGTCATCATCCGGCGCACGTAAGCCAGCTTGACCTTCATGGCCTCGGCGATCTCCTGCACGCTCGGCTCACGCTGCAGTTCATGCGAAAGCCCACGGGTGACCCTCAACATACGGTTGATATCATCGGATACATGGACCGGCAGCCGGATAGTGCGAGCCTGGTTGATCAGAGCCCTCTCTATGGCCTGACGGATCCACCAGGTAGCGTAGGTGGAAAAGCGGCATTCCTTGGCCAGGCTGAAACGCTCCACGGCCTTGATCAAGCCAAGATTACCCTCTTCGATCAGATCCAGAAAAGGCAGGCCACGGTTTATGTAGCGCTTGGATATTTTGACAACCAGCCGCAGGTTGGATTCAATCATTTTATTGCGGGCGTCTCTATCGCCTTTTTCCACCTTGCGGGCCAGTTCCTTTTCCGACTCGGCGGTTAGGAGCGGTGTGCGCTGGATGTCACGCAGATAGATCTTAATGGCATCATCAAAGCGCTCCAGCTCCGCCAGCGGTATTTCTTCAACAGTGTCATCGTCTTCAAGCTCTTCTTCTGAAAAAAGAAGCGGCTCCTCGACTTCATCCAGTGGCAAAGCGGCCACATACTCAAGCGGATTTTCCTCTACAAAACCTTTATTCAGCAGATTATCGTCTTGCATGATTCGTAATGCTCCTCCTGCCGCGATACTGTCAGGATTGCCAGCCCTGCTTGCCGATCAGCGGTACAAAACGGCAACCAACAGAAACGGTGCTCTCTATCTCACCCAAACTGTTTTTGGTGATCTTGAAAAGCTGCTGCTCGGAATCGTTCCCGACCGGAATAACCATCCGTCCCCCCTCTGCCAGCTGGTCGATCAGAATGTCCGGAACATCAGGTGCGCCGGCGGTTACGATGATGGCGTCAAAGGGAGCTTCCTCTTCCCAGCCGATAGGGCTGCCTTCGCTGTCGTTGATCCGGAGCATTACATTGAAAAGCTTCAGAGAATCAAGGCATTTACGGGCTCGCAGCGCCAAGGGTCGGATACGTTCGGCCGAATAAACCCGATCAGCCAGTGTAGCCAGAATGGCAGTCTGGTAGCCGGAGCCGGTGCCGATCTCAAGCACTTTTTCCCGGCCGGTCAGTGCCAGCAGTTCGGTCATAAGGGCAACCATGTACGGCTGCGAGATGGTTTGCTTTTCGCCGATCGGAAGGGCTGTATCGCTATAGGCCTGGGCGGCAAAAGCCTCCTGTACAAAGATATGGCGCGGAATCTTCAACAGGGCGTCAATGACCCGCCGGTCGCTGACACCGCGTGCCAAAATCTGTTCCTGCACCATTTTTTTTCTGGCAAAATCAAAGTTCATGTGAGCCTCAAAATGGGCGGAACTATAGCAGGAGTCATCTGTAAAGTCCAGATCGGCCTCAATGGATTCAGAACTTCCATCCGGACAGCGTTTTCAGCGATGCATGGTTAGTCAGGTCAAGATGAAGGGGTGTAACGGAAACGTGTCCGCGATTGATGGCATGGAAATCGGTCCCCTCTTCGTCGTTGGGGCCCGGCTCTTCACTTCCGATCCAGAAATATTTACGACCCCGGGGATCTGTCTTGTCCACAATCTTGCCGATAAAAGAGCGCTTACCCTGGCGGGTGACGAGTGTCGGCTTCATCTCGGCCAGTCGGCAGTTTGGAATGTTGACATTCAGGAAAGTGTCGGCCGGCAGGCCGTTGGAAATTACCTGGCGTGCGATTCTGACCGCTATCTTGGCCGCATCGCTGAATTTATCGCTTTTGTCGAAGGTTGCCAGGGAAAAGGCAATGGCCGGAATACCCATTAGATTAGCTTCCATGGCGGCGGCCACGGTTCCGGAATAGGTAACGTCATCTCCCAGGTTGGCGCCGTGATTGATTCCGGAAACGACAAGATCAGGCGAGATCGGCAGCATGTTGTGAATGCCCATGTTCACACAGTCGGTGGGAGTGCCGTCAACGGCATACCATCCTTTGTGAAGTTCAAAGATTCTGAGTGGCGAGTGCAGGGTCAATGAATGCCCGGCCGCACTCCTCTCCCGATCCGGTGCAACGACGGTTACGCTCCCCAGCTCCTGCATTGCCTCTGCCAGGGCACGAATGCCGGGAGCGTGTATTCCATCGTCGTTGGTAACCATTATGTTCATGCTGACCATCCCTCCTGCTCGTTACTGTGGGCATATCTATATCCCAAATATCATGAGTAAAGCAAGGAGCTTCCCGCACATGATTTTGTGTTTACAAAGCGTTCTTTAGCCGCTACATTCCCGTTCAGAGCAGTATCGACCACTCAGCAGGGGGCACATATGAAGGCAGTTCTTATTGATGGATTTGGAGGGGTGGATGTTCTCAAGGTGGGCGAGATAGAAAAGCCGGCTCACGGCGACGGTCAGGTACTGGTCAAGGTCATTGCGACATCGATCAACCGTCCCGATCTGGTGCAGCGTGAAGGCAAATATCCTCCTCCTCCGGGTGACTCGGAAATTCTCGGTCTGGAAGTGGCCGGTACGATTGAAGCGCTGGGAAGCGGCGTAACTGGCTGGAAGGTGGGCGAGCGGGTCATGACTCTGGTCGGTGGCGGCGGATATGCCGAATTTGCCGTGGCATATGCAAGCCACCTGATGAGAATCCCGGAGAGCATGAGCTTCGAGGAGGCCGCCTGTGTATGTGAATCCTATATTACCGCTTTTCTGAATGTCTTTATGATCGGCGAATTCAAAGACGGGCAGAGTGCCATTCTGCACGGCGGCGGGGGAGGGGTCAACACCGCGGCCATCCAGCTTTGTAGAGCACTGGCTCCCACCAGCAAACTGATCGTGACCGCTTCGCCGGCTAAAATGGAGCGGGTCAGGGAGGTCGGAGCCGATTTTTTGATTAACTTCCAGGAGACTCCCGATTTTACAGAAGTGGTCAAGGAGTATACGGCCAAAAAAGGGGTTGATCTGGTCCTAGACCATGTCGGTGCCAAATATCTGGCCCCCAATATGAACTCCCTCGGTTATAAGGGCAAGCTGGTCATCATAGGGGTCATCAGCGGCATCAAGGCCGAACTTAATCTTGCCCTGATGATGGTCAAGCGCCAGCAGATTATCGGAAGTGTGCTCCGGTCACGGCCGGTGGCTGAAAAAGGTGAGATCGTGGCAGAATTCACCCGCCGGGCCCTGCCGAAATTCGCCGATCGCAGCATCGTGCCGATTATCGAAAAGGTTTTCAGTATTGAACAGGTGGCCGATGCACATCGCATGATGGAAGAAGACAAGCATTTCGGCAAAATTGTGCTGAGGATTCAATAGATCAAAGCAGATAGCAGTTGTTTATAAAAGCTGAAAAGGGGGCCGTCATCACGAGACGAGCCCCCTTTGTATTGATCTGTCAGCAGTTGTCACTGCTTGATGGTCTTGTCGCCCGGTTTCCAGTTTATCGGACAGAGTTCCTCGGTCTGCAGGGCCTTAAGTACCCGCAGAGTCTCCTCAACACTACGTCCGACCTTATCACTGTGGACGACCATATGCTGGATGACCCCTTTGGGGTCGATGACAAACAGTCCCCGCCGGGCGGTGCTCTGTGTCTTGTCCAGCATACCGTAGGCCCGGGCGGTCTGCTTGCTGAAATCGGACAGGAGCGGATAATCAAGTTTTTCGAGGGCTCCGCTTTTGATCCAGGCCATATGCGAGAACCTGCTGTCCACCGAAACTGCCAGCACCTCTGTATTTATCTTTTTGAACTCATCCAGAGATCTGTTGAAGCCCTTGATTTCGGTCGGGCAGACAAAAGTAAAGTCACCGGGGTAGAAGAACAGCACGACCCATTTGCCCTGGTAATCACTCAGGCTGATCTTTTTGAACTCCAGATTGACGACTGCGTCCAGATTGAAGGGCGGGGCCGGGGAGCCAATCTCCGCCCTGACCGTGGTTTTCCTGTGCATCATGGCCGTGCCTTGCAGGTTTTCAGGCGGTGGCGGCTGTGAAAAAGCGGATACCGCCGTCAGGCAGGTTATGACACTCATCAATGCAAATATTTTCACGCAATACCTCCCGGAAATCATTTTTGACTGATGCCCCTGTACCATAACGCAGCTATAAACAATTGGCAACACTTTGAAAATGGGGTTTAATTTTTCAGCGTACTGTGATACAAACTCTACCTTGTATACAGAGACAATCAAAACAATCATCAATTATTCCGGAGGATTCACAATGTTTTCGGGGACTTTGGATCTGGTTAACGGCAAAC
>CAZUGI010000125.1:0-7617 GCA_964619855.1 uncultured Geobacter sp. | reverse complement strand
GGAGACCGCATTTCATGGAGTATAAAGATACCCTAAACCTGCCGCAGACCGATTTCCCGATGAAGGCCAATCTGCACCAGCGTGAACCTGAGATGCTGGCCAAATGGGAACAGGATCGGCTGTACGCCAAGCTGGAAGAGGCCGGCCGGGAGAAGCCGCTTTACGTATTGCATGACGGCCCTCCGTATGCCAACGGCCATATCCACATTGGCCATGCCCTCAACAAGATCCTCAAGGACATTGTCCTCAAGGTTAAGCGCATGGAGGGTTTCCATGCCCCCTACGTGCCGGGCTGGGACTGCCACGGACTGCCGATTGAGCTGCAGGTAGAGAAAAATCTCGGATCCAGAAAGCACCAGATCAGCAAGCTGGAGATGCGTCGCGAATGCCGTAAATATGCTGAAAAATTCGTGGCCATTCAGAAGGAGGAGTTCAAGCGGCTTGGGATTCAGGGCGACTGGGAAAACCCGTACCTGACAATGAATTACGAATACGAGGGTTTGACCGCCGCCGAGCTGGCCAAATTTGCGCACAACGGCGGCTTGTACCGTGGCCGCAAGCCGGTGCACTGGTGCTCATCCTGCGTTACGGCACTGGCCGAGGCTGAAGTGGAGTATGCTGACCATACCTCGCCCTCCATTTTTGTCCGTTTCGCCCTGCAGGACGACCTCTCGGGCTCTTTCCCGGCTCTGGCCGGCAAACAGGCCTACATAGTGATCTGGACTACTACCCCCTGGACGATTCCGGCCAATCTGGCTCTGGCACTGCATCCGGAGTTTGATTATGTGGCGATCGATACCGAAAAGGGTGTTCTGATTGTTGCCGATGGCCTCAAGGAGAGTTTCCTCTCTTCAACCGGCCTGGCCGGACAGGTGCTTGCGACGTTCAAGGCCGGTCTGCTGGAGCGTAAGAGCTGCAAACATCCTTTCTATGATCGGGACTCAATCGTCCTGTTGGGTGAGCATGTCACTTTGGAGGCCGGTACCGGCTGCGTTCACACCGCACCGGGTCATGGCCAGGAGGATTATCAGCTGGCTCTGGTCGAAGGTTTGGAAATTTACAACCCGGTCGACAACCATGGCAAATATATCCAGAATCTGGAGTTCTTCGGCGGACAGTTCGTGTTCGATGCCAATCAGAGCGTGATTGACAAGCTGACGGAAGTGGGCGCCCTGCTGCAGACCTCTAAAATCAGTCACTCCTACCCGCACTGCTGGCGCTGCAAAAAACCGATCATCTTCCGCGCCACCGAGCAGTGGTTTATCAGCATGGAAACAAATGCCCTGCGCACCAAAGCCCTTGAGGCGATCGACAAGGTGCAGTGGATTCCAAAATGGGGGCGTGAGCGGATCTACGGCATGATCGAAAACCGTCCTGACTGGTGTGTTTCAAGGCAGCGTACCTGGGGAGTGCCGATCACGGCTTTTTCCTGCAGGGAGTGCGGAGAGTATATTGCCGATGGTGCCATCATGGATCATGTTGCCGATCTCTTCAAAGAGCACAGTGCTGATCTCTGGTTCGACTGGGAGGCCGAAAAACTTCTGCCGGCCGGCACCAAATGCCCCAAATGCGGGGCGGCCTCATTCGAAAAAGAGAACGACATACTGGATGTCTGGTTCGATTCGGGGGTATCACATGCCGGTGTTCTGGAACCGAACCCCGCTTTGCGTTCGCCGGCCGATATGTATCTTGAGGGAAGTGACCAGCATCGCGGCTGGTTTCACTCGTCACTGCTGGAGAGCGTCGGAACGCGCGGGGCTGCACCCTACAAGAGTGTCCTGACACACGGTTTCGTGCTGGATGGTCAGGGGCGCAAAATGAGCAAGTCAGTCGGAAACGTGGTGGCCCCTGAAGATGTCATTAAGAAGTTCGGCGCCGATATCCTGCGCCTGTGGGTGGCGGCCATGGATTACCGCGATGACACCCGCATATCCCAGGAGATCCTGACCCGTATCGCGGAAGCGTATCGTCGCATTCGCAACACCTGTCGCTACATTCTCGGCAATATCAGCGGTTTTGATCCTGCGACCCGGTCGATTCCATTTGACGCCATGCCGGAGATTGATCGCTGGGCCCTGCACCAACTGGAACTTCTTAAAGAGCGCGTGCTGACCGCCTATCAGGAACTGGGATTTCATGTCATCTACCAGGATGTAAATGCATTCTGTACAGTGGAGATGAGCTCGTTTTATCTCGATATACTCAAGGACCGCATGTACACCAGCAAGGTCGATTCTCTGGAGCGACTGAGCGCCCAGACCGTCATGCACCATATACTCGATACGCTGGTGCGGCTTCTGGCGCCGGTGCTCTCCTTCACCGCCGACGAAGTGTGGCAGTTCATGCCTGGCAAGAGCGTCGGAAGCGTTCATCTGTCAGAGTTTCCAATCCTCAATCCGGAATGGAAGGACGATGCCCTGGTGGCCCGCTGGGATCGCATCATAAAAGTGCGTTCGGATGTTTCCAAAGCACTCGAACTGGCCCGCGTCGCAAAGACAATCGGTCATTCGCTGGACGCCGCCGTGACCATAACAGCACCTGCGGAGCTGCGCGACTTTTTGCGTGAGTACGAATCCGAATTGCAGAGTATCTTCATTGTTTCGAAAGCTGTTACGGCCGATGAGATTTCTGGTGAAAGCTGGGATTCAGAAAATATTGAAGGGCTGAAGATTCAGGTGACAGCCGCGCCAGGCGAAAAATGCGAGCGCTGCTGGTGTTATAGCGAGGAACTGGGGAAGAATTCAGGGCACCCGACCATCTGCCCCAAATGTACGACAGCTGTTACGTAGGAGAGAGATTCACCGGGCCCGGATATATGGTGTAATGTATCTTGGATTATATTCTGCAAAACCTTCGCAGTAAATATTTTGCAGCTTACCAAAGGGGAAGCGGACATGAATGTTGACATTTTTGCGAGAGAGTTGATGACCACGGATGTTACCAGTATTTCACCGGAAGCTGACCTGATGGATGTCATACAGAAAATGATTGACTGTCACTATTCCTGCATGGTGGTGGTTGACCATGACCTACCGGTCGGCATCATTACCGAGCGGGATATCGTGCGCCTGATGGGCCAGTTCATGGTCGATAAAACCCAATGTCCGGCGGTGCGGGTGGCCGATGTCATGTCGGTGCCGGTGGCCACAGTTACCGAAGAGACCACACTGTTCGAGGCGTTGGTCATTTCTTCGGCCCAGAAAATCCGGCATCTGCCGGTTGTTAACGAAACCGGCCATCTGAGAGGGCTGCTGACCCAGACAGATCTGGCCAAGGCCCATTTCCATATCTTTGAGAAGCAGCGTGACATCATAGAGCACTCAGTTACTGAAAGGACTCAGGAGCTGCAGCAGGCCAACGAGCAGCTCAAATCACTCTCGATGATTGATGCGCTGACCGGCCTTGGCAACCGTCGTGCGATGGAGGTCGACCTCGAGCATACCCATGTTCAGGCGGTGCGATACAACCGGTCATACGCTGTGGCACTCTTCGACATCGATTTTTTCAAACTGTACAATGACAGCTATGGCCACAAGGCCGGTGATGAGGCGCTGCGAACAGTTTCCGATCACCTGCTCTCGAGCATACGCAAGTGCGACCGCCTGTACCGTTACGGCGGCGAAGAGATTCTGATGCTTCTTCCTGAAACGTCACTGTATGGTGCCCTGATTCTTGCAGACCGGATTCTGGCCAGCTTTGCAGCTCTTAAGATACCGCACGAGAATAGTCCGTTTGGACACATCACCATGAGTTGCGGAGTTGCCAGCCAGGTAGAGGAAAACGGCTATGAAAAGTGGGAGGGACTCGTTGATCTGGCCGACCGCGGACTGTATGCCTCCAAATCCAACGGCCGCAATCTCGTTACTATCATCCCGCCGGAGGATGCCGTCGGAGACAGTGTTCCAAGGCTGCACGGAACCGATCAATGAAGTCCAGATACGGTCTGTTCTCAATTATCGCGATCGGTGGATTGATAGCCGATCAGATTACCAAAGTCTACATCGACAGCAGCATGAGGCTGTTCGACTCATTTCCGGTATTTGAGAATTTCTTTCACATCACCTACGTCAGGAACCGGGGGGCGGCTTTCAGCTTTTTGTCAGAAGCCTCCTGGCGCCTTCCTTTCTTCATCACGGTTTCCATCGTCGCTGCACTGGTTATTCTGATAGCATTCCGCAAGCTGCAGGATGACCAGAAGTTTGCCCAGACCGCTCTGGCGATGATCTTTTCGGGAGCGGTCGGAAATCTGATCGACCGGATAAGATTGGGTGAAGTGATCGACTTTCTGGATGCGCACTGGTATCGCCACCACTGGCCGGCCTTTAATGTGGCTGATTCCTTGATCTGCGTGGGAGTGTTTCTGCTGGCAATAGATATGATACAGGAGGAAAGACGACAAAAAAAGCCGCAACAGCCCTGATATACCACCACGTAGTTTTTCTTCAGTTTCCCCCAGTCAACAACTGCACCGGCAAATGAATCAGATCCAGTAAAGGCGCCGGATGTACACCCATCCATACATCAACCAGAGCCAGAACAGCCAGAATGAACATTTCCCGTATCGTGAGATCAGGCAGTTCCTGAGGAGATTTTTCGGTCAGGAACAGGATGCTCTGAACCAGTCGCAGCATGTAAATCAGTGTCAGGACAATGCCGGTAAATGCAAGAGCTGACACCAGCGGCGATGCTTTCATGACCCCGGCCAGAATCAGAAATTCACCGACGAAGTTGTTAAGGCCCGGCAGGCCTACAGATGCCAACGAAAAGAACAGAAAGAAGAAGGAATATTTCGGGATCTTGCCCCACAAACCTCCGAAGGCCGAAATTTCCCGTGTGTGAGCACGCTCATCCAGCATGCCGACCAGACAGAAAAGTGCTCCGGTTGTAACACCGTGATTGGCCATCTGTATGATAGAGCCTGAGAGCGCCACCGGCTGCCAGGCGGCAATGCCGATGGCCACATAACCCATGTGGGCGATGCTTGAGTACGCGATCAGGCGTTTCATATCCTCCTGGGCAAAGGCCACCAGTGACGCATAGATTATGCCTATGATCGCCAGTGTATAGAAAAGGGGTGTCAGTGTCTGGGCAGCCAGAGGAAAGAGGGGATACCCGAATCTGATCAGTCCGTAGCTGCCGGTCTTGAGCAGCAGTCCGGCCAGCACGACGCTGCCGGCCGTTGGGCGTCCGGCAGACGGGTATGCAGCGGTAAGAGCGGAAACTTGATAGCAAAAGCCAGAAAGAAGGCTGCGAACAGCCAGAGTTGAGTGTCGGCCGGCAGCTGGGTTTTGAGCAGTTCATGGAGTCCGAAAGTCGCAGTGCCGGTCTGACTGTAGTAAAGCAGGTGCAGCCCGATAATTGCCAGGAGCATCAACAGTGAACCGAACATGGTAAAGAGAAAGAATTTGATCGTGGAGTAGATTTTGCGACCATGCCCCCATACCCCGATCAGGAAGAACATAGGGATCAGCATGACCTCCCAGAACAGGTAGAAGAGAGCCAGGTCCAAAGACAGAAAGACCCCCATGATGCCGGCTTCCATGACCAGCATCAGCGTCAGGAAAAGTCCGAACTTTTCTTTTATGGAATTCCATGAAATCAGCAGGGCTGTACAAAAGGTGAAAGAGGTCAGCAGTACCAGCAGCAGTGAGATGCCATCCAGGCCAAGATAGTAGCGGATGCCGAATTCCGGAATCCAGGAAGAATCCTCCTGCAGCAGATAGCCTGGGATTCTCTGGGGTGCCGCCGATAAGTGTTCCCAAAAGACGTACAGCCAGAGAGTCAACAGCAGCTCGACCGCAGCAGTTCCGAGAGCGATCGCCTTCAGTAAGACCGGCCGGTTCCAGGCCGGTAACAGCAGCAGACAGCCAAGCAGAGGAAGGGAGATCAGGACGGAGAGGAGCGGTAGTTCAGTCATAGCATTACAATCCAGGCCACATAACCCAGCACCACCGCCACCCCGCCGGCCAGAGCGAACAGCGACGCAGCCAGTCGGCCGGTGCTCCAGGCGGCCGGTAGTGTCCCCATTTGAACAAGAAAGCCTGCCAGCTTGTCCAAAGTACCGTCAATGGCAGTTTCATCAACATCTTTCCATAAGAAGCGTGCCAACCGGATGAACGGGCGGATAAAGAGCAGGTGGTAAAGGTCGTCCAGATACCAGCCTTTGAGCAGGAACAGCCGCAAGCGTGTGTCGGCTTGCTCGCGGGCCAGCGTAAGGGCGCGCCGGTTGCCGGTATAGCGCGACAGGGCCAATCCCAGGCCGAGCAGGCAGGTGGCTGCAGCGATGATCTGCAGAATGATTTCTGTTGCTGATGAGGTGTGTGCAGCCGCTGCAAAACCGGGGATGGTTTTAAGGTGTTCTGACAGCAGGCCGCCCAGATATTCCGGAAGGTTGATGATTCCGCCGAACAGGCCCAGAATTGCCAGAGGCACCAGGGTGACAGTCATGATTGAAGGAGGGGCTGAAAGGCCTTCCTCGCTTGACTGCAGATGTTTATCTGGCTGGCCATGGAAAACCACAAACAGCATCCGGAAAGTATAAAAAGCTGTCATCAGTGCCGTCAGTAAACCGAGCGCAAACAGGCTGCCGTAGAGCGGCCCGCCCCTTTCGAAAACAGCCGCAAGGATGGCATCTTTGCTGAAAAAACCACCGCTGCCGGGAAATCCGGCCAGACAGAGTGACCCGGCCAGGAACGGCCAGTAGACAGCCGGAAGCCTGGATTTCAATCCCCCCATACGGTAAATGTCCTGCTGGTGGTGCAGGGCGGTTATGATGCAGCCGGCACCCAGGAACAGAAGTGCCTTAAAAAAGGCGTGAGTCAGAAGGTGAAAGCCGGCTGCGGTCAGTGCACCGGCACCGACTCCCAGAATCATGTAGCCGATCTGGCTGATGGTGGAGTAGGCCAGAATCCGTTTCAGATCGCGCTGAGCACAGGCACAGCTGGCGGCATAAAAAGCTGTCAGAGCGCCGGTTACGGCTATGGCGGCCTGAGTGACGTCCGATGAGCCTGTCAGCGGGTACATGCGGGCCAGCAGGTAGACTCCTGCCGTAACCATGGTGGCGGCATGGATCTGGGCGGATACTGGCGTGGGGCCAGCCATTGCATCAGGAAGCCAGACCGAGAGCGGCAACTGGGCCGATTTGCCGGCTGCGCCTATCAGCAGCAGAATTCCGAGTGCGGTGATGATGCCGGCCGGCATCAGGAAGCCCATGCCATTAAGTTCTGTAATTGATTCAGTGCCGAAAAGCTGAAACATCCAGATCATGGCGATACCGAAAGCGGTGTCACCGATGCGGGTTACAATAAAGGCCTTGCGTCCGGCCGTGGCGTTCTTTTCCTCTTTATACCAGAAGCTGATCAGGGCATAGGAACAGAAACCGACCCCTTCCCACCCCAGATAGAGCAGCGGCAGATTCTCGGCCAGGATCAGCGTCAACATGGCAAAGACAAAGATATTCAGCAGGGCGAAATAACGGGCAAAGGAGGGATCGCCCTTCATGTAGCCGATCGAGTAGAGGTGGATCAGGCCGCAGACGAAGGTGATCATCAGGGTCAGGCTCAGGGAGAGCTGGTCCAGATAGAGGGCGATAGGTGCCTTGAAATCGAAGTCGGAGAG
>CAZUGI010000124.1:0-7656 GCA_964619855.1 uncultured Geobacter sp. | reverse complement strand
CGGCCACCGAACGCGACGCGGGCGGGCGACAAAACTCTGCCGCGTAACCGTTCGGGCCCGTTAGGCCGTTCTCGGGGGAACAGAGTCGCTCAAAACCCACCCACGCGACGCGGCGCTGGGGCGGCCGACCGAAGACTCTGTCCGGATCGCGCTGCGCACCCAGCAGGTTATAGCCTATGAATCCGGTGCAGCCGACAGTATCGATCCGTTGGCCGGTTCATTCCTGGTGGAGTCGCTGACCGACCAGATCGAAAAGGCCGCCCTGGAGTATATCGACAAGATCGATAAGCTGGGCGGCGCGGTAGAGGCCATCTCGCGCGGCTTCCAGCAGAAAGAGATTCAGGATTCGGCCTATGCCTACCAGAAGGCGATCGAAAAGGAAGAACTGATTATCGTCGGCGTCAACAAGTTCACCGTCAAGGAACCGCCTCCGACCGGCCTCTTGAAGGTCAAGGAAGAGGTTGAAATCTTCCAGAAAAAAGCGCTGGGCGATATGAAGGCCGGACGGGATGATGCCGCGGTAAAGGCGGCGCTGGCAAATCTGGAGACCGTGGCAAAAGGCACAGAAAACCTGATGCCGCATATCCTGACAGCGGTAAAGGCCTATGCAACGCTGGGAGAGATAGCGGATGTGTTTCGTGTGGTTTTTGGAAAACACACAGAAACAGTGGTGCTGTAAGGTTAATGCCTGAAACACAGAGCACAATGACTGGAATAACACGGAGCAACGGGGCAACGGAGAAAATTCTCTTTGAATCCGAATTGACCGATCTGATCATTGGCTGTGCAATGATGGTTCACAGTACACTTGGTCCGGGTTTATTGGAATCGGTGTACGAGACCTGCTTGGAATATGAGTTGAAAACGTCAGGCTTAATTGTTGAGAGACAGAAATTTCTACCTGTTGCTTATAATGAGTATGAAGTTGGATGATGGTTTGCGCATGGATATGGTTGTAAATAATCTCGTTGTTGTTGAGTTGAAATGTGTCGACAAATTGCAGCCAGTCCACGAGGCACAGCTTTTCACATACTTAAAATTATCGGGTATTCGTACAGGCCTCCTGATAAATTTCTACACGAAGCTTCTAAAAGACGGAATTAAAAGAATTGTCTGTTGACTCTCTCCGTTGCTCCGTTGCTCCGTGTTATTAAAGAAAGGTTCAAAAAGTGCTAACAAAAATTAACCACATCGGTATTGCCGTCAAATCCCTGAGCGATGCCCTCCCGTTTTACCGTGACCAGCTCGGTATGGCCTTTCTCGGCACTGAAGAGGTTGCCGAGCAGAAGGTTAAAGTTGCCATGCTGCAGATAGGTGAATCGAAGATCGAACTGCTGGAGCCGACTTCAGATGACAGCCCGGTGGCAAAGTTCATCGAAAAGAACGGCCCCGGCATTCATCATTTGGCCTACGAGGTGGAAAATGTCGAGGCCGCCATCGCGAAATTGTTGACGGATGGCGCCCGCATGATTGATGAAGTTCCACGGGGTGGCGCCCACGGCACCCGCATCGCTTTTGTACACCCCAAGAGCAGCAACGGTGTGCTGACGGAGCTTTGCCAGCCGGGGCACTGATCTTAATAAAAGCAATTTATTAACACGGAGCAACGGAGCAACGGAGAACGTCAAAGACTAAAATCGCGCGGAAGATCAAAAGCAAAAAGCTTTAAAGGCTTCACCCCAAAAGTTTATTTTGTATTTCAGGTTTTGCCTTGAAAGTGACTTTATTTTTCTCTAGCTTTTCTCCGTTGCTCCGTTGCTCCGTGTTATTTGAACTGCTGTTTCTAGGTTTCCCAGATGTTAAAAAAGTGTTTTTTGCTTGACATTCGTTTGATTTATTGTATATTTCGCCAAACTAAATAGAACGATCACCTGAAACAAACGAACCTAAGAAGTAGCTAACCGATTGATATTAAAGATGTTTCCAGCGTTTGCTGGTGGCAAAGACCGGGAGCGAAATACACTGTGAACGTTTCAGAAAAAAATTACATACGGCAACATTTTTTTATACCTTTGGGTGTCCGGGTCTGATTTCGGATGTTCAGAGGTATTCGTGTTTATAGATGGCGCATTTGGAGTATGGTGTTAGTCAAGTATTGGTGCCAAATTTAGAGGAAAGGTGGTGAGCAGCAACAAGGAACTGAAGCAAGTACCATCAAGTTAACCGCAGCAGTACAAGCATCTTATAAAAATTGAAGGAGGCACACATGAGTTTGAAGAAAACAGTAGCAATCGCAGCAGCAGCAGGTGCACTCGCCGCTATTTCCGTACCGGCGATGGCATTCGAGAACGAAGCACATGGTCTGTATAACCTGAAATGGTATATGGGTAACTATGAGGCGGGTTCTTCTGGGTATATTTCCCCGTCTGTCACCTCAAAAAGCGTAAATCCTAAACTTAACAATTTCTTTGAGCAACGCGCCCGTCTGCAGTACATCGCCAAAGCCAGCGATGACCTCAGATTGGTGACCCACTTCGAGATCGACTCCGTATGGGGTGACAGGGCTCAGGGTGCTATGCCGGGTGCAATAGGTTCTACTAGTGCTACTCCCGTGGGCTATACAGGCGCATTCCGCAACAGCGGTGGCGCAATGGAATCGGATGCCGTCAACCTCGAAACCAAGCACGTTTATCTGGACTTCAAGATTCCTTCAACACCTACCCGCGTAACTGCCGGTATTCAGCCGATCAAAGACGCCTTCAAAGGCATCTTCATTGATGTAGATATCGCCGGTATCAACACAGTTAGCAAGTTAGGTGCCGCCACTGTCGGTGCCGGATACTTCCGTGCTTATGACCAGTCTTATTTTGGTACTGGTCGTGCTCGTGGCATGGATACCCTGCAGATCGGCGCTCTTTCGGTCGATTTTGATGTAAACAAGGACATGAAAGTCGGCGCAGCCTACTACCTGTATGCCGATAACCGCAATTCATACGATCCCCTCCTCAATGCGACCGCCGCGACCATCGCAGCGAATGCAGCCTTAGGCATTGCAGCACCTTCTCAGACACAAAACACCCTGAACATCCATGTGCTGGGCGTTAACTTTGATACCAAGCTGGGCGCTCTCGGTCTGAGTGGCTTTGCCGCTATGCAGACAGGTGTATTGAAAGGTGCAACAACCGGTTTTTCACAGGGTAGAACTACCTATAATGCTTTCGCCTTCAACATGGCTGCTAAAATGGCTGCCGGCCCCGGCACCTTCCGCACCGCTCTGTTGATGACTACAGGTGATGACGGTAGAGACGGCCACAACACTGCTTGGCAGGGCGTAATGTACTCCGATAACGCCCCGGCTACGCTTGGCGCTCTTGGCGGCAATACCTACAATGAGGGCGGAATGTTCTTGTTGAACCGTAATGCTCTGCAGAGTGGTGGTTCCAACGATATGTCTCTTGTTTATTCATCCAACAACAGGGATCAGGGCCTCTGGCTGTATACTCTTGGTTATGACGCCAAGATTGGCGCTAAAGCTTACGCCAATGCCAATCTGGGCTTTGCCTGGGCTGCCAAGGATCATTTGACTGCCAAACCGACTGACAAAACTACAGGTATTCGTGGTGGAAGTAACTTCCAGGGTGCTGAAATTAACTTGGAAACCGGCTACAAAATGTATGACAACCTGACTGTTAAGGCTCAGGCCGCTTATGTAATGCTAGGCGGTTACTACAAAAGTACATCACAGACTGTAGCTGCACCAGTAGTCGGTGCTGATCCAGCGGATCCATATACTTTCCGTCTGGGCATGAGCTACGCCTTCTAATTTTAAATGCATCTGATGTCCTGAAGGGCGGGAGAAATCCCGCCCTTTTTTTGTTTTACTTTTTGAAGAGTATGCGGTTTAATCCCGCATGTAAATAATTAGGGACACTCCCCATATTTATATTGATTCAATTAAATTTTTGCAGTACAAACCCACATCATGCCAAGAATCGCACGTATCATCGCCACCGGTTATCCTCATCACATCACACAACGCGGCAACAATCGCGCTACGGTTTTCTTTGATGACGAAGATCGCCAGACTTATCTTAGGCTGCTTAAGAGCTATTCAGAAAAACACCACTTGCAAATATGGGCCTACTGCCTGATGAGTAACCATCTCCATCTGCTCGCCGTGCCTGAGACTGAAACTTCTCTTGCACGTGGAATAGGCCTCACAAATCAGGTGTATACCCAATACCTTAACCGTAAATTGCATCAATCTGGACGAATCTGGCAAAACAGGTTTTTCTCATGCATTGTAGAAAATGATCAATATCTTTGGGCAGTGGCACGCTATATCGAGAGGAATTCTTTAAAGGTCGGTCTGGCTGAGAGTGCTGAGACGTATCAGTGGTCCAGCGCCAGAGCACATATCAACGGTACAAGCGACACGTTGTTGGCTGCAAGTTCATGGCTATCAAGACAGGAACAGCAATCATATGCTGAATTTGTCCGCAATGGTGACGATGAGGCTGATAAAGCAATTAGAAAAGCCACCAACTCCGGGCGGCCATTTGGTTCAGAAAGTTTTATTGATATGATGGAATTCCAGTTAGATCAGCCAATAAAGGCAAAGCAACCTGGGCGGCCTCGCATTAAAACTGGGGAGTGTCCCTAGTTAAAGTGCTACAACAAGGCTGCTTGATAATTGTCTTCTCCTGATATAGGATAAACCAACATGGCGACTTTAAATTTGCTGACATACGAATGGGACAAGCGAAAAGAAGCGTCCAACATTAAAAATCATGGGGTTTCTTTTCATGAAGCATCAACCGTTTTTCTTGATCCGCTTTCAATGACGTTCTACGATCCCGACCATTCAGACGATGAAGAACGCTTTATTACCTTGGGGATTGCAAAAACCGGGAAGCTGTTGTTCGTATCACATACCGACAGGGGAACGGTAACGCGGATAATCAGCGCACGGGAAGCAACAAAAAAGGAGTGTGAAGGATATGAAAAAACAAATCGATGAATTAAGGCCGGAATACGACCTGGCACAGCTGAAAGGTTGCGTCCGAGGCAAACATGCATCTCTGGCAAAGCAGGGTACCAATATCATACTGCTTGAGCCGGATGTAGCCAAAATATTCCACGACGACGCATCAGTCAATGAAGCCTTGCGTACGCTGATCCGGTTGAATAGTCGGAAGCCTCAAAGACTGGCAGCGGTGTAGATCGTTTGTTATCAAGGATGTCTTTAATTTATGCAGTTTATGCCAGGCCGGCAACCAGCGAAGAAAGGAACTGCTATGAAAAAGGCATCTCATGAAATGCGTGATGAATATGATTTCAGCGGAGCAGTACGAGGCAAATATGCTGCCCGTTATGCTGAAGGGGTGATATTGTTAAATTGGATGGCGATGTGTCCAGGATTTTCAGGGATGAAAAGGCGGTTAACGACGCATTGCGCTCATTAATCAGGATTGCTGATTTGAAGGCAAAAAGCAGTTAGTAAGCCTTAGATGTTCAGTACCCTGAAGGGCGGGAGAAATCCCGCCCTTTTTTAATTGCCTTTCCTTTGACGATTGCCAAGAGCTGTGCTACATTCACGCCACGAAAAATCCGAAGGCCATTCCCTTGAACCCAAAATCTAAAATCATCTGCATAGCAAACCAGAAGGGCGGAGTTGGCAAGACCACCACAGCCGTCAATCTGGCAGCTTCTCTGGCGGCGGCCGAGCGGCCGACGCTGCTGGTCGATATCGACCCGCAGGGCAATGCCACCAGCGGAGTCGGTGTTGACAAGTCCGGACTTCGGCACACCGTCTATGACCTGCTGATCAACGAGGCTGACGCTCGCAGCCTGATTGTTGATACCGGCCAGCCGTTTCTGCATGTCATCCCCTCCAATGCAGATCTGACCGGTGCCGAACTGGAGCTGGCGACTGCAAGCGGGCGCGAACAGAAGCTGAAATTTGCTCTGGCGGCTCTGTCGGAGCAGTATCGCTACATCATTATTGATTGCCCTCCCTCGCTTAACCTGTTGACGATTAATGCCATGACCTCCGCTGATTCGGTGCTGATCCCGCTTCAGTGTGAGTTTTACGCCATGGAAGGGCTTTCTCAGATTCTGCAGACGATCCGTCTGATCCAGAAAAATCTGAATCCGCTCCTAAAAATAGAGGGGATTCTGCTGACCATGTTTGATGCTCGCGGCAATTTGGGAAAAGAGGTGGCAACAGAAATCCGCACCCATTTCCCTGGACAGGTTTTTGAATCGGTCATCCCGCGCAATGTGCGACTGGCTGAAGCGCCCAGCCACGGCAAGCCGATCATGTATTACGACATCACCTCGCGCGGCGCAGTTGCGTATCTGCAGCTGGCTCGCGAGATCATCCTGAGGGAGGCGCTGCATGCTTAAAAAAGGGGGCCTCGGCAAGGGGATGGCGGCACTGCTGCAGGTGACCGAAGCGGTGGATGAGTCCAAGAACTATTTCATCTGCCCGATCGAGAAAATCCGTCCCAACCGTAACCAGCCACGCAAGCATTTTGCAGCTGACAAGCTTGAAGAGCTGGCCGCCTCGATCCGCGAGAAGGGGATCATACAGCCGCTAGTGGTGACCAGGAAAGATGAAGGCTACGAGATCATAGCTGGAGAGAGGCGCTGGCGAGCGGCCCAGAAGGCCGGTTTGCACGAAATTCCGGTCGTGATCCGCGAAGCTACTTCGGATGCGGTCATGGAGCTGGCACTGATAGAAAACATCCAGCGTCAGGATCTGAATGCTATCGAAGAAGCTCAGGCCTACCGTTCACTGGTGGAGCATTTCAGTATCTCACAGGAGGATGTGGCCCGGCGGGTCGGCAAAAACCGTACGACAGTCACCAACGCCCTGCGTCTGCTCAAGCTGCCGGATGAAATCCAGCGTGATATTGTTGAAGAACGTCTTTCGATGGGGCATGCTCGGGCCCTGCTGGCGTTGGAGAGCGCAGAGCTGATTGAAAAGGCCCGTCACGACATCCTGCATCGCCAGTTAAGTGTCAGAGCCACCGAAGATCTGGTCCGGCGCTTAAAGATCAACCCCCACCCCGTTTCGAACAGGCGCCTGCAGCAGCCGGATTTGTTGATGACTTCATTGGAGGAGCAGCTTCAGAAGCGTTTTCAGTCACGCGTTGCCATTCGCAAGGTCGGATCAAAGGGCGGACGGCTTGAGATCCATTTCAGCGATTCGGATGAGCTGACGAGGATAATTGATCTGTTGGATATATAAACCATTAGAATAACACGGAGCAACGGAGCAACGGAGAACGTCAAAATAAAAAATCAGGGGAAACTACAAAAGCTCTTTAGACAGGTTTGCCTAAAAAAGTATTTTATGTTTTTGTTTTTAATCAAAAATTGATTTTGATTTTCTCTAGTTTTTCTCCGTTGCTCCGTTGCTCTGTGTTATTAATGATGTTGTCCGGAAACACCTAAAATAAATATCTCTGCGTGCTCAATTTTCTTGACAGTACTTCGTCAACTGTGATACTTAGCCTCTGTTTTGCGCCCAAATCTGGGATACAGTATACAACTCAGCATACCTGCAAGGGGTAGGTCGTGATTGATTTAAATCTAGCATTTGTTGTTCAGCTGATTAACTTCGGCATCCTCGTTCTCGTCCTCAACATTTTTCTCTACAAGCCGATCCGCAAGGTTCTGGCCGACCGCCGTCAGGTGATCGACTCGGCC
>CAZUGI010000123.1:0-7660 GCA_964619855.1 uncultured Geobacter sp. | reverse complement strand
GAGGTGGTTGGTCGTTGCGTCCAGCAGCAGTATGTCAGGGTGTTTCAGCAGCAGTCTGCAGAGAGCCACGCGGCGTTTTTCACCACCGGAAAGCACTTTCACCGAAGTATCTCCGTCCGGGCAGCGCAGGGCATCCATTGCCATTTCCAGGCGACTGTCAAGATCCCAGGCATCCAAGTGATCCAGCTTTTCCTGAAGGGTGGCTTGGCGATCGCACAGTTTTTCAAAGTCGGCATCCGGGTCTGAAAACTTGTCGGTAATCGCATTAAATTCTGCCAGAAGATCAACCGTTTCCTGAACACCTTCCTCCACAATCTGCCGAACAGTTCTGGAATCGTCCAGCCGCGGCTCCTGCTCAAGATAGCCGACTGTGTAGCCTTGTGACAGCACCGCCTGGCCGTTGAATTCTTTGTCCACTCCGGCCATGATGCGCAGCAGCGACGACTTGCCTGAACCGTTCAGGCCCAGCACGCCGATCTTGGCGCCATAAAAGTATGACAGGGAGATATCTTTAATGACCGGCTTCTTGTCGTAAAATTTGCTCACCCGCATCATCGAATAAATAATCTTGTTTGGCTCAACTGCCATGATTCAACCTCCGGAAAATAATACGGTTAATTGCCTGACTCTTATTACACTCCGCGATGCAGCACTGTCAACCGTTTAGCTGTGCTATGGCGGACAGCATTATCTTGACAAACAGGACTGATCTGGTACCATTTAAGAAAATAGGACCGGAAAGGAGTTTAATCATGAGTATAAACGTTCAAGAGGCAATCAAACGATCCATTCAGACCGAGAAAAACGCTATGAACTTTTATCAGCTTGGTGCTGAGCAGATGAAAAATCCTGATGCCAGGCGCATTTTTAATGTTCTGGCAAAAGAGGAGCGGGAGCACGCCGCCCACTTTTACAAGATTTACCAGGGTACTGATATTCCATCACTGGAAGAATACCTGGACAGCCCCCCGGACAATGAGTCCAGTTGGATATCTACAATATCCCGATTGATATCGGAAGATTTCAACGAGCAGAAGGCCATGGAGGCCGCACTTGACCGTGAGCAAAAGCTCGAAGAGGCGCTTCTGGAGTTGGCTGCGGTTGTAGAGGATGCCCAGATCAAGTCGGTCTATGAATTAAATGCAAAAGAAACCCACAATCATTATCTGATGATCGAAGCCGAGTACGCCCGTCTGATGGGAATGGTACATGAGTCTGATATGGATACTTTTGTCCGTGAATAAGTACTATATCACTTCGGATTTTAAACAAAACCCCTTGCCCATCAAGGGGTTTTGTTTTTGATCAGCTTCAGAAATCTATTGCCGGTCTTATCAGTTAGTATATAATCCACAACTTTCAGAAGGTGATACTCAATCGGACGGAGAGCCGGATGCAAAAATGTTTTACACGGAATGCACTTTTATACGTTGTTACAGTCTGCTTCATTCTAGTTGCGCCAGGATGTGCAAAGAAAGCAGAAAAACCGAAGGGTCGTCCGCCGGCATTGGTCGTCACGGCCGTAGTTTCCCAGCAGGATGTGCCGGTCCAGTTGAAGGCAATCGGTACTGTAGAGGCCTCTGAAAGTGTCACAGTCCGGACTCAGATAAGTGGTGAGCTGACCAAAGTTGCCTTTCGTGAAGGGCAGGATGTTCAGAAAGGCGCGCTCCTGTTTCAGCTGGATCCGCGCACCTATCAGGCCGCTATACGGAAGGCTGAAGCTACTCTGGCCCGGAATCAGGTTATCATGAATAACGCCCGCAAGGACTATGAACGTTATTCTCAACTGGTCAAAGACGGAATCGTAACCCATGAACAGGCCGAGGGCTATCGAACCAAGGCAGAATCTGCCGCTGCAGATGTGGCAGCAGATCAGGCCTCAGTCGACAGTGCACGCGAACAGCTTGCCTACTGTACGATAAACTCCCCTATCAGCGGTCGTTTGGGGGCTCTGGCTGTTGATCGCGGAAATGTGGTAAAAGCCAATGATACGGTGCTTGTCACAATCAATAAACTGACACCAGTTCACGCCACCTTTACAATACCCGAAAAGCAATTGCCTGAATTGAAACGTTATATGGCGGCCGGCAAAGTCATGGTGGAGGCTGAGGTGCCTGGCACTCCTGGCATCAGGGAAAAGGGTGTCATTTCTTTTTTTGATAACACTGTTGATTCCGCCACAGGTACGATCCGCATTAAGGCGGCCTTCGACAACGCCCGCAAACAGCTCTGGCCGGGACAGTTTGTAAATCTGTCCATCGCTTTGGCAGTTAAGAACAATGCCATGGTTGTTCCTGCTCAGGCGGTCCAGACCGGCCAGAACGGACAATTTGTTTTCGTGGTAAAGCCAGATTCGACCGCAGAAATACGACCGGTTACAGCCGGTTCGGTTGTCTCGGGAATGACAGCCATTGAAAAGGGGCTTCAGGTGGGTGAAAAGGTGGTTGTTGATGGACAGATGCGAGTAATACCGGGCGGGCAGGTGGAGATTAAGCAGCCTGACAAGCCCGGAGTGGCAAGACCGGATTCTGCCTTAAAAAAACAATAGATAGGAGTGCAAGAGCATGGCCGATATAGAGCTTCCAAACCCCGACGAAATTGAAGAGCAGAAAAAAGATGCATTTTCAAAAAGAGTGGCGCTTTGCACCGCTCTATTCGCCGTCATGCTGGCAATCACATCACTAGGCGGCAATAATGCTGCAAAAGATATGATGCTGTCCCAGCAGCAGTCGTCCAATCAGTGGGCTTTCTACCAATCCAAAGTCATGCGTGAGCATCTCTATCGTGTCGAAAAGCAGAAAGTTGACGCGATTCTTGTTGATCGGGGAGCGTCGATGAGCAAAACGTCCCGTGATCTTTATGAAAGAGATCGCCAGCAGTATGCCGCTGAAGAGAAACGCTATGCCAGTGAAAAACTGGAGATCGAGCAGGCTGCCAAGAAGCTTGAGAGCCAGCGTGATATTGGTGTCGCAAAAGACCCGTACTTCGATTATGCCGAGGCACTTTTGCAGATTGCCATAGTGATGGCGTCCATCTCCATTCTATCCGGTTCGCGTCCGGTATTCGGTCTGTCAGTGGTCTGCGCTGTCATAGGTTCACTGCTCTGCCTAAATGGATATCTGCTGCTTGTCAGATTACCTTTCTTAGGCTGATTAAGGGAATATGAACCTCTCCGAGCTCTTTATTAAGCGTCCCATCATGACCAGTCTGGTGATGCTGGCGGTCATGATTTTTGGTCTGTTTGCCTATCGCCTGCTGCCGGTCAACGATCTGCCGAGCATCGACTTTCCCACCATCCAGGTTCGGGCCGACCTGCCGGGCGCCAGCCCTGAAACCATGGCGTCATCGGTTGCTACACCTCTGGAACGCCAGTTTTCGACCATTGCCGGCCTTGATTCCATGACGTCCACCAATGGGCAGGGGATCTCTGTCATAACTCTCAAATTTACTCTGGAAAAGAGTATCGACTCCGCTGCTCAGGATGTTCAGGCGGTCATTTCCAAGGCGGCCCGTCAACTTCCCCAGAATATGCCGACACCGCCGTCCTACCAGAAGGTCAATCCGGCCGACCAGCCGGTGCTCTATCTGGCCCTCAGTTCACCGACGCTGCCGCTTTCAGATGTCAATGAATTTGCTGATACTGTAATTGCTCCGCGCATCTCGATGATTAACGGCGTGGCTCAGGTGCTTGTCTATGGCTCCCAGAAATATGCGGTGAGGGTGCAGCTTGATCCCAAGTCTCTTACCAGCCGCAAGATAGGTCTTGACGAGGTTGCGGCCGCGCTGGACAAGTGGAACGTGAATCTGCCTACCGGTGGTCTGCAGGGCGCAAAGCAGGCTTTCACCATTCAGGCCTCCGGTCAGTTGTACAATGCTGATGCCTTTAAGCCTTTAATTGTAGCTTACCGGGGTGGTGCCCCGGTACGTCTGCAGGATATTGCAGTCGTAACCAACAGCGTTGAGAATGACAAAATCGCAGCCTGGTACAACACTAAAGGGGTTTCCACACGGGCCATTGTTTTGGCAATACAGCGGCAGCCGGGAGTTAACACGATTGAGGTTGTCGACAGCATCAAACAGCAGATGCCGATTTTCCGCAGTCAACTGCCCGGCTCCGTCGATCTGAATACCCTTTTTGACAGGACCGACACAATCCGTGAGTCAGTTGCGGATGTCAAGTTTACCCTGCTTCTGACCATAGCTCTGGTTATTATGGTTATCTTTCTGTTTCTGCGCAATCTGTCCGCCACCATCATTCCAAGTCTGGCGCTGCCGCTTTCAATTATCGGAACGTTTGCTGTCATGTACGCTCTAGGATTTTCAGTCAACAACATTACCCTGATGGCTCTGACCCTGTCGGTCGGCTTCGTTGTTGACGACGCCATCGTCATGCTTGAGAACATCGTCCGCCACATGGAGCACGGTGAATCACCCAGAGATGCGTCCTTCAGGGGTTCAAAAGAAATAGGTTTTACCATCATCTCCATGACTATTTCGCTCGTGGCTGTTTTCATCCCGGTGCTTTTTATGGCTGGCATGCTGGGAAGAATGCTGCACGAGTTTGCGGTGACCATTACCTTTGCGATACTGATCTCCGGGGTTGTATCGCTGACGCTAACTCCCATGCTCTGCAGCCGTTTCCTGAAGCCGGTGGCAGAACAACGACACGGTCGCCTGTATAACGCCATGGAGCGATTTTTCGACGGCATGCTGCAGATGTACGAACGCTCTCTTTCCAGTATCCTCCGTTTCCGCCGAACAACGGTGTTAATCACACTTATCATGATGATAGTTACAGTCTGGCTCTTTACAATAATGCCGATGGGGCTGCTGCCGCCTGACGATATAGGTGCCATTTTTGCCACTACCGAGGGTGCACAGGGGGTCTCCTTCGAAGAGATGAAAACCCAGCAGAAGAAGCTGATTGACATTGTTCTGCAGGAACCTAACATAGAGGCATTTATGTCCTCTGTAGGTGCCAGCGGGACGCGGGTTGGATCAAATTCCGGCTTCTTTTTCATGAAATTAAAGCCGCGGCACCAAAGAACTTTGAATGCCGATCAGATCATTCAGAAATTGCGCCCCAAAGTTTCATCAGTTCCCGGCATCATGATGTTCATGAGGAATCCGCCGCCTATCCAGCTTGAAGCAACCTCATCCAAGGCCAGCTACCAATTTGTTCTGCAAAGCCCGGATACAGAGGAACTTTATCGTCAGGCGGCAGCTTTTGAATTAAAGGTACGCGGTCTGCCAATGCTGCAGGATGTGACAAGTGATCTGCAGATAAAAAACCCACAGGTCAACCTAGATATCGACCGCGACCGTGCCGCATCGTTGGGTGTGACCGTACAACAGATTGAGGATACCCTGTATTCTGCCTACGGCTCCCGTCAGGTTACCACCATATATTCGCCGATTAACCAATATCGGGTCATTATGGAGCTTGAGCCGAAATATCAGCTTGATCCATCCGCTCTGGCCCTCCTGTACGTGAGATCAAGCAGCGGACAACTGGTGCCGCTGTCTTCGCTAGGTACGCTTCGAAGCAGCCTGGGTCCGCTTTCGGTAAATCATCTGGGGCAGATTACGGCCGTTACAGTTTCTTTTAACCTCAAACAGGATGTTCCTCTGGGGGATGCGGTGGTGGCTATTGAAAAGGAAGCCAAATCGTTGCCGGCTGCAATTACAAGTGGATTTCAGGGAACGGCTCAGGTTTACCAGGCTTCGACCAAGGGGCTGGCGCTATTGTTGATAGTTGCCATTTTAGTGATCTATATCGTGCTGGGTGTTCTGTATGAAAGCTACATCCACCCGTTGACCATTCTGTCAGGGCTGCCGTCAGCCGGATTCGGTGCCTTGATTACCCTGCTGATTTTCGGAAAGGACCTTAATCTTTATTCTTTCGTAGGCATTATAATGCTGGTTGGTATTGTAAAGAAAAATGCCATCATGATGATCGACTTTGCTCTGGAGGCCCAGCGCCAGGAAGGCAAGACACCGATGGAGGCCATCTATCAGGGGTGCCTGGTCCGTTTCCGACCAATCATGATGACAAGTATGGCTGCTCTGATGGGAACCCTGCCGATTGCAATCGGTTTTGGCGCCGGGGCGGAATCAAGAAGAGGGCTTGGTCTGGCGGTTGTCGGCGGTTTACTGGTGTCACAGCTTCTAACTCTGTATATTACACCGGTTGTCTACTATTATATGGATCGATTGCAGACATTTGCCCTGTTACGCTTTAAAAAGCCTGAAGAAATTGATAAATCTGCCGATGTGTAAGAAGTAGCTGGATCAAATCGCCATAAACAGGTCAGGGTCAAAACGTGGCAAAGACACTTGAGATAAAAATACCCACAGATATCGAATTCAGGGTTCTAGGCAATCTGTTCGGTTTGTTGATAGCCTCGTCCGGCCTGCTGGCCGGTACCATGGTCAGTCAACGCAGCTTCGATTATTGGATTGATGACATTGTGCCGCTGATATTCGTTGTCTGGATGTGCTTCCGTTTGTATAGAAATTTTCTGTCCACCATGGCGGCCTATCCTGACATCCCGAGGTACGAGGCAGGTGAAGGAAATATGGCAACGCTTATTAAATCTGAACCGGTTATTGCCGGCCGCATTGCGGCCAAGACCGTTCCAACTGCGGAACAGGTTCTGGATGAGGTTACCAAACGGCTTGAAGCCAAGAAGAAAGCGGCGGCCGAGAGTAATAAATTCACGAATTGACGGGGATTATGCCGGATTCCAAGAAACTGACTTTTGAAAATCTGGCTAACCTGATGGAAAAGCGCGGCCTGCTTTCGCGCGATCAGCTGAAAGAGGTTCTTTCACGAGGAAAGGCGCAGGAATTGCGCCTTTTTTCGCATCGTCATTCCGGAACTTCCCGCCGAACCGGCCCCGGCGCCGAACTTGTTTCACCGGCCGAACTTCTCGCCTCATTTAATCTTGAAATTCATGGATCACAAGGACGCTTGCTGACTGAAGATGCCATAACAGACGCCCTGGCATCAGCAATCGGAATGCCCTATTTTAAAATAGATCCTTTAAAACTCGATCTGAATGTCGTTACGGATCACATACCCAGACCATTTGCCCTTAAAAACCTGATCGTTGCCGTTGGTGAGTCAAAGGGCGTAATCACGGTTGCCGTGGCTGATCCGTTCAATGAGGCCATCGTTAACGAGCTGGCATCAGCCAGACGTCTTGAGATCAAGCGGGTCCTCAGCTCCAAGAGCGACATCCTGAAAATTCTGCGTGAGTTCTACGGATTTCGCGCTTCTGTAATAGCAGCCGAAGCCGAGGCATCGACATCAGTAGACCTTGGAAATCTTGAGCAGTTCTTCAAGATGAAGGGACATCAGGAGATCGAAGGGACCGACAGACATGTTGTCTCAGCGGTCGATTTTCTCCTCAATTATGCCTTTGACCAGCACGCCAGCGATATTCATATTGAGCCGAAAAGGGAAACGTCACTGATCCGTTTCAGGATCGATGGGGTTATTCACAACATCCATGTCATACCGAAACCTCTGCATGCCCCCATCGTTTCGCGCATCAAGATGCTGTCACGTATGGATCTGGCCGAAAAACGACGCCCGCAGGATGGCCGCATCAAGACCAACTTCAACAACAAGGACATCGAGCTGCGCGTATCGACC
>CAZUGI010000122.1:0-7787 GCA_964619855.1 uncultured Geobacter sp. | reverse complement strand
CACACCGGTTGACCAGTACTTCAGCTTTTGCCAGGGTCTGAAGGTCGGTGGTTCCTACTACCGCGGCAAAGGGATCGCGTCCGACAAAACTGTACTGAGGGAACGGTTCGGGGCGGAATTCGAGTGGCTGAAGAAGCCCTTCCTGGTTACTGCTGAAGCGGTGTTTGGCAGGGACCGCAACAGGCACAGCAATGGCGCGGTGGCAACCGTGTTCTGGACTCCCGGCACGCTTCCCGACTTCCAGCCTTTGTTCCGTTTTGACTATTTTGAACCGAACACAAATGCAGGCAATGATATTACCAAGATATACACAGCCGGTTTTAACTGGTTCTTCTGGCAGACAGAGCCGGTAACCCGCAGGGTCTACCAGACCACTCCATCCGAGCGTGTCGTCAAGTTGCAGTTTAACTGGAACATCATCAAGAAGGAAGGCTTGCCCACGGCTGCCACTGATGTGAGTACCCAGCTCGTTTACAGTTTCTGATGCGGTGGGTGTAACGATCTAAAGCAACTGGACATTAATTCGAACAGATCGAAGCAAAAAAGCAGAGGGCCTAACCAGACGGGCCGTCCGCATAAAAAGGAGGAAGATACCATGAAAAAATCGAGAATATTTGTAGCAGGTGCCGCCCTTGCTCTCGCAACGGTAAGCGGTGTGGCGCTGTCAGCCACAGACAATGACAATGACAAGCTGCCGGTAGTGAAGATTCCACTGACTGACTGGACCGCAGTGGCTTCACAGAAGGGGTGGCTGCAGGAGGAGTTTGCCAAGTTGGGCACCAAGGTTGAATTGGTGGACGTTGCTGCCATGAAAATTCCAGGCGTCGAGGCATCACTTCTCGATAGAGGCGAACTCAACTTTGCTTCCCGCATGTCGTACCCGGCGCTACAGCACAAACTGAACGGACTTGACGCAGTGGTGGTCTGGTCATCGGTGGACGGGCATCCGCGCAAGGTAACGATCGTGTCACTCAAGGAATCCAAAATCAACAAGCCCAAGGATCTGATCGGCAAGAACCTCGGTGGCTGGCGACTGGGCTGCCCCTACTTCGGAGGGTAAGAGGCTCTGAAGAAGGCCGGTATTCAGCTGGACACAGAATTGGTCAAAGGGGACGTGCGTTACACCAACATCGCATCCACCGCACAGACCGCCGCCCTGCTTGGCGGCCGGGTCGACGCCCTGTCGATACACCCGGCGACAAGCACTAGTACACCGCTTTACACACAGAACCTTGTGAAAGAAGTTGTCACTTCGGTGCCCGGAGGCGCGTACCAACTGGGAGGGGGGCGAACCGCCATTTTTGCCATGCGGGATTTTGCCGATAAATACCCGCTTCACGTCCAGGCCTACAACAGAACCCATGAAAGAACCAAGAAATGGATCAAAAACGGCAATTACGATGCTGCCGCAGCAATCATCGCCAGGGAAACAAGGGTGCCGAAAGTTGTTGCCAAGTACGGCATCGCCGATGAATCGCAACTGAACATGTCCGCTGGCGAGCCAGATTACAAGACCGCCGTATCGCGTTTCAAACTGTTCCAGGAATGGGGGGTCAAAAATGGCGACGACTTTCTCAAGAAGAAATCCCTCACCGACAAACAGTTGGAAGCATTCGTTGACAAGCGTGTTGACAAGGGCGGCCGGTTTTAAGTTTAAAGTTAACTGCCGGGGCACTTAACAAGCTGTCCGGATGGCCGCTGTCCGGGCGGCTGAAACCTTCCGGCACTGGCGCGCACGGCGCTGATCATTACCGGCGTGATCGCAACGTTTAAGGAGGCCATCCATGCAAAACGACGCAACAATCCTGAAGCAGCTTGAAGTGCTCACCGAAGACGAGCCAGCTCCGCTCCCCAACCCCAATCACCAGGTGCTTGCCGGAGACAAGTCTGCCCTTTTATCCGGCCAGGCCCGGATTCTTGCAGCAGAAAAGACTTCCCTGCTATCCAGGATCGATTTCAGTGATCTGCAGCCAAAAGTTTTCGAATGGCTTACCGGCATTATTGTTCCGCTCATATTATTCATTTTATGGGATGCCGCTACCCGGAATTTATGGGTGAAAGCAATCTTTCTTCCAGCACCACTCGCCGTGGTTAATTCATTTATCGATGTGTGGAAGAACGACAGATTCATGCAGGATTTATGGGTCAGTATTTACACGGTTATCCGCGGATTCGCTTATGGGGCGTTCTTCGGCCTTCTGTTCGGAACCGTGGCTGGCCTCTCGAAAACAGTGGAGCGATTGTTTGCACCTCTGTTGAATGCCATCCGGCAGGTTCCCGCCATTGCATTTTTGCCTCTGATCATCCTTTGGATAGGTATCGGCGATTTCGGCAAACTTGTCGTTCTTGGCAAAGCAGTTTTCTTTCCTGTGTTTCTCAATACATTGCAGGGGATCAGGAGTGTCAACAAGGAGTACGTGGAGGTGGCGCAGGTTTATGAGTTTTCACGCATACAGCTTATCCGGCGCGTCATCTTTCCGGCGGCCCTGCCGACCATTTTTGTCGGAATCCGATTCGGCGCCGGTATTTCCTGGGCGATGCTGGTCATGGCGGAGATGATCTCGGGCCGCAAGGGTCTCGGTTATGTGCTGACACGCGGCCAGGAGCTGTTGATGACCGATCAGGTATTTGTAGTAATTTTTATCATCGGCGCCATCGGATTCCTGATCGATGTTGGCCTCCGGCAGGTTGAGGGGCATCTGGTCAGCTGGAAGAAAAGTATCGTCTAGTCTCAAAAGCAACAACATCAAAGGGAGGGATAATGAGTCAGGAACAGTGGAAAGAGGAAGTTGTCAACTACATCGATCAATCACGTTTCGCAGTATTGGCCTATGTCAGGAATGATGGAGCCCCAGTGCTCCGCTCCATGGGAAGTTTTGTGCCATATGAGCAGGATATCTATTTTTCAACCCGTAAAGAAGCGGCGAAAGTGAAGGATATCGTAGAGCGCGGGAGAATTTCATTCTTCTTCGAACATGACGGACAGGAATTGAGCCAATGGAAAAATGTCCTGCTGTTGGGCGATGCGGTCAAGATCGACGGCGGCCCGGAACTGGATCAGGCAGTGGAACTACTGGGCAATCGCAACCCGCGCTTTAAAGAGCGTGTCGCAAAGGGGGAACTGCCTAATACGCAGATATTCAGACTATCTACAGAAGAAATCGAGTTTCTCGACTATGGCCGTGGTGTTGGTCATGTTCAGAAAATTACCCTGAAGAAGGAGGAAACGTTATGAGTGGTTCATGTTGTTCTGGAAAAGTTGTCGGTATTGGTTCGGGTAAGGACATAACCTATACCATCTGTCCGGTGCCGGTCGGTTCTCATGTGGCAGTGGAAAAGGGTTGGCTCAATGAGGAACTGGAAAAGGTGGGGGCCTCTTCCAAATATATTCGTTCTCTCCCCCAGGAAAAGTGGCTGGCCCACTTTACTCACCAGCTTCCCAATTTTTTCCGTGACGGGGGCAACATTCCGGCAATCTGGGCGAAAGCGCGCGGTGAAAAGACAAAGCTGATCGGACTTACCTTCTCCGGGACCGGCGGGCGAATTATTGTTAATGCCCTTTCCGGCATCAACAAGTTCAGCGATCTGAAAGGGAAAAGGATCGGCCTTTCGAAGAGGGCGAAGACCGACCGGGTCGATTTCTGGCGGGCTACGGCCGAGCGTGGGATCGAGCTCGCTCTGGATCTGAATGGCCTGAGCAAACAGGATGTGGAGATCCTTGACCTTGTCGTGGACGGCCCCGACTATGCTTCGGACAAACCATCGCAGAAACCGGTGGAAGCATTCAGCGCCAGCAATCCCAGTTCGTTTATTGCCGCCGAAGTGGATGCCCTGCTTTCGGGCAAAGTCGATGCGATTTATTCCAGCTATGGCCGGGCAAAACTTCTGGAAGGCCAGGGTAAGGTCAAGGCCATTGAGGACTTGGGAAATTATCCCGACTGGACTCTCCAGGTAGCCAATACCCCTCACACCATTACGGTCAGCGCGGAGTTTGCCGAAGCACACCCGGAAATTGTCGTCGCCTACCTAAAAGAAGCGATCCGAGCCGGACGCTGGATCAATTCCAACCATGCCGAAGCTGGCCAGATATTTTCAAAGGTAACCTCCTACACCTGTCCGATCGGCGCAGCCAACGTGCTGAAAGGCTTCAACTTCATCCCCAACCTGGGAGCAAAAGCTGTCACCGGCATTGAGGTGGAGAAAAAATTCCTGTTTGAACATGGTTATATCGAGAAGGATTTTGATGTGCAGCAATGGCTTGATACCAGTTTCCTCGATACGGCACTCAAGGAGCTGGAGATAGAGGCTACCGCTACCAATACCTGCTCTTTGTCACAGCAGCGTGAAACCAAGAGTGTCTGCAGCAAGGCAGCATAAGAACAATAATGAATGTAACGGGAGGCAGGCGATGAGTACCGCGGCTAAGGAAATACTGAAGGTAACCAATCTGGGCAAGGCTTTCAAGAGTCACAAGCTTTCTGTCACCGCTCTTGATGATATTACCTTGAGCGTCAATGAAGGTGAGCTGGTCTCGATCATCGGCACCAGTGGTTGCGGCAAAACTACCCTGCTGCGGATCATCGCCGGCCTGGAAAGTGAATCCAGTGGCAGCATTACCTTGAACGGTAAGGCTATAAGAGGTCCTGGCGCTGACCGGGCCGTTATTTTCCAGGAGCATCGTCTGTTTCCCTGGTACACGGTCGAAGAAAATGTCGGTTTTGGACTTCGCAGCAAAAATGATGCGGCAAAGCAGGAAACCATCGAAAAATATATCAAACTGGTCGGTCTGACAGGTTTCGAAAAGGCGCATCCCAACCAGATATCGGGGGGAATGTCCCAACGGGCAGCGATCGCACGCGCACTGGTAGGAAAGCCGGAAGTGCTGCTGCTCGATGGACCGCTCGGCGCCCTTGATGCTCTGACCCGTATGCACATGCAGAAAGAGCTGGAGAGGATCTGGCGTGTGGAAAAGTCGACCATGATCATGGTAACAAACGATATTGAGGAAGCGATCTACCTCAGCGACAAAATTGTGGTAATGTCAAACCGGCCGGGTACCATCAAGAAGGTCATAAATATTCCCATGGCGCGTCCACGGGACCGGGCCAGTTACGATTTCCTGACGATCAAGGAAGAGGTTCTGAAGGAATTCCACCTGGAGGCAGAACGCGTATTCAGTTATTCGATCTGAAACATGTCGTAACTACCGGATCTATTTTATATGGGGGCAGTTCGCTGCCCCATGTTTTTAGCAAGAGGTTCGCCATCAATCGATCTCTTGAGTTGCTGATATCTGTCTGCCGGATACACCGAGAGCAATGGAACCATGAAAATCCTGACGGACATAACCGGCGTCATCCTGGTTGGCGGGAAAAGCCGTCGCATGGGGCGGGATAAAGCCTTTCTGCCGGTTGACGGCCGTCCTCTGATTGCCCCAGCCATAGATCTTTTTCGGGAGAATTTTCCCCGCGTCATCCTGGTAGGTGACCGGCAGGAACGCTTCAAGGATTTCGGTATGCCGGTCGTGCCCGATATCTATCCCGGCAGTGCTCTGGGTGGTCTATACAGCGCTCTTGCCAGTGCCGAAACCAGATACGTCTTCGTTGCCTCCTGCGACCTACCGTTTCCACAGCTGAGTGTGCTGCGTTATCTCTGCTCTCTCAGGGCAGGTTTCGATGTAGTGCTGCCTGTCAGCAAAACCGGCCCCGAACCGTTGTTTGCCCTCTATTCTCTCAGCTGTCTCGAACCGATGAGGCAAAGCCTGGAAAATGGGAGGCTGAACATTCGAGGATTTTTTCACGGCGTCCGGGTGAAAGAGGTTGCCAGTAAAGAGCTGGATCGGATCGATCCAATGAACAGCTGTTTCGTTAATATCAATACTCCGCACGAATACAACCAGATATTCAGCTCCACGTCAGACACTCTCCAACTAATGCAAAACCGGTAAATTAGGCTTAACCCGAATAAACAGATTTGTTTATCAATTAAAACGCATCATTACCGCATCCGGGCTATGGTTTATCAAGGAGATATTTACCAAAATGACTACTCTAAGTGGAATATTCGCAGTTAAAGCAGAAACCGAAACCGCTCCGGAGAAATACTCCTCCGGTCACCATATCGTCACGACCAGCTGCAGCAACAACTGTGGTGGACGCTGCATGCTGCGAGTCCATCTGCAGGATGGTGTCGTTACCCGCATAGAATCAGATATAGACCCCGATGTTCCAGGCCAGCCGGCCCTGCGAGCCTGTTTGCGCGGGCGTTCCTATCGCCAGATGCTCTACCATCCAGAACGGTTGGACTACCCCATGAAACGTGTCGGTAAGCGCGGTGAGGCAAAATTCGAGCGCATTAGCTGGGAAGAAGCGACCACCATTGTTGCTGAGCAGATCAAGCGGATTCACGAAAAATACGGCCTTTACTCGATCTACAATAACTACGCCCGTGGAACCCGCGGCTCGAATAATTCACCTTTTTGGGTAAACCGACTGATCAGCCAGTATGCCGGCGACTACCTGGAGTTTTACGGAACCTACTCGGCTGGCCAATCTGCTTATGCGACACCGATGACTTACGGTACCGGCCTTGTTGGCAGTCATCGCAAGTCCTGGCAGGACTCGAAGCTGATCATCCTGCTCGGGCATAATCCGGCTGAGACGGTCTTCGGCACCAACACCATGTATTACCTGCGTCTGGCCAAGGAAGCCGGAGCCCGTATTATCTCCATCGACCCCCGCTACAGCGATACAGCCATCGCTGTAGCCGACGAGTGGATTCCGATCAAGCCGACGACCGACAGCGCTCTTCTTTCGGCAATGGCGCAGGTTATACTTGAGGAGAATCTGCACGACCAGCAGTTCCTGGATAAATTTTGTCTCGGTTTCGACGAGGAGAACCTGCCCGAGGGAATACCCGCCGGCCAGTCCTTCAAGGCCTACGTCGACGGGCAGACGGATGGTCAGGTGAAGACTCCCGAGTGGGCGGAGCCGATCACCGGCATCCCGGCCGATCGGATTCGCCGCCTGGCCCGTGAATATGCTACCAGCAAACCAGCCGCCCTGATCCAGGGGCATGGTCAACAGCGGCACGCCAACGGCGAACAGTCGGTGCGCTCGGCCACGACCCTGGCTTGCATGACCGCCAACATCGGCGTGAGCGGAGGATGGGCCTCCGGTTCAGGTGGACGTTTCGGGTCGGTAGCCCTCGGTGCGGTGCCGATCCCCGGCGGACACGTCAAGATCTCCTGTTTTATCTGGACGGACGCCATCACCCGCGGAAGCGAGATGACCGCCAAAAATGACCTGATCCAGGGGATCGACCGCCTGCCCTGCAATGTCAAGGCTATTATCAACCTGAGCGGTAACACCCTGATCAATCAGCATTCGGATATCAATCGTACCCGTGAGATTCTCGAAGACGAGAGCCTGGTGGAGTTCATCGTCGCATCAGACATATTCATGACTCCCAGTGCCCGCTTTGCCGACATTCTGCTGCCGGGAGCAGGTCAGTTCGAGCGGGAGAATATCATCATGCCGTGGGGGCAAGGTGATTATCTGTTTTACATGAAGCCGTTGGTCAAGCCGGCTTGCGAACGCCGCGACGAATACGAATGGCTATGCGAGGTGGCCGACAAGTTGGGCATCGGCGAGCGCTTTCACGAGGGGAAGAGCATCGTCGACTGGCTGCGTACATTCACGGAAAAGACTGCCCAAGCACATCCCGATTTCCCCGGTTTCGATGAGTTTCGCGAAAAAGGGGTCTTCAAGGCCAGGGGCAGCGGCAAC
>CAZUGI010000121.1:0-8018 GCA_964619855.1 uncultured Geobacter sp. | reverse complement strand
ACCCCGCTGCTGGTGCAGATTTTTTTCTGGTACTTCGGCTCCTACAAGATTCTGCCCGCTGTTGTAAATGACTGGCTGGTAAGCACCAATTTCGAATTCGCAGCGGCAGCCATTGCCCTGACCATCTACACTTCGGCCTTTATTGCCGAGGATATCCGATCAGGTGTGCTGTCGATACCGAAAGAGCAGATGGAGGCCGCCCGCAGTGCCGGCTTCTCCTACCTGCGATCGATGCAGTACATCATCCTGCCGCAGGCGGTACGCATCACTATTCCACCGCTGGTCAACCAGTTCCTGAATCTGGCAAAGAACTCCTCGCTGGCCATGACCATCGGCGTCATGGAGATGACCTACCAGGCCCGTCAGGTTGAAAGCTATACCTTCAAAGGGTTTGAAGCTTTTACCGCCGCAACTGTAGTCTATCTGGTGCTCTCGATTATCATCACCGCCCTGGTCAACACCTATAACGAAAAAGTCCTGAATATCCACAAGGCCGCCTGATATGGAAAATATTTTCAACATATCGGTCATAACCGACAACTTCACCTACTTCATGATCGGTCGTTTTCCGCACGGCCCGCTTGGTGGTGTTGGACTGACACTTTATCTGGCGGTGGTTTCCTGCATTCTCTCCTTCTTTGGCGGTTTAATTCTGGGACTATTGAGCATCTCGCGTTTTCCTGTTGTACGCTATCCGGCGCTGGCTTTCATTAATCTGGTGCGTGGCATGCCGCTGCTGATGGTCATTTTCTGGATGTACTTCCTGATGCCGGCCCTGTTCGGCAAAATCGCTGAAAACAACACCGTCATCATGGCGCTTACCCTTTTTACTTCGGCCTACATGTCCCGCATCGTCGTAGCCGGTATTGAGGGCATTCCCAAAGGACAGACCGAGGCGGCCATCTCCACCGGCCTAAAGTCGTGGCAGGTAATGCTGTACATTGTTCTGCCACAGGGGTTGCGCAACATGATTCCATCTTTTGTTAATCAGTTCGTATCACTGATCAAGGACACCTCGCTGGCCTTCATCGTCGGGGTTTCAGAACTGACTCATGTCGCCACCCAGATAAACAATCGCACCATGGCATTCCCGACTGAAATATTCATCTTCATCGCCATTATTTACTTCATCCTCTGCTACGCCTTCACCAGCCTCTCACGCTGGCTGGAACTGCGCCTCTCCTGGAACAAGGCAATTTAGTTTCCTGTGCCTCCTGAATTTCTCCTGCCATTCCTTTTTGGAGCTGCCTTTATTGCCGGCCTGATCGATTCGATCGCCGGTGGCGGCGGATTGATCACCGTTCCGGTACTGATGGGCATCGGCTTGCCACCCCAGGTGGCACTGGGCACAAACAAGCTTCAGGCCTCTTTCGGTTCCGGCAGTGCCATGTTGCACTTTGTACGGGCAGGCACCGTAAAATTACATGATTGCTGGTACGGCATCCTCTGGACGGCAATTGGTGCGGCACTGGGTGTCTGGGCGGTACAACTCCTCGACGCAACCATTCTAAAGATGCTGATCCCTTGGCTATTAGCAGCCATAGCAATCTATACCCTTTTTTCTCCCAAACTGGGGGCGGAAGACTCACATGCCCGCATGCAGGCAGGTTTCTTCTATCTGCTTTTCGGGCTTTCAATCGGCTTCTATGACGGATTTTTCGGTCCCGGTACCGGTTCCTTCTGGACAATGGCACTGATGATGTTGCTTGGATATTCGATGATGCGTGCCACGGCCACCACCAAGGTTATGAACTTCACCAGCAACTTTGTGGCGCTGATCTTTTTCCTGGCAGCGGGTCAGGTACGTTTTGTAGAAGGCTTGGTAATGGGGGTCGGGCAGTTTCTGGGGGCCAGGGTCGGATCAAAGCTGGTCATCAAGCGGGGCACCGCCTTTATCAGGCCGGTGTTCATAACAATGGTACTGGCTTTGGTCGGACGGCTGATCTATCTGAACTTCAAGTAGTCTTTGAAAAATACTCTCCAAGAACTCCACGCGAATGCTCATCATCATGACAGTGAACGCAGAGATTCTCCCAATTTGAACCATCAGGCGGATTGTTGTGATGATTGCCGTCTCTGTGGTGCACCGTCAGCAAATTCAGACTGGCTTGATCAAATTCGCGACCACACTTGGCGCAGACCGGGCCGTGTAACTTAAGCGATTTTGTGCGATAGTTTGAGTTGACGTCAATCTCACCCCGCATCCGCTTCAGAATTGCGGCAGCTTCATCGGCACTGGGCAGGGTGACTGTCCGTGGTCCTCTTGATCTTCCGGCCATATATTACTCCTCACCCATTCAGCAGTTTCACCGTTGCCCGCCCATCGGCATAATAGTCAATAATATTCAGACAGCCGTAACCCTGCTCGATATTGAACATAGCGGCCAAAGGTGCGCCGATGGCATTTAAAAGCACAATGCGATTGACCCCGCCATGCCCGACCACCAGCAGTTCCTGCCCCTTGTGACGCTCTATTATCTCCCTGATGACCGGCATTACTCGAGTTTCAACATCCAGCAGTCTTTCACCTTGCGGGACGCGATGATTGACCAGATCCGCCATGCGCGCACGCCATTCATCCGGCCAGTTTGTTTTGATCTCGTCCCAGGTTTTGCCTTCCCAGATACCTATGTTCAGTTCACGCAGTTCAGGCCGGGCAAGCGGATCTATACCGAGCGAAGTACAGATAATATTTGCGCCGGTAGTGCAACGCGACAGATCACTGGTGTAACAGGCCGAAATTCTGGCATCAGCCAGACGCTCTTTCAGCACGTGGTACTGTTCAATACCGATATCGGTCAACGCCACGTCAGCCTGGCCGTTGTAGCGAGGCTGGTCGTACCCGACCACCTGCCCATGTCTGATCAGATAGATCCGTGTATGCGGTGTCATTATATTCTCCGGTAAGCCGATTTTATAGTTTATCACCCTTCAAATCAGCTGAAAATAGTTTTCCGGCACCCTGGGAGGCACAGAAATCCCCGCACATGGTACAGGTGGCCTCGTCTTCTGGGGTGCGGCTGGCGCGTATGGCCCTGGCATCATCGGGATAGAGCGCCAGTGCGAACTGTTTCTCCCAGTCTAGATCACGGCGTGCCTTGGACATCTCTTTATCCCTGCGGCGCCCTTTTTCCGGATATTTGTTCATGTCACCGATATAGGCCGCAATCTTGGCGGCTTTTACACCATCGCGGACATCCTGTTCGGTCGGCAGAGCCAGATGTTCAGCCGGGGTGATGTAGCAGATCAGATCGGCGCCAAATCTGCTGGACTGAGCCGCGCCAATGGCTGCAGTAATGTGATCAAAACCGGGAGCCACATCTGTGGCTATCGGGCCGAGCATATAGTAGGGAGCACCACCGCTCATCCGCTTTTGCAGTTGAATATTCCCTTCGATTTCGTCCAGCGGCACATGCCCGGGCCCTTCCACCAGCATCTGACAGCCCATGTCACGACCGATCTCTGCCAGTTCACAGTTGATCAGCAGTTCCTGAATCTGGGCCCGATCCGACGAGTCGTGGATGGCGCCAGCCCGCAGACCATTTCCAAGCGAAAGCACGGTATCATACTTTTTAAGAATTTCTACCACCCGGTCAAAATGCTCATAGAGCGGGTTTTCCCGATTGTTAGCCAGCATCCAGGCCACCATGCTGACACCACCCTTGCTGACCAGGCCGCCATAGCGGTAACCCTGCTTGCGCAGACGTTCAATTGTGTACAGATTGATGCCGCAATGCACCGCCATAAAGGCCATGCCGTCGGCACACTGTTGCTCGATCAGGTCAAACAGCATCTCCTCGTCCAGTTTATTGGGATCTCCATATTTTCTGGCCGCCTCACAAAAAGCCTGATAGAGCGGCACATTTCCAACCGGCAGATCCACAGCGGCAATCACTTCGCACCGCACCCGGTCCAGGTCACCACCGACAGAAAGTTCCATCAGTGTATCGGCGCCTGACTCTTTAGCAGCCCGCGCCTTACGAACCTCTGCCTCGTAATCAATAATATCCGAAGAGGTGCCGATCGAGGCGTTGATCTTGGTTGAAAGCCCCTTGCCGATACCAACTGCCTGCGGCTTACGATTATGGTTCCACGGGATAACAATCTTCCCCTCAGCCACCATCTGCCGTACAAACTCTGTCGAATGCTCCTCTTTGAGAGCAACAGCTTCTATTTGGGGGGTGATAATGCCCTGTCGGGCGGATTCAATCTGGGTGAGCATCCATAATTCCTTTTTCAGATTTTGAGCTGTGGTAGTATCGAAACCATCATCAGTGCCAGAATTTCACCCAGCTCGCTTATGCAACCGACTGTGTCGCCGGTTAAACCGCCCAATCGGCGCTGGAAAAACAGTCGGCCGGCCAACGTAAAAAGACTGACGGCAACCAGTACAATTAATCCTTTGGGGCCAAGCAGATAGATACTGGCAGCGGTGGCGGTTACCAGTGCCAATAACAGAGAGCTGATTCCAGTCCCCTGAACAAAAACCGCTCCCAGGCCATCCGCACGGGCATGGCTGGCGCCGGTCATTGTCAGCACCTGCCCAAAGCGGGCCAACAGCGGAAAGAGCAGCAGTGCCTGCCATCTGAATTCAGTCGGCAGTGCCACAAGTGCCTGCCATTTAAGCAGTAGACCCAACACCAGCCCAACCGCCCCGACAGCCCCAACCTGCGAATCCTTCATAACCGCCAGAAAACGTTCGCGGCCGCCGCGAGCCGCCAACCCGTCACAGACATCCGCCAGACCATCCAGATGCAGACCACCGGTCAGCACGGCCAGAGCAGTAATCAGCAGAGCATCACAAAGGGGACGCGCCAGCCAGGGCGAAATCAGCCAGTTCAGACCGACCAGCAGGACGCCGATAGTCAACCCGGCCAGTGGAAAAAGTGCGGTCGAGCGGCCCAGATCCTCCTTCTCGCAGCGGAGGTTGAGTGGGAGCGGGATGATAGTCAGAAATTGCAGGGCGATGATATAGTATCTCACTATCCTTTCGCCACTCCGGCCTGCTCGAAAGTCGCCATCTCATTCAGCACCTTAACCCCGGCTTCGATCAAGGTCATGGCCAGGGCCGCTCCGGTACCTTCACCCAGACGGAATTTGAGATCAAGAATAGGTTCAGTGCCGATACGATCTAACATGAAATGATGGCCGATCTCGACCGACTGATGAGCAGCGAAGATGTAGTCGCGCACGTTTGGGTGCAGTTCAGAGGCGATCAGGGCCCCGGCGGTAGAGATAAAGCCATCGATAACAACCGGAATCGAGTTGGCGGCACAGCCCAGCACCAGACCGGCAATAGCTGCAATTTCAAGCCCACCGACCTTTGTAAGAACATCCAGTGGATCTGACGAATCCGGCTTGTTAAGCGTCAGCCCTTGCTCGATGACACGGATTTTATTGAGAAGTGCGATATCATTAATTCCGGTGCCGCGGTGGGTTACCTCAGCAACGCCTTTACCGGAAATTGCCGCAATAATCGCCGATGAGGGCGTGGTATTGCCGATTCCCATTTCACCGGTACCGACCAATCCGACTCCTTCAGTTTTGCAGTTGTCGGCCAGTTCTATGCCGACCTTAATGGCAGCCATCATTTCATCACGAGTCATGGCCGGACCTCTGGCAAAGTTTTGAGTACCACGAGCAACTTTTTTATGAATCAAGCCGGCAGTATCTGAAAAATCATAATCAACACCGACATCTACTACTCTCACATCCGCCCCGACGTGCCTGGCCAACACGTTTATTCCGGCACCGCCAGTCAAAAAATTCAGTACCATCTGCGAAGTCACCTCTTTGGGGAAAAGCGAGACCCCCTCTTCGACAATCCCATGGTCGCCGGCAAAGGTGAAAACAACCTTCTTGGAAACATCTGGTTGAAGAGTCCCGCTGATGGCTACGATGCGACGGGCGAATTCCTCCAACCTTCCCAGAGAACCGAGCGGCTTGGTCTTGTTGTCAAGAATGAGCTGAGCCTTTTGCAGAAGGTCAGGATTGACCGGTTTGATGCGATCCAGTGTCTCTTTCATGTAATCCATATAGTTATCTCCCGTTATCGAATTTTAAATCAAAGATGAGTTATTTTAGTTTCAGCGGAATCCCGCTAATCACAACATGCACTTCATCTGCTGCCGTTGCCAGAATCTGGTTGGTCCTGCCGGCTATATCCCGAAATAGTCGCGCCAGATCGTTTTCCGGGACTATACCCATTCCAACTTCATTCGAGACTATGATAACCGGCGTCACCATCCCATGCAGAGTAGTTTTCAGGCGCTGTAAATCTTCGGCAATACGGGCCTCGATATCCTCCTCGGCCTGTTCGTACTTGAACATAAGATTGGAAAGCCAGAGTGTGATGCAATCTACAAGAATCGAATTGTACTGGCCGTCACAGCGGGCAAGCGTCTGCGACAGATGCGTTGGCTCTTCAATGGTATGCCACTCTTCTCCGCGTCTTTCCCGGTGTATTCTGATGCGCTCCTCCATTTCGCCGTCCAGCATCTGGGCGGTTGCCAGATATCCGAGCGGTCCTCCGGACGCCAGAGCCAGTTTTTCAGCAAAGGCGCTCTTGCCGCTGCGGGAACCTCCGGTGATAAAGATTGTGTGTGACATAGATCCCTCCAAAATAGAAAGCCCCTGACCGTGACGGACAAGGGCTCGAAGCTATGGATAAATACAATCCGGCCTCGGCCCCTCTTTCCACGGAGGTTCCAGAAAGCATCGGAATGGCAGGTTTCCTGGCTTCAGGGTCGTCTTACTGGCCGCGCCTTCCCAAAATTTCTTTCAGTGGCTGTTGCGGTTTTCATCGCCTGTTACAGTTGCGGGACAGCGGGGGATTTGCACCCCCTTCCCATTTACCCGTGCCTGCGTGGCACGGCACCAAATCCGTGTGTGTTAAAACAATTGTCATTTGCTATGTATCAGGCGTGCCGCAAAAAGTCAAAATCAAAACGAATATATTTTTTTTACTGATACCCCTTGATTTTTGTATGAGTGCTGTTTATATTCCGTGAGTGTTAGCACTCGGTAGACTTGAGTGCTAACTTTGTCTCTGCCAACACACCACCAAAAGATAGAAAGGAGAAGTACAGATGAATTTAAGACCGCTGCAGGACCGCATCATCGTAAAGAGAGTCGAAGAAGAGACCAAAACCGCTGGAGGTCTTTTCATCCCCGAAACAGCCAAAGAGAAACCGCAGCGCGGCAAAATAGTTGCCGCCGGCAACGGCAAGAAAACCGAAGATGGCAAAGTACTGCCGCTGGATGTTAAAGTTGGCGATGTAGTTTTATTTGGCAAATATGCCGGTACCGAAGTTAAGGTTGATGGCGAAGAATACCTGATGATGAGGGAAGACGACCTTCTCGCCGTTGTAGAATAGGGAAACTGTCTTTTTCCGCCCTGGCCTCGTCAATTTTCAATGCCTTTGTGCGGCGTACCAACGGGTACGCCTCCGCGGCATTGCTAAAATTGTCAAACCCAGGACAAAAAAATCCTCGTTTCTGACAATCACATAAAAACACTAAAAATGGAGGAATGAACAATGGGTGCAAAGATCATTAAATTCGATCAGGACGGTCGTAACGCCATCCTGAAAGGCGTCAACATTCTCGCCGACACCGTAAAAGTAACTCTCGGTCCTAAAGGCCGCAACGTAGTCATCGACAAGTCTTATGGTGCACCACTGATCACCAAAGACGGCGTAACCGTTGCCAAAGAGATCGAACTGGAAGACAAGTTCGAGAACATGGGCGCACAACTGGTAAAGGAAGTAGCTTCCAAAACTTCCGATGTTGCCGGTGACGGCACCACAACTGCAACCGTTCTGGCCCAGGCCATTTACAAGCAGGGTTCCAAGCTGGTGGCTGCCGGTCACAATCCGATGGAAATCAAGCGAGGCATCGACAAGGCTGTTGAGGCCATCGTAGCCGAACTGAAGAAGATTTCCAAACCCACCAAAGATCAAAAAGAAATCGCCCAGGTCGGCACCATCTCCGCCAACAACGACAAGACCATCGGCGAC
>CAZUGI010000120.1:0-8049 GCA_964619855.1 uncultured Geobacter sp. | reverse complement strand
TCTCTGTTTTATCGAGCTTGGCAATGTAGCAATTTGGCCGCAATATTTCAATCGCTTTTATTCAATTCCTCAATTTTACTCATAACTTCATCGATTATCCACTTGGGTGTGGAGGCACCTGCCGTCACCCCTACCCGCTCCACACCGTCAAACCAGGCCGGATTAATCTCGGCCGCCGTCTCGATGTGATGTGTCAGCGGTTGCAATTCAGCACAGACTTCAGCAAGACGCCTGGTATTGGCACTGTTAAAGCCGCCGACAACCAGCATGCAGTCAACCTGACCCGCCAACTCTTTTGCCTCTTCCTGACGAACTGCGGTGGCATCGCAGATTGTATTGAAAACCCGAATCTCACCTCCGCGCAGCAGGCACTCTGACACAACGTTTTTAAGGTTTTCAAAGGATTGGGTTGTCTGGGCCACCACGCCAATTTTGCTCATTTTGGGCAGCTTTTTTACCTCTTCCCCTGACCCGACCACAAACACCTTGTCTCCGCCGTAGGAGACGATCCCCTGAACCTCGGGATGGTCGGCATCACCGACAACCACAACGCCGTAGCCCGATTCGGATAGACTTTTTACATGCTCCTGGGCTTTTTTTACGAAGGGACAGGTCGCATCGACAATTTCGAGCTTTTTCTGGACCGCCTCTCCGATTTCGTCCGAGGCAACACCATGCGAGCGGATGATAATCGTGCCGCTGTCCATGCTGTCAAGATTCTTAAGCACCTTGACGCCCATCCCCTCCAGCTTGTTTACAACCTGCGGAGAATGAATGATCGGGCCCAGAGTATAGGTTTTCTTATCTTTGCCGGCTGCCTCAAAAGCCATCTGAGTGGCCCGTTTTACTCCGAAGCAGAAACCTGCCCGTTTCGCTAGAACGACTTTCATAAATCAGTTCCCCGTTAGTTCACTTTATTCCGGAACATCTCTTCCATTATTTGCAGTACCTGTTCAACAGTCAGTAATGATGAGTCAACCGCAACGGCGTCTTCTGCCTGACGCAGCGGAGCAATATCACGCTCCGAATCCTGAGAATCCCTTCTGGCAACATCGGCAATTGTTTCCTGGAGGGTAACTTTTTCACCTTTGGCGGTCAGCTCTTCGAAGCGCCGTCTGCCACGCTCTTCTGTTGAAGCAGACAGATAAAACTTCAGCTCTGCGTCCGGAAAAACAACCGTACCGATATCCCTGCCTTCGAGCACGACACCACCGTTACGCCCCATACGACGCTGAGAAATCAGCAGTGCGTCCCGCACAGGCTTAAGGGCAGAGATACGCGATGTCAGGCGTGACATTTCCGGAGTTCTGATCTGCCCAGTTACATCAATTCCGTTGGCAATAACTTTTTGCCGACCCTGATCAATTTCCAAACGAATATCTAACTCTTTGCAAAAAGCGGCCAGAGCAGCAAGGTTATCCAAATCAATCCCGGACTGTTCAATCAGTAAAGCTGCCGCCCGGTACATGGCTCCGGTATCAATCTGAATATAGCCGAGCCTTTCGGCCAGAAGCCTTGCAATCGTGCTTTTTCCGGCACCGGAGGGGCCGTCGATAGCGATTATTATTCCATTGGGCCGTTTATTCATAGGCTACTTCACGGCAACTTTCTCAAGCAGCTGAAAAAAATTGGGGAACGAGGTCGCAACACATTCTATATCCATAACCGTGATCGCGGTGTCTGCCGCCAAAGCTGCTACCGAGAGAGACATGGCAATGCGGTGGTCACCGAAACTGTCGACCTGCCCTCCTGCAAGACGTTCGGAACCGGTAATATCCATGCCGTCTTCACATTCGCCGACCTCCACACCCAAAACGCGGAGATTTTTTGCCATGGCAGTTATCCGGTCTGTCTCCTTGACCCGCAACTCATTGGCGTTCCGGATTGATGTAATCCCTTCGGCGCAGGCAGCAGCGACGCATATGGCGGGAAATTCATCAATCGCCCTCGGTATCACACTGCCTGAAATCGGGATACCCTTCAAACGTGAATGGCGAACCAACAGGTCAGCAACCGGCTCTCCGGAGTCCTCACGCTGATTCAGAAGTTCAATGCAGCCGCCCATTTCACGCAGGATATCAATAACACCGGTGCGGGTCGGATTAACGCCTACGTTACGGATAAGAAGCTCGGAACCAGGTGTAATCAAGGCCGCGACCATAAAGAATGCCGCCGAGGAAATGTCTCCCGGCACAACAATTTCCTGGGCATTCAGCTCAAAACCGCCGCGTACTTTAACGCCGCTGTTCAGGCGGTCCAGCGAAGCTCCAAAGAGTTTAAACATACGCTCGGAATGATCCCGTGACAGACTTGGTTCTATTACAGTTGTCTCGCCGTCCGCATACAGACCCGCCAGCATTATTGAAGACTTGATCTGGGCGCTGGACACCGGTGATTCATAATTAATCGCATTCAGCTTACTGCCGTTAATTGCCAGAGGTGCCAGGCTGCCGAGATTGCGGCCCGAAATGGAGGCACCCATGCGCGACAGCGGCTCGACAATCCTTTTCATAGGGCGTTTTCTCAGATACTGATCCCCGGTCACCACTGAAAAAAACGACTGCCCGGATAGCAGACCGGTAATCAGCCTGATTGTGGTGCCTGAATTTCCGCAGTCCAGCACATCCGAGGGCTCCATAAGCCCGTGCAGTCCGCGGCCATGTATCCTTATCGTTTCGCCATCATCATTGATCTTTACTCCCATGGCACGAAACGCGCTCATGGTTGACATATTGTCTTCGCCGCGCAAAAAACCACGGACGGTGCTGATGCCGTTTGCAATTGCACCCAGCATGATAGAGCGATGCGATATGGATTTGTCACCTGGGACGGTGATCTCGCCACTGACGGATACTGCCGGATTAATGGTAATCGAATTCACAGCTTCTCCATAAATTTCATTAGGCTACACTATCCCGTCGCGAAACAGTTTAGCCTTTGTAAAAAACTCCGTTAAACCATCCCGATCACGCTGATCGATACGCTTTCTCAATTCGGCCAGACTGACTGAAAACCCGTCAATGCTTGCCAGCAGAGCGTCACGATTCATCAGGGCAATATCCCGCCACATAACCGGATCTGACGATGCTATTCTGGTAAAATCCTTGAATCCGCCGGCCGAATATGAAAGCACATTTTCACCCTCGACATCTGCTGTTCCTACCGCGTGCACCAGGGCGTAGGCTATGGCATGGGGCAGATGAGATATCTCGGCAAAAATCCTGTCATGGTGCCCGGCCTCCATGCAGCAGACTTCCGCACCAACAGCTGCCCAGAGCTTTGAAACCGTTTCAAGAGCCACGGCATCAGACTTCACTCCGGGCGTCAGCACACAGCGACGCCCCCTGAATAATCCTGCGAAAGCAGCCGCGGGACCAGAATGTTCCGTACCGGCAATAGGATGACCGCCGATAAAACTGCATCCGGACGGCATCAGAGCCTCGCATTCGGTCACAATCGAAGACTTGACGCTGCCGCCGTCTGTGACTATACAACCCGGAGAAAGCGCTGACGCAACCTCACTGACAACCGAAGTAATTGAACAGGATGGCACAGAAATGAAAACTGCATCTGCTCTGGATACGGCACTTCGCGCATCCGCAGCAATTTCATCTATGATTCCAAGCTTAAGAGCACTTTTAAGATTTGAAGGATCGGAATCCGTACCGACAATACTGCCCACTGCACCCGCTTCTCGCAAAGCCAGCGCAAATGAGCCGCCTATAAGTCCCACACCCGCCACAGCAAGCCGATTAATGATCATGGGTACACTTCCTACAACGACCGCGGATATGATCCGAGAATCTTGAGGAATTGGCAGCACTGCTGGAGTTCATCAAGAGCAGCGGCAACATCTGGATCGGATAGATGTCCGGACAGATCAAGAAAGAAGATATATTCCCAGGCTTTTTTCTTGTAAGGGCGCGATTCAATCTTGGACAGATTTATTCCCCGTTTTGCAAAAGGTTCCAGCATCCGGCATAGAATTCCCGGCTCATCCTTGACTGAAAAAAGTACGGAGGTTTTGTCATTGCCCGATCGATCGGCCTCTTTGCGTGCAATCACCAGAAAGCGGGTGACGTTATTTACCTGATCTTCTATCCGGCTCCGCACCACCTTGAGATCATAGAGAGAGGCCGCCAGTTCGCTGGCGATTGCGGCAGAAGAGTAATCATCGCTTACGATCTGCGCGGCAACTGCGGTAGAGGCCACATCAACGGTCGGAACATTCGGCAGATTGTCATCCAGCCACTGACGGCACTGAGCAATCGGCTGGGGATGCGAGTACACTTTCTTTATGTCTTCTATCCGGCCGGTTCGTGACAACAGGTCATGATGGACTTCAAACATTATTTCCGCGGTAATCTTGAGCCCGCTCTCGACAAACATGTCCAGGGTATGGGAAACAACCCCTTCGGTAGAGTTTTCAACAGGCACAACCCCGTAAAGGGCCTTGCCTTTCTCCACCTCTTCAAAGACAGCCGGTATGGATTTTTGTGGAACCAGTTCGGCGGAAAGACCAAACTGGTGCATAGTTGCCAGATGACTGAAGGTCGCCTTAGGCCCCAGAAATGCAACTTTCATAGGTGATTCAAGCGCGAGACAGGCCGAGATTATTTCCCGGTATACGCTTTTAAGGGCATCGTTAGGAAACGGTCCCTGATTCTGATTCAGAAGGCGTTCGTATATCTGTCGCTCGCGACCTGGCACATGAAAATCAAGATTATTGCCGGATTTCAGACGGCCAACCTCAAGAACAAATCTTGAACGCTCATTCAGAAGCTCGAGAATATGATCATCAACCCTGTCAATATTGGAGCGCAGGTCCTGAATTGTAGGAATTTCTGTCTTCAAAGAAAACCGCCTGGAGGGAATCTGTTTTAAGCGAAATGGAGCGCCAATTTAAAGCATGGCCATGCAAAAAGCAACCTATAATCAGGAGCGGACAGAGCCCCCCTGATAGAAAGGCAATTCACACACCGCGGCCTCCATGCTGACACGCTCGTGCCGGATCGTAAAAGGTGAGCCGACAGGATATTCAGCGCCGGAGACAAGTCCGATTCCGATACCGCAGCTGAGCATGGGAGAAAAAACTCCGCTGGTGACAGTCCCTACCGGACGATCTCCAGACAGAATTTCGTAGTGGTGGCGGGGTGAGCGGCGACTGGAAACCTGAAAAGCAACTTTGCGGCGGGTGACACCCTCCTCTTTCTGCCGGAGCAGCGCCTCCCTGCCTATGAATGTTTTATCAAAATTGACAAAGCTGCCAAGGCCCGCTTCGAGCGGAGTGGTCTGCTCATCTATGTCGCTTCCGTACAGCGAATAACCGACCTCCAGCCGCAATACATCACGCGCCCCAAGTCCGGCCGGTTTTACACGTTCGTCTTGAAGCAGCATATCCCATAGATCACAGACTTTATCGGCTGGAATGAATATCTCATAGCCTAGCTCTCCGGTGTAGCCGGTGCGGCTGACAATAGCCTCAACCCCCAGAATATTCATGGTTATGAATTTGAAGTAGGGAATGGCGGATATCTGCTCGCCAAAAGCCGCAACCATGACATCTCTGGAAAGCGGGCCCTGGATATCAAGTTTACCGGTTGCAGCGGTGATATTTGTGAAAAGACCACCACGCAGCCGTTGGCTGATAACGGCAAAATCATTGTCGGCTGTTGCGGCGTTGACGACGATCATGACCTTGTCTTCGGCCAGACGGAATATAATCAGGTCATCAATGATGCCCCCCTGCTGATTCAGCAGAAAACCGTAACGCGAGCGCCCGACCGGGATCGTTTTAACCGAAAAGGTAAACACATCTTCCAGACCTCCCGCCTCAAAGTCACCCTGAAATATGAACTCACCCATATGGCAGATATCGAAAAGGGCTGATTTCTGGCGGCACCAGGCGTGCTCCGCAATAATCCCCTCGTACTGGATCGGCATATCCCAGCCTCCAAAAGGCGCCATAAGGGCATTTAGGTCACGGTGTCTGCTATTAATCGGTGTAGCCAGAATCTGTTCTTCCATGTATGGTTCTCCGGACAGTTTATTTGTGATGCTGGGATATTTCCTTGTTAATCTTCTTCTTGCTGTGCCTGACTTTTTTTGCGGTTACACCGGCGATGGAAAAGACATCACTTAATTGCATCTTCCAAACGCCACCCTCATGGGTCATTTTAAACTCCCGGGTGCTGGACTCGGAAGCATTCGGAGTACCCTCCAGACCGACCTTGACATACACCGTCGCCTCAGTGCGTTTTTCATTCAGCACCTTAAAGTTTTCCATCTTCTGCCAGCAGCAGGCCGGGCGAATATTCGTATGCTGCATTTTTTTCACAAAAACTTCTCTGGATGTCTTGCCGCGACGTGCCAATCTTTCGAAAAGCTGCTCATAGCGGCCTTCCCGCCACAGATCCAAAGTATCAGACATTGACTGTTCCAGCAACTGAGCGCTGTCGCTGGCAAACACCGGCATAGAGCACGCCAGCATAAAAAAAAGACCGGCTGCTGCCGCCAGAACTAATCGAAGATTCATCTCGGCCTCCTGATTTTTTTTGCATCGTAGTGCAAATAGAGTTCTCACGCAACTTCAAAAGAGGCTTATGGCTATCATCAAATTCAGGCGCTTGATAAAAAATGTAAATGATGTAGAATGCCTAAATTCGGCAGAGCGGAAGGGGCATGACTATGAATTGTCAGGACGATAAGCTACGCAAAATCATTGAGCTGGGATTTGAAATTTCCCAGATCAAGGACATAGACCTGCTGCTGGAGAAAGTTCTGAGCGAGGCCAGGGAATTTACCAACTGCGATGCCGGTTCGATCTATGTCAGGGAAGGTGATAATCTTAAATTCAGCTATGCCCAGAACGACACCATGCAGAAGCAACTCCCGCCAGGGAGAAAACTCCCCTACTCCACCTTCACTGTCCCTATCAACAACAACTCAATTGCCGGTTATGTGGCGTCAAACGGCTCCATCCTCAATATTGCCGACGTTTATGAAGTTGGCAGTTCGTTCCCGTTTTCTTTCAACCGCTCATATGACGATCTGACTGGCTATCGCACCAGTTCCATGCTGACCATTCCGCTTAAAAACTTTCGGGATGATATCATCGGAGTCCTTCAGCTGATAAACGCCAAGGATAGCAATGGAAGTGTAAGACCATTCGTGCACGACGATGAGGATCTGATTATTTACTTTGCCAACAATGCCGCTACGGCGATCGAGCGCGCCAAAATGACTCGCGAAATCATCCTGCGCATGAACAAGATGGCCGAACTGCGGGACCCAAAAGAAACCGGCCCTCATGTAAACCGGGTAGCCGCTTATTCTGTTGCCCTTTACGAGGCATGGGCATTAAAAAAAGGGCTGCTACAGGATGAAATAGACAAGAACCGGGATGTTCTGCGCATGTCGGCCATGCTCCACGATGTCGGCAAAGTCGCCATTTCGGATATGATCCTGAAAAAACCGGGACGATTCACACCTGAGGAATTTCAGGTAATGAAGCTGCATACACTCTTTGGAGCAAATCTGTTTGCGGATATTTACTCTGACTTCGACGAATCAGCCGCCATAGTGGCCATCAACCACCATGAAAGGTGGGACGGCAAAGGGTACCCCGGCTATATCGACTCTCACACTCAACAGCCGCTGCCGGGTTATGAGACAGAGACCGGGGGCGCACGCGGCAAGCAAGGCGAGGAGATTCCGCTCTTTGGCCGGATAGTGGCCTTGGCCGACGTATATGACGCCCTTTCATGTCGCAGATGTTACAAGGAGGCCTGGGACGAAAGTGAAGTTCTGCAGAACATTCGCGAGGAATCCGGGAAGCAGTTTGATCCGGAGCTGGTCGAAGTTTTTCTGGAATGTGTGGATACCTTCCGCCAGATTGAGAAACTCTACCCGGACCACGAATAGAGCGGGAATCCCTAATTCCAACCCTACTTTGCAGTTGACAAACGGCCGTTCTGTTGGCATTTATGTACACATATGCGGGAATAACTCAGTGGTAGAGTGTCAGCTTCCCAAGCTGAAGGTCGCGGG
>CAZUGI010000119.1:0-8743 GCA_964619855.1 uncultured Geobacter sp. | reverse complement strand
TTACTAAAGATATCGGGGTTGGCGGAGAGCCTTACAGTGGTATGGTGCAGCTGGTCAGCAGCGAGGTCGGAGATGACCTGGCATATTATCTGACAGAATCCGAGCAGACTCCTTCAGCTGTTGGTGTTAGTGCCGCCCTGGATGAGAGCGGGCAGATTGCCGTGTGCGGTGGTTTTCTGGTACAGGCTTTACCAAAAGCCGATGAGGCCGAAATTGAAAAGCTCACGGAGAGGATAACAGTTCTGCCACCACTTTCGGAGTTGCTTAAAGAGGGCGGGCCGGAAAGAGTTTTGCGGGAGCTGTTCGGAGATATACCCTTCACGCTTCTTGAAACCAGGAACATCTATTTCCGATGCGGATGCAGCCGGGAGAAGGTTGAGCGGGCCCTGCTCACATTGGGGGAGGCGGAACTCAGGGATATGCAGGCAAAGGATAGTGGGGCTGAAATTACGTGTGAATTCTGTCGCACATCATATCAGTTTGATGCCGATCAACTCCAACAATTGATAGAGAAAAATCCCATCAGTTGACATGCCTACCATTTTATTGACAATAGCTTACGACGGTACCAACTACTCTGGTTGGCAGATCCAGCCAAACGGCCTGGCTGTGCAGCAGGTTGTCGAAGATGCTCTGGAAAAACTTCTGGGGGAGCGGGTGCAGGTGCGTTCTTCCGGCCGTACGGATGCCGGTGTGCATGCCCGGGCTATGGCGGCAGCCTTTACGACCAGCCGGGATATTCCGATGAAGGCCTTTGTAGAAGGTACCAACCGATTTCTCCCGGATGATATTTCGGTTCAGGATGCCCGTCAGGTTCCGCCCACATTCAAGCCGATTGGAGATGCGCAGGCCAAACATTACCGGTACACAATCTGTAACTCAATCGTACGCTCCCCGCTTGACAGGCTGTACAGCTGGCAGGTGCGGGAACCGCTTGATCTTTCAGCAATGGCGGAAGCGGCCTGCTCATTTATCGGGAAGCATGATTTCTCTGCTTTCAGGGCATCTAATTGTGTTGCCAAAACGACCGTACGCAGAATTGATACGGTGGATATATCTGTTCAAGGGAATTTCATCACCATTGACGTGGTCGGCGAAGGGTTTCTCAAATATATGGTAAGAGTCATGGTCGGGACTCTGGTAGATGTAGGCAGGGGGCGTTTTACTGCTGATCATATCAGTCGGCTTATTGTAAGCCGGGACAGAAAAATGGCCGGCATTACTGCACCGGCCTGCGGATTATGCCTTATAAAGGTTTTTTACTCTGAAGACGACACTTTTCCGGAACAGCCTACTTTTCAGCCAGCAGGCGTTTTATGACCTGCTCAATTGAGCGTCCCATCTCATCGGTAAAACCTCTATAGATTTCAACGATCTTACCTTTTTTATCAATCAGGAACATGACCGGTACCGAACGGATACCAAAGTCGACCGTAGTCGAGTCACCAGCCAATGCCAGAGGGTAGTTGATTTTGTATTCTGCGGCAAACGTTCTGACCACCCGTTCCCCGTCCTCGTCGGCGCTTAAGCCCAGAATCTGCAGTCCCTGTTTGCCGTATTTGCGGTTCATCTCAACCAGATGTGGTACTGATTGACGGCAGGGCTGGCACCAGGTGGCAAAAAAATCAATGACCAGCACATGGCCCCGATAATTATCGAGAGTGACCGACTGGCCGGTGGTGGTTATGACTTTGAAACCGGGGGCCTGCTGGCCGGCTTTCAGAGCGGCTTCTGACGGAGTTGCGAAAGCAAAAACGGCCAGAACAAGGCTAACAAGCAGTATAGAATTAACGTGCGTAATAAATTTCATTGCCCACAACCCCGATACACGGGACAGTACGCTGTATCGGCTAAAGTGCCTTGGCAATCAGGGCATCCATCTGGGACTTGGGTACCGCCCCTACGACCTGATCAACCACAACGCCTCCCTTGAAAAGGATTATGGTAGGAATGCCACGAACGCTGTATTTCGCGGGAGTGGCCTGATTCTCATCAACGTTGACTTTGCCGACCTTAACCTTTCCGGTATATTCATCGGCGACCGCATCAACCAGAGGTGCAATCGCTTTGCAGGGGGCGCACCAGGTTGCCCAGAAATCAACAAGCACCGGGATATCGGACTGCAGTACCTCACGGTCAAAATTTGCATCAGTAAATGCTGTAACATTCTCACTGGCCATCTGTGCATCTCCTTTGCGAAACTGATAATAACGATCATGGATGATATACAAGACGCTGAAAAAATCAAGAGCAAACTCCGGTCCTTCGAATTCGTTGAAATGGTTTAGACAAGAGCGTATGCTCCCAACTTCTACGTATGATGAGTTTCAGGAAGCCGGATGGTGAAAAAATGCTTCTGAATATTGATTTGTCCGGAAAAACAGCTGTTATTGTTGGGGGCGGCAAAGTAGCCTGCCGCAAGGCTGTGGTACTCTTGGCGGCCGGTGCGGAGGTGCGTGTAGTGGCTCCCGCTCTGATTGACGAGATCGGTGATCTTGCGCGGGCTGGTAAGCTCGAGGTACGGCATGGCCATTACCAGACAAGTGATCTGGATGGTGCATTTCTGGTTGTGGCATCAACCGATAGTGCCGGGGTGAATAGGCAGGTTGCTGCGGATGCCTATTCTCGGCAGATATTGGTTTGTGTCGCAGATGCTTCTGAGATCGGGAACTGTACGTTTCCTGCCGTTCTTCACCGTGATAGCCTTGAAATCGGTGTTTCAACCGCTGGAGGCTGCCCGGCTCTGGCTGCTGAACTGCGCGATCTGGTTGCCACACTGATTACGGAGGAGTATGGAACTGTTGTGAATAGATTGGCTAAAGAGCGAGAAAAGCTGTTGACGGAAGGGAACACTGGCACATACAATACACAGGTTTTACGCTCGCTCGCCAGGCGACTGATTTACGAGCTCAATGAACGCAAGGACACGCTCAAATGACGCACTTTTTCTTCACCATAACCCTTGTGCTGTATTGCTGTGCCACGGCGGTATATTTATTCTGTCTGCTCCGTACATCATCTCTCCTTAATATGTGGGCAAGCCGCCTGCTGACGCTGGGCTGCACAGCCCATGCTCTTTCCACCATTCATCTGGCAACCAAATTGGGGCACCTTCCTCTAACCAACACGCAGGAATCGCTCTCTTTTTTCAGTATGGCCATCATGGCTGGATTCATTTATTTCGAGCGACGCTATAAAGTGACGACGCTCGGCTCGTTTGTAACACCCGCCGCACTTTTGATGTTCATTGTTTCGGCCGCTTTGCACAGCGAGGCCCGCCAACTTCCGCCCATACTCCAGAGCAACTGGTTCTGGATTCATGCACTGCTGGCATTTATAAGTTACGCGGCTTTTGCGATAGCCTGCGGAGTTGCAATTATTTATCTAATCCAGCGTCGGTTTCTAAAAACAAAGCATCTGGGCGGTCTCTTCCTGAAGTTGCCGTCACTGGAAACTCTGGAGGATATCAGCTACCGCTGCCTTACAGTTGGTTTTCCTTTGCTGACGGTGGCAATTATTTCCGGCTCAATCTGGTCTGAAAAGGCGATGGGGAGCTACTGGATATGGGATCCCAAGCAGACCTGGTCACTTATCACATGGCTGATCTACGCAGCACTGCTGCATGGAAGGCTGGTTATCGGCTGGCGTGGTAAGCGCGCGGCGATATTGGCGATAATCGGCTTCGCGGTGCTGTTGATTACTTTTTTCGGCATGAAGCACAGCATCGCTTGGTAGCGCAGCTGGAGAGCACTTGAAACAGATCATGGATACCTTGTCTATATGAATATTATAGTAGTCGGTCTCTCGCACAAGACCGCCACAGTTGAAATACGGGAAAAAGTAGCCTTCTCCCCCAACCAGATTGAAAAGCCGCTTAAGGAGTTGGTTGCTCTGGACGGTATCATTGAGGGGGTAATTGTCTCAACCTGCAACCGGGTCGAAATATATGCCACCACCCGTGACATTGCTGGAGGAATCGCCCGCATCAAGCGCTTTATGGCCGATTATCACCATCTGGCACTGGAATTGCTCGAGCAGCATCTCTATAGCTTTCATTCAGAGGCGGCTATCCGCCATGTATTCCGGGTGGCCTCCAGTCTGGATTCCATGGTGGTGGGCGAGCCTCAGATTCTCGGTCAGATCAAGACATCCTACGGGTATGCTGCTGAATACAAATCATCAGGAATCATACTGAACCGCTTCCTCCACAAGGCTTTTTCGGTGGCAAAGCGGGTGCGGACCGAAACCAGAATCGCATCCTCCGCAGTTTCCGTAGCATTTGCGGCAGTTGAACTGGCCAAGAAAATTTTGGGTGATCTGTCAGACAAGACGATCATGCTGATCGGGGCCGGCGAGATGTGCGAGCTGGCGGCCAAGCATTTTCTCAATAGCGGTGCCAAGGGGATCATGGTCACCAACCGGACCTTCGATCGGGCTGCACGTTTGGCGGAAGAGTTCGGCGGTGAAGCGGTCCGCTTCGAAGAGCTGTTCGAACATCTGCATCGGGCCGATATAGTACTCTCTTCCACCGGTGCCCCGCACTGCATAATCGGACCGAAGGATGCCGAAGAAGTCATCAAGCGGCGCAGGTTCAAGCCGGTCTTTTTCATTGATATTGCCGTGCCGCGTGACATTGATCCCAGAGTTGATGATGTCGAGAATGCCTATCTATTCACGGTTGATCATCTACAGGAGATCGTTCAGGCCAACCTGGCCCAGCGAGGGCTGGAGGCTGAGAAGGCCGAAGAAATCATAAACCAGGAGATCGGCCAGTTTTTCAAATGGCTGTCAACGCTGGAGGTCACCCCCGCGATAGTCGCGCTGCGAAGCCGCTTTGACGAGATTCGCAGGTCCGAGCTGGAAAAAACCATTTCCGGCTGGAAGGAATTGCCGCCTGACGCCGAAAAACGCCTTGAAGCGCTTACGCTGGCCATTATGAACAAGCTGCTGCACGCCCCCACCTCTGTTCTTAAGCAGGCCGGCCAGGGGGGGCGGGTTGATCTATATGTTGATGCACTGCGGCAGCTCTTTGAGCTGGAAGCTCTGCAGCGCGATGATGAAGAGTTGGAGCTGGAAGAATAAGCTGCCATTGATACCGAACATTTATACGAGAAATGGAGAAGAGTATGCCCCCCAAGAAATTACGCATCGGAACCCGCGCAAGTCAACTGGCCCTCTGGCAGGCCAACTGGGTCAAGTCCGAGCTTGAAAAGAAATATCCTGGCATGGAAGTCACCCTGACCAAAATCAAGACAATCGGCGATAAAATTCTGGATGTTCCTCTGGCCCAGGTGGGGGGCAAAGGTTTGTTTGTCAAGGAGATCGAGGAGGCCATGCTGCGGGATGAGATCGATATCGCCGTTCACAGCATGAAGGATGTGCCGACCGATTTCCCTGAAGGTCTCGGACTGTACTGCATAACCGAGCGCGAAGATCCGCGCGATGCAGTCATCTCCCGTAATGTAAGGTTTACCGATCTGCCACAGGGTGCCAGAATCGGCACCTCGGCGCTCCGTCGTCAGGCGCAGCTGCTGAAGGTGCGCCCCGACCTTCAGATGTGCATCATTCGCGGCAACGTAGAGACCCGCATCCGCAAGCTGGAAGATGATAAGCTGGATGCGGTTATTCTGGCTGCCGCCGGACTTAAACGTCTGGGTTTTACAGAAAAGGTTGCCGAGTATCTTGACACAGAGCTTTCTGTCCCGGCCATCGGTCAGGGAGCTCTGGGGATTGAATGCCGTCTGGCTGATCCGGTTATCACAGAGACAATAGCTTTCTTTAACCACGCTGATACCGCCTTTGCAGTTCGTGCCGAGCGGGCTTTACTGAAGCGCTGTGAAGGGGGCTGTCAGGTTCCGATCGCTGCCCACGGCACCGTTAAGGACGGACAGTTGCGACTGGTCGGTTTCATCGCTGCGGTGGACGGCAGCCGTTCGGTGCGGGGCGAAATATCCGGGCCGCTGGAGCAATCCGAACAGCTAGGGATTCAACTGGCGGACCAGCTTCTGGCCGAGGGGGGCAAGACCATTCTGGAAGAAGTATACAAGCGGGAATTGGGGGCGTAATTTCATGCCTTTATCGAAACAGAATTCCGGTATTGTTTATCTGGTCGGGGCCGGTCCGGGCGACCCTTCCCTGATTACGCTGCGGGGTGTGGAGTGCCTGCAGCGTGCCGATGTCGTGGTCTACGATTATCTGGCCAACGAGCAGCTTCTGAACCATGCCCCGGAGGGGGCGGAGTACATCTACGCCGGCAAGGTCGGCGGCCGCCACAATCAGGATCAGGATGAGATCAATCGCCTGCTGGTGGAGAAAGGGAATCAGGGGAAAGTCGTTGTGCGTCTCAAAGGAGGCGACCCCTTCGTGTTCGGGCGAGGCGGCGAAGAGTGTGAGGCACTGCGCGAGGCAGGCATACCGTTTGAGGTCGTGCCGGGTGTCACCGCCGCCGTGGGTGCGGCTGCCTATGCCGGAATCCCGCTGACTCACCGCGATTTTACAGCGTCAGTGGCTTTTGTTACCGGTCAGGAGGGTAAGGATAAGAACGAATCTTCTATTGACTGGGAACGGCTCTCTCTGGGTGGCGGCACGGTAGTCTTCTATATGGGGATCACGACCCTGCGCAGCAACATGCAGCGCATGATCGAGCATGGCAGAGCGCCGGAGACACCGGTGGCACTGGTGCGCTGGGCAACGACCATCTGTCAGCAGGTATTGACCGGCACTGTGGCGGATATTGCCGATCTGGCCGAGTCAGCCGGCTTCAAGCCTCCGGCTGTTACCATAGTCGGTGAAGTTGTTGCGCTGCGGAAAAAACTGGGCTGGTTCGACAGCCGCCCGCTTTGTGGACGAAAAATTATTGTGACGCGTGCTGCAGAACAGGCCGGCGAGTTTTCAGAAAAGCTGGCAAAGCTGGGCGCGAGCGTACTGGAATGCCCAACCATCCGGCTGGTCGAGCCGGAAAGCTGGCAGCTGCTCGATCTGGCGATACGCGATCTGGCCGGCTACGACTGGTTAATTCTGACTTCCGTCAATGCGGTACGTTTTTTCTTTCAGCGTCTGGAAACATTGGGACTGGATGCCAGAGCTCTGGCCGGCTGCAAAGTCTGCGCAGTAGGACCCAAGACTGCTGAAGCGTTTGCTTCATATGGCGTCAGAGCCGATCTTGTTCCGGCTGATTACAAGGCGGAAGGTGTTGTGGACGAGTTCTCCCGGCTTGACTTGCAGGATAAGAAAATTCTGTTCCCCAGGGCCGACAAGGCCCGCGAGATAATTCCCAAGGAATTGAAGCGGATGGGAGCCCATGTCGACAGTCCGGTGGCTTACAGGAATATTTTCCCCGATCGGCTGCCGCCTGAAGCGCTCTTTGTACTGGAAAAGCGCTCCGTTGATTGCATCACCTTCACATCGTCGTCGACCGTGCAGAATCTGGCCGCCATGCTGGGAGAGGATCTTCTGGTTAATCTCCTGAAGGGGGTCACTGTGGCATCGATCGGTCCGATTACTTCAAAAAGCTGTCGTGAACTGGGTTTGAAGGTGGATGTCGAGCCGGCCTCGCATACTCTTGATGCCCTGGCAGCTGCGCTGGAGGAGCATTTCAGCTGACTGATGTCCGCACAGCAGGGGGGAGGGCGGCAGAGAGGGCGGCCACTCAGGCACTTTTGTCTTTAGTAACATACCCCTTATCTTCTTCCAGAACATGATGAAGCAACCAGTTGCCCAGATACACAATTAATTCTCTGGTCGTATCCAATCTGTTGTCAGCCTCTGAGAGCCGCATCATTTCAATTCTGGTTGAAAATTCCAGATGCATTGCCTGATGGCTTTCCAGACCTTTGAATCGGATGTTTTTCATATGCTGCTCTTCTGCCGCGAAGTGATATTTTGAATACGCTGCCAGATCATCAATCATAGCGCTGACACCATCCAGGCCGTCTGGACTCACGCAGCATGAGTATATCCGATTGACAATATCAAATAATTCTCTGTGGTGCCTGTCAAGTTCCGTTACGGCCACGGAGTAGTCTTCTTTCCATGTAAACAGCGGCATAAAGTACTCCTTCCTTAGTGTGAAACAGCAAAAGGCCTCGCGTAAGCAAGGCCTTTCGTTGTAAGCCAAGAGTTGTGCAGGTCAGACCAGTTCGAGTGCGCTGAAAAAATAGGGGATCTCAAAGGCGGCCGTCTCGGGTGCATCCGAGCCGTGCGATGAGTTCTCCTCGATGTTAACGGCGAAATCCTTGCGGATGGTTCCCGGCTCGGCGTTAGCCGGATTGGTGGCACCCATCAGGGTGCGCCAGTCAGCAATGGCGTTTTCCTTTTCAAGGCAGAGCACGATTACCGGGCTGCGTGACATAAAGGCGCACAGGTCATTAAAGAAAGGGCGCTCCTTGTGTACGTAGTAGAATCCTTCGGCCTGGGCCTTGCTCAGTTTGATTTTCTTCATGCCGACAATGTTGAAGCCGGCGGTTTCGATCCGGTCAAGAATTTTACCGGCCAGCTTGCGCTCGACTGCATCCGGCTTGATGATTGCGAAAGTGCGTTCCATGTTTTTCCTCCGATAGTATGTGAAAATGTGAGCGTTTTTAATAGCATCGCGCTTGTTTGCTTGTCAAGTTAATAAGGCTTTTGGGGCAGGAAAAGGCATTTTTGTGCTTGCAAAATCAAAATGATGATGATATGAGTTTACCCCACATGCCCGGGTGGTGGAATTGGTAGACACGCAAGATTCAGGTTCTTGTGCTCGCAA
>CAZUGI010000118.1:0-8891 GCA_964619855.1 uncultured Geobacter sp. | reverse complement strand
TGATAGAGAATATGCGCCGCGAGGGCTTTGAACTGGCGGTTTCCAAGCCGGAAGTTATCATCCGCGAGAAGGATGGCGTGAAGATGGAGCCGATGGAGTATCTGGTGGTTGATGTCGCCACTGAATTTCAGGGCGCTATCATCGAGAAGATGGGGCCCCGCAAAGGTGAAATGGTCGCCATGGCACCGATGGGCGAGATGGTCAGACTGGAGTTCATCATTCCGGCCCGCGGCCTGATCGGCCTGCGTGGTGAAGTATTGACCGACACGCGCGGCACGGCAGTGATGACCCACACCTTCCATGAATACGCCCCCTACAAAGGGGACATTCCGGGTCGTAAAAACGGGGTACTGATGGCTATGGAACATGGCGAGACCACAGCTTATTCGCTGGACGCCCTGCAGCCGCGCGGGACACTCTTTATCGGAGCCGGCGTCGAGGTTTATGGCGGTATGATTATCGGCCAGCACAACAAGGATAACGACCTGGATGTCAACCCCAGCAAAGGCAAGAAGCTGACCAATGTGCGCGCCTCCGGTACCGATGACGCCATCAAGCTGACTCCGCCCCGCGTTCTTACCCTTGAGCAGGCGCTGGAATTCATCGATGATGATGAACTGGTGGAAGTGACCCCCAAATCGATCCGCCTGCGCAAGAAAGAGCTTGATCCCACAAAGCGCAAGCGGGCTGCAAAAAATTAGTGAGCGGAGATTGTTCTCGATAAAACAACACATGACGGCCGGTGATATACCGGCCGTCTTATTATGTACGCTTCAAACTGATAAAAAATTTGCAATACTGATAAGTTATGGTATATATCACAACAGGACAAAAATCATCCTTTAGTGGGAGCACCCATCGTTTGAGAGAAAAATGAGTATGGAATCTAGCGTTACCCTTCCTAATTACAGGGCTTTCAAGCGTACGATCATAGCAGCGGTCAGCGCCTTGATAGTTCTGATCATCAGCTTTTCGGTCTGGAAATCAGTCATTGAATACAAACTGACTGTTCGAGCAGCCGAGTTGCAGTCAAGCGGTTATGCCAGGGCCTTGAAAGAGCATGCCGAACGGGCTATTAGTGAAGCTGACAGCGTTGTCCTGGATACCATAGACCACATCAAAGAGCATGGCGGTATCGACAGAGAGAACAGCTCCCATCTTCGGGAGTTTCTTAATCGTCATCCCCGTAATATCCCGCAGATTGGCACCATTGTACTCGTCAATCGGGACGGTGACATTTTCGCACGCTCCCGCGGCGACCTCACCAACAAAACCAGTGTTGCAGACCGCGAATTCTTCAAACACCATCGAGACAATCCGAATGAGAATGCGCCCTTTCTGGCACGACCTGTAAAAAGCAGGATTGACGGCAAATGGTTATTTACGCTCTCCAGACCGGTCAGGTCTACCAGCGGGACTTTTGAGGGCCTGATCGCAGTGGCTTTCGAAATGGAGTACTTCCAGAAGTTTTACGCTTCGCTGGATCTGGGAAGTGAGGGAAGGATTGTCATTTTAAGGAAAGACGGAGCTGTGCTGATGGCACAGCCGTTTAGAGAATCCGATCTCTCCACGGACTTTAAAAAATCTCATCTTTTTCAAAAATATCTGCCAATGGCTCCTCAGGGGACTTATAAGATTGACCGCGGCAAAGCGCTGCTGGAGTCTAAAGCCCGCATAATTTCCTATGAATCACTTGAAAGTTTCCCGATAATAGTGAACGCCAACATGGGGATTGATGAGGTAACAGCTGCCTGGCAAAAAAACGCTTATTACCAAGGACTTATCACGTTGGCAGCCTGTCTGGCGCTGGCATTCCTGACCATTATGCTGATACGTCAGATCAAACGCATTCAACTGGCTTACCTACGGCAGGCCGAGCAGCAGATTGAGCTGTCAGCGGCTAAAGAGCATTACCGCCAGTTGGTCGATAATCTTCCGGTAGTCACCTGGCAGACCGATGAACATGGATTGGTTCGTTTCATCAGCAAAGCTGTCACACAGATCGACGGCTATACTCCCGAGGAGATTTATGCCGGCGGACCTGAGCAGATGATCTCCAGAATCCATCCTGATGATCGGGAGAGGGTGACAGAAGCTTTCAACTCTCTCTTTGCCATCGGAGCAGTTTTCGATGTTGACTTTCGGATACAGCATAAAGACGGTCACTGGATCTGGCTGCATGACTTTGCGTATGCCACCGTGCTTCTGAATGGAATACGGGTCGCCCACGGAGTTTTCAGTGACGTAACCGCCCACAAACAGGCCGAGAATGATCGTGATCAACTGGAGCTGCAGCTCCGTCAGGCCCAGAAGATGGAAGCGATCGGCCATCTGGCGGGCGGCATTGCTCACGACTTCAACAATCTGCTGACGCCGATTCTGGGATATTCAGAAATGGCCATGGCTACGATACCAGGCGGCAGCCCGCTGACACCAAAGCTGTCCGGCATTATTGCCGCTGCCCATAAAGCCAAGGATCTGACCCAGCAGCTCTTGAGTTTCGGCCGTCGACAATCAATAGCCACTGAAGTCGTAGATCTCAACGAGGTTATTCTGGCATTTAACAACATCCTGCGGCGAACCATCCGTGAAAGTATCCGGATTGATCTGGTTCTCGACCCTGAAGGCTCATTTATCAAGTGTGACCGCTCACAGATTGAGCAGATCATTCTCAACATGACCGTTAACGCCCAGGATGCATTTAACGGAAGTCAGGGGCGGATAAGTATCGAAACCTGCAAGATGATGATGGACGGTGAAAACGCCCGCATGCACCCCGGCATGATGCCGGGTGAATATGTCCTGCTCTCGTTCCGTGATAACGGCTGCGGCATGAGCAGCGAAGTCATCAATCACATCTTCGAACCATTTTTTACAACCAAGCAGGTCGGACACGGAACCGGCCTCGGCCTGGCAACTGTCTACGGCATCGTCAAACAGCATGATGCCCATATATCTGTCTCCAGCCATGAAGGGGAAGGAACCACCTTCAATATTTATTTCCCGGTCTGTGCCCAGGTTCCACTGATGCGTCAACAGGTAACACCGGCAGCCCGCAGCAAGGTTTCCGATAAAATCACCATCCTGGTCGTTGAAGACAATGAGATGGTGCGGGAGATGGTGCAGGAGATGCTAGTCGGGGTCGGCTACACTGTCATGGTGGCCTCCGATCCGCACCAGGCCGTTGATATGCTGGCAAACAATACTTCTCAAATCGACCTGTTGGTTTCCGATGTAGTCATGCCCGGCATGAACGGCCCGGAGCTATACGAACAGCTGGTTGTACAGATACCCTCCCTCAAAGTCGTCTATATCTCCGGCTACCCGATCAATCCGAGCCTGCGTGGTGGAGTGCTGGAAGACGACGTCAATTATCTGCAGAAACCATTTACAGCCGAAGCGCTGCTGGAAAGAATTCATCAAGTGCTCTGATTCAAGTGCGCCAGCCAAAGTAATCTGGTGATTTTTGGCGGTGCGGGTGTTATAGTTCCGGTCGGAATGTTTCTGACTTCTTACACGGAGCATGGGATATGGCACAACAAAAGATTTATCTGGTAGGAGCCGGCATTGCCGGCTGGGAGGGTTTCGGCGCCAAAGCGCTGGAGATCATCGGCAAGGCCGAGGCCTTAATCGGCCACCAGCGCCATCTTGATATCTTCCCTGATTTCGGCGGAGAAAAGATGGTTCTTGGTGATCTGCCCGAGCTGATGGATTTTCTGAAAAAAACCGACAAGCGGGTTGTCATACTCGCCTCAGGTGATCCGACCTTCTTCGGTATATCCCGTTTTCTTCTCCGCAACCTGCCTAAAGAGCGCATTGAAATCTTCACGAATGTGACCAGCATGCAGTACGCCTTTGCCCGCATAAAAGAACCCTGGGATGACGGTATTTTCGTTTCCGTTCATGGCCGCGGCATGCACAAAGCTGTCGATAAAATCATCTCTGCTGAAAAAGCCTGCGTACTTACCGACAAAACCAACACTCCGGCTGCCATCGCCGCCGAACTTATCGATCGTGGAGCCGAAGGTTATGAGGCCTGGCTCTGTGAAGATCTTGGCATGTCGACCGAAAAATTCACCAAGACCTCTGTGCGAGGCCTGCTCGACATCAACGCTTCAGAACTGAATATTCTGATTCTGATCCGCACCTACGAACCTAATCTGGTTCATTATCCGTTGATCGGCATTGACGATGACGAGTTTCACACCTCAAAAAAACTGATTACCAAGCAGGAGGTACGGGCGGTTACGCTTGCCAAACTCCAGTTACAGGACGATCTGGTGCTTTGGGATATCGGAGCTGGCAGCTCTTCCGTTTCCATTGAGGCCTCCAATCTGATGCCGAACGGCCGCATATTCGCGGTTGAGAAGAATCAGCAGTGCATCGGTTTTATCAACGAGAATCTCAAAAAATTCTGCGCCCGTAATATCAAACTGATCGAAGCCTACGCGCCGGAAGGGCTGGATGATCTGCCGGATCCTGACAGGGTTTTTATCGGCGGTGCAGGTGGCAAGCTGGATGAAGTCATCGAAACGATCGCACAGCGGCTCAAGCCAGAAGGGGTGGTGGTGATCAACGCAGTCACTCTGGATACTCTCACCAGAGCAGTGGAGTTTCTTGAGGACCAGGGCTTTACGGTTGAAGCGACCTGCGTTAATATTGCCAAGACTCGCAACCTGACCGAGTACAAGATGTTTGAAGCCCAGAACCCGGTGTACGTCATCTCGGCCTGGAAGGGTGACGAGTAGTGGCTAAGATCTACGCGGTCGGAGTTGGTCCCGGAGATCCGGAACTGCTGACCCGCAAGGCTGAGCGCATCCTGAGGGGCGTTAATACAATTCTGGCCCCGGTCTCAAACCCCGCCGAGGCCAGTGTGGCGCTGGAAACAATCCGTGAATTTATTGACGAAAAGCGCCAGGAGGTCATAGTTCACCAGTTTCCAATGACCTCCGACATGGCCCGCCTGCTTCCGGCCTGGCAAGAAGCGGCAGTCCTGATCGCGGGCCATGCCGCCGCCGGTCGGGATGTTGCTTTCATCACCATCGGTGACCCGCTCTTCTACTCCACTTTCATTTACCTGCTGCGCATCCTGCGGGAACAGTGGCCGCAACTCCCGATCGAGATCGTTCCGGGCGTATCCAGCATCAACGCCTCGGCAGCGAGAGCCGGCATACCGCTGGTTGAGTCGGAGGAAAAGATGGCGGTTATCCCGGCTACGGCCGGGATTGAGCAGATAGCCTCTGCTCTGGCGCGCTTTGAAACGGTCGTGCTGCTGAAGGTCAAGCCGCTCTACGCTGATATACTGGAACTGCTCCGTCGGACCGGACGGGAACAGAGTACTGTTTTCGTTGAACGGGTCGGCAGCGCACGGGAGAAGATCATCACTGATTTTGCCGAAATTTCGGACCACACCCCGGATTACCTGTCGCTGTTGATTGTCAAACAGCCGGCTCCCCAATAACGCCCGCCTTCCTGAACGCATCATCCAGCGGCGCCATGACCTGTATCTCTTTCCCGGCAGGATTCCGGAAAGTCATGACTGAGCAGTGCAGCATCATCCGCTCAGCAGGTACATTTCCGTAGGTGGCATCCCCGATAATCGGAAGACCGATTTCTGACAGATGTACCCGGATTTGATGGGTACGGCCGGTCAGCGGCCTGGCCTCCACCAGCGAGCTGTTTTCTGCCGATGAAATTATCCGGAATTCCGTAACGGACGACTTTCCTCCCGGCACGATGCCATAGCGGGCCGAAGCAACTTTACCGATGGGTGCATCCACCACCCAGCGTTCCTGTGTGGGAGTTCCGCTGACCAGTGCCAGATAGCGTTTGTCCACCTGTCCGTTTTGAAAGCATGACGAAATCCAGGCGGCAGCCTTCCTATGTTTGGGGAAGAGCATGGCCCCCGAGGTGCCTCGGTCGAGACGATGGACCACCCGGGCCGGTTCAGCGCTTCCCTGTGATCGGAAATATTCAGTAACCCAGAATTCCAGCGTTCCCTTAAGCTGGTAGGGGGTGCGCTGGCTGTTGATCCCGGCCGGTTTGTTGACTGCGATTAACTCGTCATCTTCGTACAAAAGCGCCTCAGGCGGCAGCAGCAGGTCACGGAATTGGCCAGTTTCCATCACTCCGATCTCGATCACGTCTCCCGCTTTAACAAAGCGCGAGGCAACACGCACCAGAGAGACATTAACCGTACAGCCGCCACGGTCAATAATTCGGCGCGCCTCGGATTTGCTGACACCGCTGCAGAGCTGTGCGATGGCATCGTCCAGGCGAAATCCGCTCTGTTCATCTCCGGCCGTTTTTCTGATTATCATGCTACGGTAGTACCCTGTTTACATCCCGATTTCAAACAATTTTCCTTTGGCGAAAGCCGCCCGGTTCTGATACCCTCTTCCGGCATGATAACCAGAACAGATTGCGACATACCGCTGCTGCGCGGTCCGGTTCCTCTTTCGCACCTTTTCATAAGGAACTTTGTATGCGTGGGAGACAACGTTGTGGATGCCACCTGCGGCAACGGTCACGACACTCTGCTGCTGGCCGAATGCGTCGGTGCAAACGGTTATGTCTGGGCTTTCGACATCCAGGAACCTGCAATTGCCGAGACCGGGCGCAGGCTGTCTGATAGCAGGCTGCTCGAACGGGTTAAACTGCTACAGAACGGGCATGAAGAGTTGAAAAAGCATGTGAATGCTCCGCTAAAGGCGGTACTGTTCAATCTGGGCTATCTTCCCGGTGGTGATCACCGCATCATGACACGCCCGGATACCACCGCAGCGGCTTTGGCCCAAGCTCTGGAACTGCTCGTTCCGGGCGGCATCGTGCTGGTGGCGATTTATTCCGGACACGACGGCGGAGTCGACGAGCAGGAAACCGTCAATGACTGGGCCAGTGGACTTGATCCGAAGCAATACCACTCCTGGCGCATGGGGCAGATCAACGTCGCTGACAACGCCCCCTACAATATTCTGGTTCAGAAAGTTGCCTGAAATGCTGAGAAACCTGCTTCCTTTCATAATCATTCTGCCATCTGTGGCCTATGCGCTGATTACGCTGTTGTGCGGGATGAAGTACTTTAAGGGCCAAGGGGCGAAGGATGAGGGTCAAGGGTCAAGGGTCAAGGGAACTTCAAAAGACTTTACATGCCCCCCCTTGCCCCTGAATGTCTCAATCCTCAAGCCTGTCAAGGGGATGGACGCTGACAGCTATGACAACTTTGCCTCGTTCTGCCGGCAGAGCTACAACGGGCAATTGCAGCTGATTTTCGCCTCCGCTTCCCCGGACGATGCGGTCGTCCCGGTCATCCGCCAACTGATGGCCGATTTTCCGGAGCATGATATAGCACTGATCATTAATCCGGCCATTCATGGCCCCAACTACAAGGTTTCCAATCTGATCAACGCCTTCCCGCACGCCAAACATGAAATCATAATTGTCTGCGACAGTGATATCCGGGTGCCTCCGGACTATCTGGACTCTGTTACATCACACTTTCTCAACCCACAGACAGGATTGGTGACTTCGCTCTACCGGACTTCGTCCGTGCATGGCATCGCCACCGCGCTTGAGGCGACCGGCTTCACGGCCGAAATGATTCCCAATGTTTTGGTGGCGCTGCAACTGGAAGGTCTTTCGTTTGCCCTTGGCGCCTCAATGGCGGTCAGGCGTGAGGCACTGGCATCCATAGGAGGTTTTGAAGTGCTGGTGGACTACCTTGCCGATGATTACCAGCTGGGCAACAAAATACACCTGGCCGGCTGGCAGATTGAGCTGGACAGATGCTTTGTAGAAAGCATGATAAAAACCGAAAATCTCATGTCGGTGCTCTCCCGGCAATTACGCTGGGCCCGCACGATGAGAGTCAGCCGGCCCGGAGGATATCTGGCCTCCGGTATAACGCTCCCTTTTCCGGCCGCCCTGCTTGCGACGCTTGCAGCCTCCTCTCTGACTTCAGGACTCGCCGCGGTTACCCTGCTCTACATCGTTAGGCTGACTGTCAGCACGTTCTTCAGTCGCAGATTCGTTCGGGACAGCCTGCTGCCGGGCTGGCTCTGGCTGATTCCGCTACGTGATATGCTCGCATTTTTCACCTGGGCGCTCTCTTTTCTCGGAAATCGTGTGGAGTGGCGGGGCAACCGCTTCATACTGAGGCCGGGGGGAAAGATAGAAGAGCTGGCCTGATTGACGTTGCTGCACCTCGCCGCAGCTCTTAACCTTCTTCGTTTACCTTTACAATTTCCAATAATATGGTGTAGTATTGCAGGTTGTTCGAATGGAGATTCTCGTGGTACAGGCACTGGGACATGCAACAATCGGAGTCGTGCGAGAGCTGGGCAGAACCGGCTGGTTTCTGCTCTACTCCCTGTATATGATCGTCAGGCGGCCGGGAAGACCTGTCCTGATTCTCAAGCAGATACGTTTCATCGGAACCAAGTCGCTGTTCGTGATTGTACTGACCGCCGGATTTACCGGAATGGTTCTTGGTTTGCAGGGCTATTACACGCTGGCCAAGTTTGGTTCTGAAGGGATGCTGGGAACCGCCGTGGCTCTTTCATTAATCAGAGAGCTTGGGCCGGTGCTGGCGGCCCTGATGGTGACCGGACGAGCTGGAAGCGCCATAACGGCCGAGATCGGCATCATGCGCATCACTGAGCAGATCGACGCCCTGGAAACCATGGCGCTGGATCCTTTCAGGTATCTTGTCACGCCAAAATTCATAGCTGCGATGATCTCTCTGCCGCTGTTATGTGCCATTTTCGATGTGGTCGGCATCTACGGCGGCTGGCTGGTGGGCGTCAAGCTGCTGGGAGTCAATCCCGGCGCCTATTTTTACGAGATGGAAATATCGGTTGTCTGGCGAGATGTCTATTCCGGTTTTGTAAAAT
>CAZUGI010000117.1:0-8940 GCA_964619855.1 uncultured Geobacter sp. | reverse complement strand
GAGGTTCAACTTCAGCCGATGGGTCCCCCAGACAGCCGCAGAGTGCACCGTCACTGTCAGCCTCTACAATCATCTTTCGCAGCGGACCATTGCCCTCAAACTTGAGAGCAGTTCTTTGTCCGGATTTAAGCAACGCCCCCATCAGCGCGCCACCAGCCAGACCACGCCCCAGAGCAATACTCGCGGTTGCCGAAGCCTGCTGAAGCTTACATATTTCGCGCGCCAGAGCTGTGGCATCACAGGCCAGAACCCTGATCCCGCCCGACAGACATAATGCACGTACGATATGGTCAGACATTGTGTCGCTTGTCCTCTGAGAAACACTTTCACAAATTTTCGAGTCAGGCAGCATATATACTACCTAACTGAACACAAAAAAAGCCGCATCTTTCGATGCGGCCATTTTTGTTCACTCGTGAAGAGAAATTACTTGGCTTTAGGAGCTTCTGGAGCAGGCTTAGCAGCTTCTTCTTTCTTAGCTTCTGCTTTTTCAGCTTTCTTAGCAGCTTTCTTCTTCTTCTTGGCAGGCTTCTTCTCTTCTTTCTTTGCGTCAGCAGCAGGAGCAGCTTTCTCTGCAGCAGGAGCAGCAGGAGCAGCAGCAGGCTTGGCGGCATCAGCAGCGAAAACAACTGCGGAGAAGGAAACAGCTACGAGGGCGGCTACGATTGTGGACAGAACTTTTTTCATTTGTACTACCTCCAAAGGGAATGTGTTTGATTTTTCTATTGCAGGCTACGTGCCAAAAAAATAATATTCACAACATGCTGCAATTATTGTTATTTATTCTGGCAGCCTCCTAGGGCCACTATTTTGACACACCTCATACACAACATTCAATACCCCATATGCGGTATTACATTACGATTCTTTGTGCATACGAAGATCTAGCCAAGAGCCTCACCTGTAATATCCCCTGTACCAGGCTACAAAGCTGGCAAGCCCCTCTTCAATGGAGGTATTCGGCCTGAAACCAACCGCCTCTGACAGGTCGTCAACATTGGCACAGGTTTCAAATACGTCACCTGGCTGCATCGGCAGAAGGTTTTTTAGCGCTTTCTTCCCAAGACATTCCTCCAGAACCTCTATAAAACGACCGAGTTCGACTGGGTTGTTATTGCCGATATTGTATATGCGGTAAGGAGCTGAACCCGTGGCCGGATCAGGCTTTTCAGCATCCCATGACACATTGGGCGCCGGAATATGTTCAATGACCCGCACAATCCCTTCGATGATGTCATCTATATAGGTAAAATCGCGCTTCAACCGCCCTTGGTTGAATACATCAATCGAGCGCCCCTCAATAATTGCCTTTGTAAATGAGAAGTAGGCCATATCAGGTCGTCCCCAGGGGCCATAGACGGTAAAAAGCCGTAATCCGGTGACGGGTAGAGCAAACAGATGAGCATAGCTATGCGCCATCAGCTCATTAGACCTCTTTGTTGCGGCGTAGAGAGAAACCGGATGATCTGCCGAATGGTGTTCCGAAAAAGGTGCCCGACTGTTTGCGCCATACACTGAACTGGATGACGCAAAGACCAGGTGTTTGACACCTGTGTGGCGGCACCCTTCGAGAATATTCATAAATCCGGTGACATTGCTGCTGATATAGGCATGCGGATTCTGCAGTGAATATCGGACACCCGCCTGGGCAGCCAGATGAACCACACAATCAAATTGCCCGGTTCTGAACAGCTCATCTATGGCTTCTCTCTGCTCAAGATCACTTTTGATGAATCTGAAGCCGGGCTGTCCCTGCAGTTTCGCCAACCGGGCCTCTTTTAGAGAAGCCGGGTAGTAGTCATTCAGGTTATCAAGCCCGGTGATGCTATGACCGGCCATCAGCAGGCGCTGCACAAGGTGGAAGCCGACAAATCCGGCCGCGCCGGTAACCAGAATAGTGCTCATACCGTTTTCCGATCCAGACTTCGGTACTGAATAGCCTCGGCAATATGCTGTTCATGGATGGAGGAACTCCCGTCAAGATCAGCGATAGTACGGGCGACCTTAAGTATGCGGGTATAAGTTCTGGCCGAGAATCCGAGGCGGTCGGTGACCAGCTCCAGCATGCGGTTGCCGCTGGCGTCCAGTTCGCAATACTTCTTGATGAAGCGGGGTGTCATCTGGGCATTGCAATGTATCTTGGTGCCTTTGAAGCGCTCCAGTTGCAGCGCTCGAGAATTCTCGACTCGCCGCGCAATTGCCTCGGAACTTTCTGCCTCGCCTCGATCAGCTAGGTCACGGTATTTGACCGCCGGCACCTCTATATGAATATCGATGCGATCCAATAATGGGCCTGAGATGCGAGAACGGTAGCGCTGGATCGAAACAGGCGTACAGGTGCAGGGATGTGTCGGATCAGAAAGATAGCCGCAGGGGCAGGGGTTCATGGCGGCTACCAGCATGACTCTGGCCGGATATGTCAGCGAAAGCAGTGAGCGGGAAATGGTAACCTTGCCATCCTCCAGCGGTTGCCGCAGAACTTCAAGAACATTTTTCTTGAACTCCGGCAACTCATCCAGAAACAGCACACCATTATGAGCCAGTGAAACCTCACCTGGCTTCGGAGTTGTACCGCCGCCGATCAGGCCCACATCTGAAATGGTGTGATGCGGAGAACGGAAAGGTCGGATCGCCAGCAGGGCATGTTCCTTTTCCAGCATGCCGCTGACGCTGAAAATTTTGGTGGTCTCAATGGCTTCATCAAAGGACATGCGCGGCAGAATTGTAGGGATACGCCTGGCAATCATGGTTTTTCCCGAGCCTGGTGGGCCAAGCATCAGGAGAATATGGCCACCGGCCGCAGCCACTTCCAGAGCGCGCTTGGCATGCTCCTGCCCCTTGACCTCACTGAAATCCTCACCGTAGCTGCAACTGCTGTTGAAAAGTTCTGTCACATCGACCTTGTGAGGCGGGATGTCCGTAGTGCCGTTAAGAAATTCGACGACCTGGGCAAGGTTTGTAGCGGGAATAACGTCAATACTGCTCACTACTGCGGCTTCATCTGCGTTCTCTGCCGGGATTATGATTCCGCACACCCCAGCGCACTTTGCCGCAACTGCAATCGAAAGGGCACCACGAACCGGCTTGAGCCCCCCGTCGAGGGAAAGCTCTCCTACGAGGATATAATCCTGCAGATGTTTCTTTTTTACGACTCCGGTAGCCGCCAGAATGCCAATTGATATGGGAAGGTCGTAAGCTGTGCCTTCTTTCTTGATATCTGCCGGAGCCAGGTTGGCTGTGATGCGCCGGGCCGGGAAATCGTAACCGGAGTTTTTCAGGGCAGCTTTCACACGGTCCTTGCTCTCCTTGACCGCCCCGTCAGGCAGACCGACCGTGGCAAAGGCGGGTAAACCCGGAGCCAGATCCACTTCGACATCTACCAGAATGGCATCAATACCGATTAAAGCGCTGCTGAGAACCTTTGCGAGCATAAAAGATTCCATTCAATGTTCATGTTTAAAACCGGAATTTCAGTATCAGTGCAACAGGCTTTTCATTCAATCCAAAACCTTGAACCACTGTTAACCTTGAACTGCGTTCAGCATGATGAAACCGGCCTGACGTCCGGTCTCACCCTTGTCTCTGCGATAGGAGAAATAAAGCTCACGGTGGCAGCAGACACACATATCTGATACCTGTATTGCGTCACCGGGAAGTCCGGACTGTATCAGCAGCTCACGATTGGCAGCCGCCATATCTAGCTGCCATTTGCCTTCAGCAGACGGCTCAGTGCAGGAATCCCAGGAGAGGCCGCCCTTCAGAAAGGCCTGCCTGACAGGAGCATCAACCTCATAGCAGCATTTTCCGATACTTGGACCGATAGCCGCCCTTAATTGCTTGGGCTTGCATCCGAATTCGGACTTCATCCCCTCGACAGTTTTGGAGACCAGTTTGCCGGCTGTTCCCTGCCAACCGGCGTGTACAGCGGCAATAACCCGTTTTTCCGGATCACAGAGCAGTATCGGCACGCAATCTGCCACACAGACACCAATCATCAGGTTCGGCTGATTGGTGATAATTGCATCGCTTTCAAGAGTTAGAAAATGACTGTAATCATCGTTAGGCTCATCGATAACAACTATATCAGTGCCGTGCACCTGCCTGAGGGTTACCAGTGCATCATGATTGACTCCGAAAGCGCGCGCCAGCAGACTACGGTTGCCTTCCACGTTGAAATGCTGGTCCAGCGTGTTTGTGCCCAGGTTGAGGGAGTTGTAGGGGGGTCGCGAAACGCCTTCGTGGCGGGTGGTAAAACCCTGCGTTGAACAGGCAGTGCCGGGAAAATCGACCGCAATGTAATGTATGCGCCCTGATCGCTTCATCTGCATGATAAAATCCTTTTATTCTAAGGTTTGGATTAGGCTTTACTGCCGCCGCGACGCTGCCACCAGACATAGACAAAAATCAGCACAGCACTGAACAGCACCACCCAGACCAAAGCCTTGTGAGAGTACTGCATGATCAGTTTCTGGTTCTCACCGATTATGTAACCGATCCAGGTCAGAATCGTGCACCAGATTCCGGCACCCAGCAGCGTATACAGTGAAAACTTCACGTGATTCATGCCAGACAACCCGGCCGGGATAGAAATCAGATGCCTGACCACCGGCAGGAGACGCCCTATAAAGGTCGATATCTCACCGTGCTGCAGGAAAAAACGCTCCACCTTCTCAAATTTTTCAGGTGGAATCAGCACATACTTGCCGTATTTAATGATTAGCGGCCGGCCCAGATAATGGGATGCAAAATAGTTGGCATAGGCACCGATCAGGCTCCCTGCAGTACCGCAGAGTATGGCCAGAAACGCGTTCATCTTGCCCTGGTAGGCCAGATAACCGGCCGGCGGCATAACAAGTTCGCTCGGGACAGGTATGATCGAGCTTTCCATGGCCATCAGAACAACAATACCGGGATACCCCATGGCACCGATAGTGTCCAGCAGCCATTGAATCATAGTGTGAATCACGCGTAACTCCGCTCAGGTATTTAGTTGGATAGTCTTTATACTCCATATAACCGCTTCGGGCAACAGCAGATAGGAGCGAAATACTTCAAAAACGGCCAGAACCAATGTGCGCTTGCCTAAAGATGATAAACGGGATAAGTGCTGTACTGAAATTAATTGATGCGCTCAGTCAACTTCTGTGTTACACGCGTTTTGGTAATACATTGTACTGAAGGAGATTACTGATGATGAAATGGATCAATAGCTCACTGCTGCTGTTTTTATGCATGGCATTAACAGCCTGCGCCACCCAGATGGGATTGCGTGATGAATTTGACAAGAGCATAAAAGCCTACAACCGGATGCTACGCTGGCATGAAGTTGAAAATGCCGGCATGACCTATCTGGATAAGGATGCGCGGTCGGACTTTATGAAGAGTGCTGAATCGATGAAAAAAAGAGGTGTCAACTTCACTGACTATCGCATCCTGACCACCGAATGTTTACCGGAAAAGAAATCCGGTGAAGTGGTGGCTGAATTCGATTATTTTGTACTCCCTTCCAACAGAATCAAAACAACAACCTATCGTCAGGAGTGGATTTATCAAGACCTCCTGAAGAGCTGGAAACTGAAGAACGGCCTGCCGGCTTTCGATTAGTTCTGTATGGATTCGTTGGCAGGACAGATCCGTGAATTTACCGCTTATCTGGAGAGCGAGCGCAATGTTTCGCCTCACACTCTTTCTGCCTATCGCTCGGACCTGGCCCAACTGCTCTCTTTCGTTATAATTGAAAAAGGTGATACCGTATCGGCTCTGGATATAAACCATCTGCTGCTGAGACGCTATCTTGGCCAGCTCTCGGTCGTAACGAAGAAAAGTACTATCGGCCGGAAACTGGCCGCCATCCGCTCTTTTTTCAGATTTCTGCTGCGACGGGGCATAATCAGCAAAAACCCGGCCGAGCTTATTGCAACACCCAAAAAGGAACAGCGTCTCCCCTTTCACCTGGACATCGACCAGACCAACAGCCTGATGGAAACTCCTGATGCAGAACAAAAACATGCCCTGCGCGACAAGGCTATTCTGGAACTGCTCTATTCAAGCGGCCTGAGGGTTTCCGAACTGACAGGACTGAATATAGCCGAGATTGATCTGTCGGGCGGGATGGTGCGGGTCATGGGCAAAGGTGGCAAGGAGCGAATCGTACCGGTTGGCAGACGTGCTATAGAGGCGGTCCAGGCCTATCTGGATCAGCGGTATTATGACAGTCCGAAGGAGGCGCTATTTCTGAATACCCGCGGTGAGCGTATTAACCGCCGCAGCATCGCACGCATAGTCGACGCCCATGTAGTAAAGATTGCCGCCTTCAAAAGAATCTCGCCCCACACCCTGCGGCATACATTTGCGACTCACATGCTGGAAGGGGGCGCCGACCTGCGTGCAATTCAAGAGATGCTGGGGCACGCCTCGCTCTCCACCACCCAGAAATACACACATGTCAGCATTGACCGTCTAATGGAGGTTTACGACAAGGCCCACCCCAAGGCACATACAAAAAACGAGGAGTGAGTTTCCCCATTCCCCGTTACAGTATCCTGAATCATTCAGCGGTTTTTACTATTTCAAACCGATGATGCAATCATCCTATTTTTACTTCGACCCTGTTCCCTTCGATTACCTTGAGTTTTTTTTCAATGCCGGGACCGACCACAATCGTGCCATCATACTGCGGATCCATGTCCTTCATGACCATAACCGGAAAGGTGCCGCTGGTACCGGCAGTGGGATTTGTAAGCGTCAGTTTCTTGAAAGGGAGCTTGTAAAAATCACTGATGTAGGCAGATGTCGGCTGGCTGACAGCGATCATGCCTAGTGAATCAAAGCTGGCGCTGGCCTGTTTGTTGGCCAGATGGCTGATACTTAGATTAAGGAATCCGGCAGCGGAAACCGGTTCATTGGCGGCAGGAGTGGATGCTACCGGATCAGGCACCGCCTTGGACAGCTTTGGCTCGAGTTTCTTGACTGCCAGATTGAGCGTGATGGAAAGCATCTGCAGGTTGATGCTCTTGGTGCACAGCAGAAAAAGCATGGCTCCGGGGAATGATTTGGCCACTATACGTCCATCCGAGTAGCGCAGATCAAGGATATCCATTGTTTGTGATATCTGGAGTCCGTGCGAACATTCAAGAACCAGCGTAGCGGCTTTATTCAGAGAAGCGGCATCAATCAGGGCCGGAAAGGAATGAACAAGAACATTCCCCTTGTCATTGAATACAGCACTTCCGATCACACCTTCGATGCTGTTGATATGTTTAAGGGTGTCCTGCATCAGATCACCATCCTACTTGCCGGGTACCAGTGCAGATTTAATTTCAGCCTCTACGCTGTCAAGGTTACAGTCAGGCTTGACAGCAATACTCAGGTAATGCTGCTTGGAATCGTACATCAAAAGGTGAAAATTACCGGTCTGGACTGCAACCGACTTGACTTCCCCCAACCCCATCAAATCCCCGAGCTGGTTGCCGGTCATCGCCAGAAACATTCCTTTGGCTGCCAAAGCTCCGGCCTCTATACTGTTGTCCTGCAGAGGAGCACCTTTTTTGTCCAGCAGAACAGCATAGGTGATATTGTTGATTTCCTGCAAGCGGGCCGCAATCTTGCTCATAGTACGGCGAGGTGTTACTGACGGCCCGGGCGCCGATGACGTATTAAGCGCCCCTGCATTTTCCTCATCCATACGCCGGAGGGCTTCAAGCAGCAGGAAATCGGTTCGATAATGAATAGTACAGACGTTGGAGGTCATTTCAGGATGGATGTTGAATGTGCCGCCCGGCCACTTGATGATTTGATAGATGGCCTGTTCGCCGTTCTCGCCACCCTGCTCGGCATGGATAATTTCGCCGTCGACAAAATAAATCACACCCTGGCTGTCACCATATTCGACCGTGATCGCGCCGGTGTATTTATTATGACCCTTAAGCTGGATGACGTCCGTCAGGGAAAGCCCCGCTACCGCACCCTGAAAGCCGCTGATGTTTTCAGACATCGTTGTCAACCCGTCTTTAAAATTACGTCGTAGTGCCGGTTGGAAACAGCCGGCTAATTTAAACCACATCTGCCCGGCAAGTTCAAGCACGAATCTGTACTTCTGTAAATAAAGACCCCGCCAGTTGCCCGGCGGGGTCTTGTGCTGATTGTGAATCAGTCTATTACTCGCAGAGATCGAGCTTGATATCCCAGTTTTTGATCTTCATTGTACCGTTTTTCTCAAGATTGAGATGCATCTTGAAAGCACGGTCCCACAGCTGCGGCTCATGGGCAACCTTGCGACGGAGGCAATCAGCCAGAGCCATCTCGTAGTACTCGGTCAGGATCGGCTTGTATTCCGGATGAGCGCATTTTGCGATGATAACCTTGGCGCGGTCACGCGGGCAGAGACCGCGAAGATCTGCCAGACCCTGCTCGGTGATGACAACGTCGAGGTCGTGCTCGGTGTGGTCGATGTGCGAGCAATGAGGCACAACGCAGGAGATGCCGGTCGGATCGGTCTTGGAAGGACGGCTCGACGGGGTATGCATCATCTTCAGGAAACCGTTGCGGAGGAAGTCGCCGGACCCGCCCAGACCGTTGATCATGCGTGTCCCGCCGACCAGAGTCGAGTTGGCGTGGGCATACATATCGATCTCAACCGGGGTATTCATGGCGATGCAACCCAGACGGCGGATCGGCTCAGGTGCATTGGAGATAGAGAGCGGACGCAGAGTAATTTTGTCAAAATATTTGTCCATGTTCTCAAAGAACTTTGGAAAGCCCGGGGTTGCAGAGAGAGACAGTGAGCAGGAAGAGGCGGCGTCAAGCTTGCCTGAGTCGAACAGGTCGAGCATGGTGTCCTGAAGGACCTCGGTGTAGACGGACAGGTTGTAGAAGGGGCCTTTGGCCAGGCCGCCGATAACGGCATTGGCAATGGAGCCGACGCCTGACTGTATCGGCAGC
>CAZUGI010000116.1:0-9057 GCA_964619855.1 uncultured Geobacter sp. | reverse complement strand
CTTACGGCCACAGACCTCGGAACCGGAAAGGGGCAGTCGATCCGTATTACCGCATCTTCCGGCCGCTCCAAGGAAGAGATCGACAGGATGGTGCGGGACGCCGAGGCTCATGCCGATGAAGACAAGAAGAAACGCGAGGCGATCGAGGCCCGCAACCAGGCCGACAGCATGGTTTACAGCACTGAAAAGTCACTTAAGGAGTTTGGTGACAAGATCGACGCGGTTGAAAAAGGAAATATCGAGAACAAGATAGTTGAGCTCAAGAAAATCATGGAAAGCGATGACACGGATGCCATCAAGAAAGCCACTGAAGAGCTGGCCCAGTCGGCCCATAAACTGGCTGAAGCCATGTACGCCAAGACTGCCGGCGGCGAGGCTGATGCTGCCGGTGCTGATCAGGCAAGCACATCCAAACCTAAAGACGAAAAGGTTGTTGATGCCGATTTTGAAGAAGTAAAGAGCGATAAAAAGTAAACTCGGGGCGGATTTCAAGACCGCCGGCAGCACGACCAGATCAGCACCGTAGGGGCGGGCTAATAATCCGCCCCTATACGTATTTCAAGTCATAAAGGAACCTATCGTGGCCAACGGTGAAAAACGTGATTATTACGAGGTTTTGGGAGTTCATCGCAACGCCTCCGAAACCGAGATAAAAAAGGCTTTCCGCAAAGAGGCCATTCAGCATCATCCCGACAAGAACCCGGGAGACAAGGCAGCTGAAGACCGCTTCAAAGAGGCTACCGAAGCCTACGAGGTGCTGTCCGATCCGCAGAAGCGGGCCCAGTATGATCAGTTCGGGCACGCCGGGCTTTCGGGTGGCGGAGGGTTCTCAAGCGCCGGTTTTGGTGCCGGCACCCCCTTCGGCGATATTTTCGGAGATATCTTCGGAGATATCTTCGGAGGTGGCGGAGGAGGACGGGGGCGCAATCAGGGAAGACGCGGCGATGACCTGCTCTACAATATGGAGGTCAGTTTTGAAGAGGCTGCTTTCGGCGTAGAAAAGAAGATCGAGGTGCCCTTTGCCAAACGCTGCGGGACGTGCAACGGTTCTGGTGCCAAACCGGGTACCGACCCGAAAGCCTGCCCCACCTGTCGCGGAGCCGGACAGGTCCGCTACCAGCAGGGTTTCTTCAGTGTAAGCAAGACGTGCGGACACTGCAACGGCGAGGGCAAGGTCGTGGAGAACCCGTGTCCTGACTGTCGCGGCAAAGGCAGCGTCAAGGACACTAAAACTCTCTCGGTCAAAATTCCGGGCGGCGTTGAAACCGGCTCCCGGCTTAAGGTGACCGGAGAAGGAGGCCAGGGCAAGGGTGGCCCTAACGGTGATCTCTACGTCGCTATCAGTGTCAAGGAACACGCTCTGTTCCAGCGTGAAGACAACAACGTCATCTGCGAAATTCCGATCAGCTTTATTCAGGCGTCTCTGGGATGCGAGCTTGACGTTCCGACTCTGGATGGCAAGGTATCCATGAAAATTCCGGATGGAACCCAGTCCGGCAAGATATACCGGCTGAAAGGCAAAGGCATACCTTCACTGCAAGGTTATGGACGCGGGGATCAACTGGTGGTGGTGAGAGTTGAAACTCCCATCAACCTCAACAAAAAGCAGAAGGAGCTTCTGGAGGAGTTCGCCAAAATCAGCGGCGAGAATATTCATCCGATGAAGAAGGGTTTCGTTGACAAGGTAATGGATTTTTTGAGTTAGGGCCAGCTTTCTCCCGCTTAGGTACGCACAACTTATTTCCTTGCCGAAGCTGATGATATATCCTAGTATCCACAAGTAAACCAGCGAAGGGGCGGGGTAAGTACGGCTTATGGACAAACAGCAGATGGCAGAAAAGACCGTTGAAATACTGCGGCCCTTTGAGACCAGCAACCTGATCGAAACCATTCAGCATCTGACGCTCAAACAGATTTTCACCAACCCGGTAATATTGCTCATTATAGCAGTCGTTTTCTTCCTGGGTGTCATCAAACGCTCGAAGGCCGTATTATTGACGCTGGTTGTAATTCTCGGCCTGATTGTTATCCTGCGCTACGCCATGCCGGCTCCTGATGAAGAGCTTTCCATGACATCGATGTTTCCTTTCATCGGCTTCGGACTGCTGATCGGCGGCATCATAATATACTTTTCGCTGATCAAATCGGAATGACCGCAAGTCTTTATCCAATCAAAAAGGATTTTTTAAAATATGAAAATTGATAGACGCGACTGGATATTCATCGGGGTGGTAGTTGCAGTTCTTGGAATATTCATCGGGCTGACCGGCAAGGAAAAAACCCGGCTGGTCCCGAAAGATGAGATGCACAAGATCGTATATGAAGCGGCGTACAAAAATGCTCCCGCTCCGGATTCGTCAATTTTCAAGCGCGCCTTTTTCAAACCTGACAAAAAGGGGGCCGAGGTATACTGTGAGCCCTGCCACTTGGAAAAAAAGGTGCCGTTTCCTCCTAACCACCCCCCTAAAAACCGCTGCCTGTTCTGCCATAAACTTAAAAAGTGACCGGGACTTCAGCGGACTGAACAGGCTCTTCGAAGCTGATACGCCCAACCTTCCCCGCCCTGAGTTCACGCAGAAATGCCTCCGCGGCCCGGTGCAGATCAATCTCTCCGCCGGCCACCAGACACCCAAGGCGGCGTCCGATAGTTTCCAGCAGTCCGGTCGGCGTTTCAGCCGGCTCGGCCAGTTTGTAACGCTCCTTTAGCAAATCCGGATATCTCCCCATCATGAACTCGGCCGCAAAAAGCCCGACACAGGTATAGTCCAGTGCGCTGGCACCTATGGCACCACTGGTTGCCAGTCGGTATGCCACCGTTTGATCACTCATGTCCGGCCATAGAATGCCGGGGGTATCCGTCAGCACGATGCCGTTTCTGAGATCAATCTGCTGGCCGCAGGTGGTTACCGCCGGTTTATCGCCGACCTTGGCCATGCATTTGCCGGCCAGCGTGTTGATCAGGGTCGATTTTCCGGTGTTGGGGATTCCGAACACCATGACCCGCAGCGGCCAGCCGGGACGCCCGCGATGCGGCACGGTTTTCTGGCAGAGCTTGATCAGCTGTTTTGCATCGGCATGCACTCTGGCTGAAAGCGGCAAAGCGCTTACCCCTGATTCACGCTCAAAATATTTAACCCACGCTCTGGTAACAACAGGGTCAGCCAGATCATTTTTGTTCAACACCTTGATGCAGGGCTTGTTGCGGCGCATCTCCTCCAGTTGATGGTTGGAGCTTGAGGATGGCAGACGGGCATCGAGCACTTCGATAATGACGTCAATTCTCCGTATCGCTTCAGCCATCTGTTCCTGAGCCTTGCCCATATGGCCGGGATACCATCTGATAGTCATTATACAACTCCTCTTCTAGTACAACTCATACTTCAGCAGTCGACACTCAATGGCGCCGTTGTAGAGCACAAACCGCCGCGAGGCTTTGAGGCCGATGTACTTGGCCAGCTCCAGGTTGCCGGTCAGCACATATCCGGTCCAGCCCCGGCAGCGTTTCTTGAGAACATCGCCAATCTGGCAGTATAATTCCCGCAGATCATCCTGCTCTCCCATGCGAATACCGTAGGGCGGGTTAATTATAACAATCCCCTTGTCTCTCTCCGGCTTGAAGTCCAGCAGTGCGGCATGGAAAAAATGCACCTGCCCTTCAAGGCCGGCACTGGCTGTGTTCCGTGCAGCCAGAGCAAGTGCGCGACTGTCCTGGTCATAGCCGGTTACCAGTCCGGTCGGAAGACGATTGATGCCGGTTTCGGCTTCTTTAACCAGCCTGTCCCATAAAAGAGTGTCAAAATCCAGCCAGCGCTGAAACCCGAAGGAGCGCTGCAAGCCTGGCGGGATATGCGCAGCCTTCAGTGCCGCCTCAACCGGAATCGTACCTGATCCGCACATCGGGTCGGCCAGTGGAACGCTTCCGTCCCATCCGGTCAGTGCAACCACGGCAGCGGCCAGCGTCTCGCGCAGCGGAGCTTCGTTGCGCTCAAGTCGATAGCCGCGGCGATCAAGTGACTCGCCGGAACTGTCCAGGCTGATTGTGCAGACATTTTTGTGCAGATGTACATTGATACGGACATCCGGCGAAGCTGTATTGACACTGGGCCTGCTTCCACAGGCCTCGCGAATGCGGTCCACAATTGCATCCTTGGTTTTAAGAGCTACAAAACCGGAATGGGTGAGTGCAGAATCACGCAGGCTGCAATCAACCGCCAGTGTCATGTCAGGGGTAATCAACTCCTGCCATTCAACTTTGTACGCTCCGGCGTAAAGCTCAGCCGGGGTTGTGCAGGGGAATACGGCCAGTTGCACCAGCACGCGGCTGGCGGTACGCAGCCACAGATTGGCAAGATACAAGCCCTTCCGGTCGCTGACGAAAGCCACTCCACCCTTGCCGATTGCTGCTCCACTGATTCCGAGCGCTTCAAGCTCATGGGCGGCCAGCTCTTCTGCTCCGCGCGGCACGGCAGCAAAACAGCTAAACTGTTCCCCATCCTTTGCGGGGCGAATCCTCCGGAAGCCATGCGTGTCGGGAAGCGGAGATGGCTGAGGCGGTGAACCCGGCATCTGCCCTGATTCAACAGAACCACGCTTATCCGGGGTTGTTTTCCTGGCAAGCCGCGCCCCCGGCCTCAAGATATGTTTCCTTTCACTCATTATAGTTCCCTATCTCACGCTCCCAGATTTCTTCCAGGATCAGGCGCGTCTGTTCTGTTGTTCCGCTGTTATCAATGACCACTTTTCCGTATTGCTCCTTCTCGGACAGCGGCATCTGACTGGCAATTATGCTCAAAGCGGCATCGCGACTGATACCGTCCCGAAGCATGAGACGCTCCAGCTGCACTTCAGGGCGAACCGTTACAACCCAGATTTCATCAACGCGGTCGATCGCACCGGCTTCAATCAGAATCGGCGCCATGTATAAAAGCAGTCGATGCCCGTCTGCCACGGCCCGAGCTATTCCGGCTTCTGACAATCTGCGGATTTCAGGGTGCAGTATCTCTTCAAGCTTACGACGTTTGGTTTCCGTAGGGAAAACCAGAGCGCCGAGTTTCTTACGGTCAAGTGAGCCATCCGCAGCCAGAACTTCATCCCCGAAAGCGGCGACAATTCGATGCAAAGCGGGACTTCCCGGCAACACCGCCGCCCTGGCCAGCTGGTCGGCATCAATCACCGGCACACCTCGTTTTTCAAAGAAACTCGCGACGGTGCTTTTGCCGCTGGCAATCCCGCCGGTCAGTCCGATGACACGTATGCGATCTCTCGTCATCTCAAACCCTTCAACTCATTGTAAGCCCGCCGGAAGTTCACATCAAAAAATGCTCTGTATCCCGGCATATTCTCGTACTGCGGCAGCGAGAACTGTCGTTTGGCCGCCTCAACTTCCAGGCCCTTGGCGAGCAGTCCCAGTATTTCGGTAGTGAATGCTCTGAAAAAAGACTGGAAGCGGAGAATTCCCTCCGTATTGGTAACCTTGCCTAATCCTGGTACAACCGCATGAACGTCTATGGTGGACATTATCTCCAGAGTTTCAATCCAGTCCCGGAATGTGCCGTCTCCCATATAGCCTGCCACATCGTTGAAAAACAGATCCGATGTAAACAGCACTCCTTCTTCGGGTAGATACACAAATGAATCTCCCTCACTGTGGCCTTTTTCGGTGGTACTTAATACTATCAGAGTGTTGCCGCGCTTCATTGTCAAGCCACGATCAAAAAAAGTAACCTGATTTTTGATTTGTCGGAATTCACTCTTAAGCGCTTGCCAGGTTGGGCCGGATGCGATAATTTCGGCATTGGCCGGCAGATCGAAATCGATATAATTGAAGCCCCGGTGATGGTGAGTCAGAATAATATAACGGACTGGTACCGGGGTGATTGTTTTGACAAAATCCAGCAGTTCTTTTGTTGTTTCCGGAACAAAGTGTGCCCCGGCCAGAATAACCTGATAACTGGTTATAATGATCAAGCTGTTGCTGGCGGCCTTGCCGCCCGGCTCAGCAATAGCGGCGTAGACGCTGCCCCGCACTTTTTCAAATTTGAAATTGGCGGCCGACACGGTAATAGGTGTTAGAAAAATCAACGATATCAGCAACAGCAAAGGCTTCATATCAGCACCTCCAGATGGGCTATCTTAACAGAGCAACCGCAAAAATGACAGATTTTTGGCTTGAGTTGCTTCTGTAAATAGTGTAATCATTTCCACCTGCGCAACCTTGCAGAACTGCCACGGGCGGTTAGCTCAGTTGGATAGAGTACAGGCCTCCGAAGCCTGGGGTCGCTGGTTCGAATCCAGTACCGCCCGCCATTCATTTTGTTGATCAGTTGACGCCGGGGCTCCCACTCTGGCGTTTTTGCTTTGTGAGGCAGATTAAATGAAGCAATTGTACGCCGTATTTAAACTGTGCTATCTTGGTGAATATTTTCTACGACAATATGATCTGACCGGAAAACAGCATGTTTAAACATATCCATCAACAAATTATTGACACATTTTCACCGCGCAGTCCGGCTGCCGTGATTTCATTTAACCTGGTAATTTTACTCCTGCTGGGCTGGCTGGATCTTGCCACCGGTGACTACTCTCTAATAGTCTTTTATCTTGTTCCGGTCTCACTGTCAGCCTGGTTTGTCAGTAGAAACTGTGGGGTTTTGTTCTGCTTTATGGCTGTGATTGTGCGCTTGGTAGTTGAAGAACTCTCGACCCCCGTAAATGTTTCACATTCCACCCTGCACTACTGGAATGAACTGATAGAGTTTTTGTTTCTGCTGATCATGAGTCTGCTTTTTTCTGCGCTGAAAAGAAATCTTGAAAATGAGAAAAAACTGGCAAGCCATGACTCGTTAACCGGCGCGCTGAACCGACGCTCTTTCTTTGATCTGGCCGAATACGAGATTCACCGTTCACGCCGCTACGACCTACCATTCACGGTCGCATACATTGATCTGGACAACTTCAAAGAAGTGAATGACAGCCTCGGGCACCGGACTGGCGATGAAGTTCTGGTCGCAGTCGTATCCACCATCAGGGCCAACATCAGAAGCACCGACATTCTGGCCCGTTTCGGTGGAGATGAATTTGTCGTTCTTCTGCCGGAAACATCCGGTGAGGCGGCCATTGCGTTTTTAAATAAATTGCACAGCCACCTGAACAGCATTGTAAACAGCAACAACTGGCCGGTTACATTCAGTATCGGTGCGGCAACCTTCATCGAGCCGCCCGACTCTGTGGATGAAGTGGTTCAACAGGCTGACGAACTGATGTACACTGTCAAGCGGGGTAGTAAAAACAGACTCCTTCACAAGGAATTCAGGGGAGACACCAATGGCTAAGGGGACTTTCGACGCTACTGACCTGATCGCACCGCTGATGATACGCATCCCGCTGGGGCTGATTTTTATGGCTCACGGCTCTCAGAAACTGCTGGGGCTTTTTGGCGGTCAGGGGTTAACCGGCACCTTCAGAACCTTCGAAGATAAAATGGGAATCCCGCCGATATTTACCCTGCTGGCGATTATAGCAGAATTCGGAGGCGGCTTTGGCATACTGACAGGATTTCTGACGCGACTTTCGGCGGCCGGACTCTCTGCTGTCATGCTGGTGGCAATGTACAAGGTCCACTGGATAAACGGCTTCTTCCTGAACGGAGCCTGTATAGCCGGGCGTGGTCACGGTATCGAGTACAACATTGCTCTGCTGGGAATGGCACTCTACCTGTTGATCGCCGGAGGCGGCAGGTGGTGCCTGGACCGGCTGGTGTTCCGGTCGTAATTTTTCAACACAGAGACACAGAGGACAATCTGACAAAACCAGGCAAACGCATAGTCGATTTTATCCGGTGTCTTTGTTGTTTTTCTCTGAGTCTCTGTGTCTCGGTGTTTCGTTAACTTCAGGCGGGCTAAAGCCCGCCTTTCGATTGCATAAAAGGAGCATACCTGCGTGAAACAGTACAATGCTGAAGAAGTAGAAAAACGTCGCACATTTGCCATCATCAGTCATCCTGACGCCGGCAAGACCACTATTACCGAAAAACTGCTGCTATTTGGCGGCGCCATCCAGCAGGCCGGTGAAGTAAGGGCCAGAAAGAGCGCCCGCCACGCCACTTCGGACTGGATGGAGCTCGAAAAACAGCGCGGGATCTCGGTAACATCGTCGGTCATGAAATTTTCCTACGGAGAGTGCGAGATCAATCTGCTGGATACTCCCGGCCACAATGACTTCTCCGAGGATACCTACCGTGTCTTGACTGCAGTTGACTCGGTCCTGATGGTGATAGACTCGGTCAAAGGGGTGGAAAGCCAGACCAGAAAGCTTCTGGAGGTCTGCCGCCTGCGCCACACCCCAATCATGACCTTTATGAATAAGCTGGATCGCGAAGGACAGGAACCGCTTGACCTCCTGGATGACATCGAAAAGAATCTGAAAATGCAGACAGCTCCGGTCACCTGGCCGGTCGGGATGGGCAAACGCTTTCGGGGAACCTACCACCTGCATACAAAAGAGCTGATATTCTTCGATGCCGAGGCGGATAACGGCACCGGCCAGATTGTAACGGTTACCGGTCTCGACGACCCGCGCCTGGATGAACTACTTGGCAGCCAGGTGGACGAACTGCGACACGATGTGGAGCTGCTGGAGGGTGCCGCACACCCCTTTGACAAGGATGCGTATCTGGCGGGCCAACAGACACCGGTCTTTTTCGGCAGCGCCATCAACACCTTCGGTATCCAGCAGCTTCTGGACGCCTTTGTAAAGCATGCCCCGCATCCATTGCCGCGCGAAGCCGTCAGCCGGGCGGTTTCTCCCTATGAAGAACCTTTCAGCGGTTTCACATTCAAGATTCAGGCAAATATGGATCCGGCCCACCGCGACCGGATCGCCTTCTTTCGAATCTGTTCAGGCAAATTCACCCGCGGCATGAAGGTGCGGCACGTCCGATTAGGGCGCGACGTCCAGATTGCCAATGCCACCATTTTCATGGCTCAGGACCGCCCCAATGTAGAAGAGGCCTGGCCCGGTGACATTAACGGCAGCCCCAACCACGGCCCGATCAAAATA
>CAZUGI010000115.1:0-9286 GCA_964619855.1 uncultured Geobacter sp. | reverse complement strand
CAGATGCTGCGCTGGCTGGAGATGTACAACATACCCCCGATTATCGTCGTGACAAAGTGTGACAAGCTTTCCAAAAACGAGGCGGCCAAACAGAAGAGCATCATTGCCGATGCCATCAAGCGTGACAAGGGTATGCTGTTGCCGTTTTCAGCATTATCTCGGGACGGGCGCGACGGTATCTGGAGTGAAATCAGAAGAATCCTGGAGATAAAGGCATGACGATATCTATTAAATCGCCCCGAAAGCCCATTCCCCGGAAAGCGCCCGCCAGAATGCCTGACATGCAGAAACGTCCCGATACCCGCCGCATACCGATCGCCAAGGTCGGGGTCAAGGACATTACCTATCCGGTCGTGGTGATGGACAAGAACCGTATCCTGCAGCACACTGTGGCCCGGGTCAATATGTACGTTGATCTCCCGCACCATTTTAAGGGTACCCACATGAGCCGCTTCGTGGAGATTCTCAACAAGTACCGCGAACAGATCGCACTGGACAAACTGGAGGCCATTTTAGATGAGATGAAGGCCAGATTAGGTTCGGACAGTGCTCATCTGGAGATCCAGTTTCCCTATTTTATCGACAAAAAAGCACCGGTATCAGGAGCAAAAAGCCTGATGGAGTACACCTGTGAATTCAATGCCTCCATGACCGACACACTCGATTTTGTTCTGGGCATCAAAGTTCCGCTTACCTCGCTCTGTCCCTGCAGCAGAGAGCTTTCACGCTTCGGCGCTCACAATCAGCGCAGTATCATGACCGTGAGGGTGCGCTACCGGGATTTCATCTGGATTGAGGATCTGGTCGATTTGATAGAACAGTGCGGTTCCAGTCAGCTCTATTCACTTCTCAAGCGGGAGGATGAAAAATTCGTGACCGAACAGGCTTACGAAAATCCACGTTTTGTGGAAGACATGGTACGTGAGGCATATTCCCGTCTGGCGGCGTTGGATAACATCACCTGGTTTTCAGTCGAGACGGAGAATTTCGAGTCGATCCATAACCATTCTGCATATGCGGCGGTTGAGCTGGATCGTCGTTGATGAAGAAAGGCCTTATTGTATTTGCCAGAGAACCGGTCCCCGGTAGGGTTAAAACACGGCTTGCCGCTGCTGTTGGCGATATTTCCGCAGCCGGATTGTACGAAGCCATGCTTCAGGATGTTCTGAATGCGAGTCGAGAGCTTAGCGAAGTTGAGACAGTTGTCTTCTGGAGCTGTGAGGAAGAATCACTCCCGCTTCTGGCCAGGCGTTACGGTTTCCGGTCAAGGAAACAGTCCGACGGCGATCTTGGCTCTCGTATGCAGAGCGCCTTTGCTGAGATGTTTGTTTCCGGTTATGATGTCTGCTGCATCATCGGCAGTGATGCCCCCGACCTCCCGCTTGCTTACATAAGGGGTGCATTTGTTTGTCTGGCGGCGAAACAGGCTGATGCCGTACTCGGTCCAAGCAGTGATGGCGGCTACTATCTGCTCGGAATGTCTCGCCTCTTGCCGCAGTTTTTTGTGAATATTGAATGGAGTTCGCCGCAGGTGCTCCGGCAAAGTCTGGCTGCTGCCGAAAAGGAAGAGTACAGGACAGTGCTGCTGCCGGTGTGGCATGATATAGACACGCTGGAAGATCTTGAAATGTACCAGGCGCGAAAAATGAATCAAAAATTGACCGGAGCATTATGAAACCGATACTGATTATCGCCGCGATGCCGCTGGAAACATTCTTGCTGGAAAGTACCCTGGCGAATTCAACCAGAAAAAAGTCGGCCGGGTTTGAATACCTCGAGGGCAGGCTCGGAGGGCTTGAAATCATTGTATGTGCCGGCGGCGTTGGTAAAATCAATGCAGCTGCCGCGACGGCGGTACTGATAGACAGGCATCGACCAAAGCTTGTAATAAACACCGGCTGTGCGGGGGCCTATATCGGTTCAGGATTAGCAATCGGCAATCTGGCCGTTGCCAGCGAAGAGGTGCTGGCAGATGAGGGGGTTATTGTGCCGTCCGGCTGGAAAGATCTGGACTATATGGGGCTTCCGGCACTGGAGTATGCCGGCAGGAAACATTACAACACCATTCCACTATCCCGGCATGCCTCAGAGAAAGCCATGCAGCTGGCCGATTACTACGGTGTCTTCCTTATGCGGGGCCGATTTGCAACAGTTTCCACCTGTAGCGGGACTCGTCAGCGCGGCGAAGAACTGGCCAGGCGCTGGAATGTAATAACGGAGAACATGGAAGGTGCAGCGGTGGCACAGGTCTGCCTGCGCTACGGCATTGACTGTCTTGAAGTCCGGGGGATCAGCAATCTGGTGGAAGAAAGGGATATAAAGAAGTGGGAGCTTACTCGTGCTGTCGAGGCAGCTCAGCGTTTTGTTCTGAAGTTTCTCGAGGAGATGGATCGACCGGATACAACACCGGTTCCAAAGGCGACGCCTGAAATGTAACGTCAACGAGCGCCGAATATTGCCGTGCCGACTCTCACCAATGTTGCGCCTTCCTGAATGGCCGCTTCAAAATCACCCGACATCCCCATAGAAAGTTCCTGCATCTCGACTCCCGGTACCTTTTCCGCGGCGATCAATTGAGAAAGCTTTCTTAATTCTGAAAAGTAGGGCCGTGCAGCCTCCGGATCATCAAAAAAGGGGGGCATGGTCATCAAGCCGATTACTTTGATATTTGAAAGCAGAGAACACTCCTTCACCAGCTTAAAAGCTTCTTTCTCTGTAGTTCCTGACTTGGATGGTTCTCCGGATATGTTTACCTGGATCAGGATATCACAGACTTTATCGAGCCGGCAGTATTGACGGTTGATCTCTTCAGCCAGTGACAACCTGTCAACAGAGTGTATAAGCGATACCTGCCCCGCGATGTATTTAACCTTGTTGCTCTGCAGGTGCCCTATAAAGTGCCACGAGGCCGTTCGCCCGACCTCGGCTGTTTTTGCGATCAATTCCTGCACATAGTTTTCGCCAAAGATTGATTGGCCTGCTAGAAGCGCTTCATGAACGTCTTCAGCCGGCCGTGTTTTTGAGACGGCCACCAGGCGGATCAAAGACGGATCACGCCCGGCCTTTTCGGCTGACAATTGAATGCGCCGGTTTATCTGTTTCAGGTTCTCAGCGATAGACATGACAGTTGGCTACTCTACAGCCTGAATGGTTTGCAATACCTCATACAGTTCCGTCATAGGCAGTCCGATCACGTTTGAATATGAACCATTGATGGAGCGGACAAAATGCACGGCACCCCCCTGGATCGCATAGGCGCCGGCCTTGTCCATGGGGCAGCCGGAGGCGATATAAGCGGCTATTTCGGAGTCTTTCAGCTGTTTGAAAGAGACCTCCGTGCTGACACTGCGACTTATATGAATACTGCTGATTTTATCAAATACCGTGAATCCGGTAATCACCTCATGATCGCGTCCTGAAAGCAATCTGAGCATTCTCGCGGCATCGGCGCCATCAAGTGGTTTGCCGAGTATGGAGCCGTCCAGAACCACTACCGTATCCGCCCCGATAAAAAAACGGCCATCGGTGACGGCAGCTATCGCATCTACCTTGCCGCGGGAAAGCCTCATCACGTGATCGACAGCTTTTTCTCCAAGAAGAACGTCCTCGCAGATATCCGCAGCTACAACCTTAAACCTGATGCCGGCAAGTGTCATCAATTCCGAACGCCGCGGAGAAGCAGACGCCAGAACTATCGTGCCATGATTATTTGTCATCCGGGGATTCTCCCTGGGCGCCTTGATTTTGACTGCTGCGCCGTTCTTGATGCAGTTTCTGTTCTGCTTCCAGTTCCTGCCAATGTTTCTCCCAGTTTTTTCTACGAACTTTGTGGAGAACATAAACACCGGGAATAATCACGACACCCCAGAATATGTTGATCGTCACCCCGTTTACTATGCCGTAGACCAGCGACGTGATTCCCATCAGCAAAAGCAGTGCCTCCATCGATAAAATCCGCCCGATCAATGAAGCTTCCTGAATTTCCTTGTTCGGATCATGTGACATATTATGACAGCTCTTTCCATGGAAACATCTTGCCGGGGTTAAGAATGTTATTGGGATCAAGTGCCGCCTTTATGGCCTTCATGGCCCCGATCTGCTGGGGAGAGAGCTCGAGTTCAATATATGGCGCCTTTGAAAGTCCGACGCCATGCTCTCCCGACATGGTCCCGTTCAGATCAAGTGCCGCCTGGAACACTTCGCGGATAGCCTCATGCGCTTTCTCATCCATGCCGGGCAGCTCTTTATCAACCATGATATTGACATGAATATTGCCGTCCCCGGCGTGACCGAAATTGACAATCGGTATGTCGTATTTTTTCTGAATTTTTTCAATTGTGCGGATGATCTCAGGCACTTTGCTGCGTGGAACCACGATATCTTCATTGTATTTGGTGGGGTTTATATCCCGCAGCGACGGTGATACGAGGCGGCGTACCCGCCAGAGCTCTTCTGATTCAGCGGCATCAGCGGCCGCTCGAAACTGAACCAGCCCCAGCGGCTTTATCAGTTCGTGAATTGTTGCGGCCTGTTTTTCGATCAGATCGCAATCACCATCGACTTCAATCAGCAGAACTGCGCGCCCCTCGGCCGGGATCCCCAAATTGAAGCGTCGCTCCACACACTGCAGCGTGGCGTAATCCATGAACTCAAGCGTGGTTGGAATTATCTTGTTGCCGATTATGGTGGAAACAGCTTTGGCCGCACCATCGATAGAATCGAAGATTGTCAACATGGTCTTTTTGGCGTCCGGCAGCGGCAGGATTTTAAAGATTATTTTGGTAATAACTCCCAGAGTGCCTTCGCTGCCGCACAGTAGTCTGGTCATGTCATATCCGACCACGGCCTTGTAGGTCTCGCCTCCGGTGCGGATTATTTCTCCGGTCGGCAGAACCAGTTCCAGTCCCATCACGAAATCTCTGGTCACACCGTATTTGACGCAGCGCGGGCCGCCGGCGTTTTCAGCCACATTACCCCCCAGAGTCGAAAATTTGAGTGAAGCCGGGTCCGGCGGATAGAAAAATCCAAGCTTTTCAACTGCCAGTTGGAACTGTTCTGTTACAACCCCAGGTTCGACTTCTGCAATCAGGTTTTCTGAATCTATCCGCAGGATGCGGTTCATGCGCGTAGTCACCAGCACAACGCCACCCCCTTTGGGCAGCGATCCTCCGGTGAAGCCGCTCCCAGCCCCGCGCGGAAAAACCGGGAAACCCTCCCGATTGGCAAGTTTCAGTACCGCCGAAACTTCGTCGGCGTTGGCCGGATGCACTACCGCATCCGGCAGAAACTCCATCTGGGTGGCATCGTAGCCGTAGCAGAGCATATCCTGCTTGCTCGTGGTGATGTTGTCTGTGCCGACGATTTTATCAAGTTCAGCAGTAATATGACCGTTAAGCATTTGAAATCCTCTCAGATTATTTGCCTGCTGGTTGCCACGATACATGATCAGGGTTCTTCTCTGCAAGGCAGTTTTCAGAAAATGTCCAATATGCCTTTGAAAATCGATGTTGCCACAGAGAGCTAAACCATTTATCCTTGCCGCCGGAATTACAAAAATATATGGAGGTTTACCAAGATGAAATGTTTCATGAAGGCGGCAGTTATCGGTGTTATGGCAACGCTGTTGGCCGCTCCGGCATCTGCCGCTCAAGATCCAAAGAAGCCTGAAGCCAAGACTGTGACAACCGATTCGGGCCTCAAGTACGTTGATGTCGTTGTTGGCAAAGGTGCATCACCTATGAAAGGAAAGCAGGTCAAAGTGCATTACACCGGTACTCTGGAAAACGGAAATAAGTTTGACAGCTCCGTTGACCGCAAAGAGCCTTTTTCGTTCGTGATTGGCGTTGGTCAGGTAATTCTCGGCTGGGATGAGGGCGTTATGACTATGAAGGTCGGCGGTAAGCGCAAATTGATAATTCCTTCAAAGCTGGGTTACGGGGCCAGAGGAGCAGGCGGTGTCATTCCGCCCAATGCAACCCTGCTGTTTGATGTTGAGCTTCTGGACGTTTCACGCTGATCGGGAATTTTGTATTTAATCCGATTTTATTGAGGTGATTGTATGGATCGGAAAAACATCGAATCGCTTTTCTCTCACACGGCATCTCTGCGCTGTCTTGTAATTGGCGATCTGATGCTGGATGAGTATCTGTGGGGCAAGGCCGAGCGCATTTCTCCCGAGGCGCCGGTGCAGGTGGTTGATGTTCTGCGTGAGGAGCTGCGTCTGGGCGGAGCCGGCAATGTGGTAAATAATCTGGCTGCTCTAGGCGTGCAGGTGTCTGTCTGCTCGGTGGTGGGCGATGATGAGAACGGCTGGTCGCTCCTCAAAGAATTTACCCGCCGAAATGTTGCCACTACGGCGGTATTCCGCGATCCAAGCCGCAGAACCAGTCGAAAAACACGTGTAGTGGCTGCCAATCAGCAGATCGTCCGTATTGATCGCGAAACGAAGGAATCCCTGACGGAAGGATTTGAACAGCAGGTCTGCGATTGGATTGCAGTCCATGCGACTGCATTCCATGCCATAGTTCTGTCGGACTACAACAAGGGAGTCCTGACGCCAACGGTAATAGCCGCTGTTATAAAAACAGCCGCAGCGGTCGGCATACCGGTGCTTGTGGATCCCAAGGGGGCCGACTTTGGCCGCTACAGCGGGGCAACAATACTGACTCCAAACCGCAAGGAAGCCGAAGCGGCTTCCGGTATTATCATACGGGATTCGGCCTCTCTTGCTCAGGCGGCAAAAGCTATTATGGAGACCGTCGGTTTACAGCATCTTCTTATTACCCGTAGCGAGGAGGGCATGTCTCTGTTTTCCAGAAATGGAGATGCTGTCCATATTCCGACCGTAGCACGGGAAGTTTTCGATGTATCCGGGGCCGGAGATACTGTCCTGGCAACGCTTTCAGTCGGCATTGCCTCCGGGCTCCAGATGGCGGAAGCAGCAGGGCTGGCGAACATATCGGCAGGTATCGCAGTCGGCAAACTTGGAACATCTATTGTAACTCCGCAGGAGATTATTGACACGGTCGCCCTTACACATCGTGACAGTGATTCCAAGATCAAAACCCTGGACGTACTTGCCGCGATCATATCCGCGGAAAGATCGCGCGGCCGGAGGGTTGTTTTTACCAACGGCTGTTTCGATCTGTTGCACGCCGGGCACGTTAAATACCTGCAAAAAGCCCGCTGTCTGGGTGATATCCTTGTGTTGGGACTGAACAGTGATGCTTCGGTACGCCGCCTGAAGGGGGAAAAACGTCCGCTGATAAGAGAGGAGGAACGGGCACACATCCTGGCCGCTCTTGATTGTATCGACTACGTCATTGTTTTTGATGAGGATACCCCTCTGGAGTTGATCACGGCTCTCAAACCGGATATTTTGGCCAAGGGTGGCGATTACACACTGGAAGGGGTGGTTGGCAGAGATTTTGTGGAGGCCTATGGTGGCCGGGTTGAGCTGGTTTCGTTTGTGGATGGCAAGTCGACTTCGAATATAATTGAGCGGGTGCTGGAGCTTTATTCCGTAGAATGACAGAGGCCCGAAAGAGCAGGATTAGTCTGGTTATTATCTGTAATATCTGTTATGAGAAGTCATTCCATGAGTACTGAAATTATCGGGAGCGGCTATGGCATCTGACAGTGAACCTCGCAGGGAGTTGTGGGTTCTCGGCGTAAATCCGGGTGAAGGACGCGAAGATATTCTCTTCTCTTATCTTGCCGCAGGTGGTTACGGCTGTCGTCTGGAGAATTTCGACAGCATTGAGAAAGGCCGGCCGCTTGGAATAGTGCTGGACATATCACCTTTTTCTGATGATGGATGGGGACTGCTGCTTAAAATCAAAGGTACTCCGGCAACGAGAAACATTCCTGTTCTGCCGGTATTTTTGAGTGAAAAAGGGAAGGTAGGCGGTGTGTTTCCGGTGGCCGGTTTTTTTATGCTGCCGATTGATGAACAGTATCTTCTGGAACGACTGGCGGTTTATGGTCTGACCGAGGATGCTGAAATCTGGGACCTTCAGGCTCTGGTGGTGTCACGTTCCGGCGAAGAAAAGCTCTCCAGAACGATTGAGTCAGCAGGCTTCGAGGTTGTCAAGGGATATACCGGCAAGGAAGCGCTGGCTCTGACCTCCATCCACCCCCATTATATGGCTTTTTCCAGCCATATGCTGTCGGATATGTCCGCTTTCGAGCTGCTGGAAAAGTTCAGACTTTTTCCATACACCCGCAATATCCCGGTCTTTGTTCTTCTTAAATCAGAAATGAAGAGCGGAGAAAAGGCTGCCATGAGTCGTGAAATTGCTCATCTGGTCAGCAAAAAACAGTTGTCCTGCGAGGAATTTCTTGCCTATCTGCGCCGGCGCGATTAATTCTAAATTGACATCGAGCTTGTTTCTGTGATATGAGAGTCAGGTTTTGGGTGTGACAGGTCGGTGCACGTATGTCAGTTCATGGATAATCAAAAGAGGGATCTGCTGCAGAGCCTGGCGACGGTCTCCAGTATGGGTATTTCTGTCGTGCTGGCGATTGCCATAGGTGTCTGGTTCGGGTTGACACTTGACCGCTGGTTCGGCACCAAGCCCTGGTTCTTTTATATTTTTATGTTCATCGGAATCGCCGCCGGCTACAAGAACGTATATGTCATAGCCGGCCGGGAGCTCCGCAAAAGTGATGAAAGCGATAAACGAAGATAATCTCTTTCACGTGATCATCAAAGGGAGTCTGGGGCTGTTGGCTGTTTTGACGGCCGGCGCTCTGCTTCTTTTCTCCGTCAAAGCGGCTCTTGGGGTCCTTGCCGGCGGCTTAATTGCAATAATGAATTTTCTCTGGATGCGCAGTGCCCTGCAGCGCATTCTGGGCCTGATGCCGGCTAATGCCCCGCGGCTCGCGCTGCTGCGGTTCATTTTCCGAATGTGCGCGACCGGTTTTATACTTTATCTGGTATTGACCTCCGGATGGTTTTCGATACCGGGAGTACTTTCAGGGCTTTCCATTATTGTAGCTAATATTATTGCACTTTCACTATATCGTGCCTTGCGCACAGGAGGTTAGCTCCATGGTTCATCCGTTAATGTTTCTGCAGTTCTTCCGTACATTGCTGGCGCCGCTTCATATCAATGATGCCAGTGCCGATGCAATTGCCTATACGTGGCTGATAATTATATTCCTGCTTGTTCTGTCTCTGCTCGCAACGAAGGCGCTCAAGTCTGTTCCGGACGGACTGCAGAATTTCATGGAGACCATAGTCGGCAGCATTGAGAACATGATTGTGGAAACCATGGGTGAGCAT
>CAZUGI010000114.1:0-9328 GCA_964619855.1 uncultured Geobacter sp. | reverse complement strand
GCTTGACCCAGTCCTGGATCGGCAGATCTTTGGACTGGCAACCGCGCCAGATATCGCCCTCTTCAACTTCGTGCTGGATCAGAACCGCTCCTGATTCATCGACAACCCGCATAGTGCCGTTTGCAGCGACCTTGAAGGTTTTGTCATGTGAGCCGTACTCTTCAGCCTTTTGAGCCATAAGACCCACGTTGGAAACACTACCCATGGTGGTCGGGTCAAACTGTCCGTTTTTCTTGCAGAAGTCGATGCACTCCTGATACCACTCGGAATAGGATGTATCGGGGATTACACACTTGACGTCATGTAGCTTGCCGTCCGGTCCCCACATCCCGCCCGAATCACGTATGACTACCGGCATGGAGGCATCGATGATGATGTCGTTGCTTGCATGCAGATTGGTGATGCCTTTGTCAGAATCAACCATGGCCAACGGCGGCTGCTTCTTATAAACTTCCTGAATATCTGCTTCAATTTCTGCCTGCTTTGCTTCCGGCAGCTTCTTGATTTTCGCATACAGATCGCCCATACCAAGGTCCGGATTTATTCCTAGCTCCTTAAAGGTTGCAGCGTGTTTTTCGAAGACATCTTTATAAAAAACTGACACGAAATGGCCGAACATGATCGGATCGGAAATCTTCATCATGGTAGCTTTAAGATGTACAGAGAAAAGTACGCCTTTCGCTTTCGCATCTTCAATCTGCTCCGCAATGAATTTGCGCAGAGCCTTGGCGCTCATGAACGCGCCATCAAGTACCTCACCGGCCTGCAGGGCCAGCTTTTCTTTCAATACCTTGACATTACCGGCCTGGTCCACAAATTCGATCCGGACATTACCGGCGCTCTTCATAGTAACTGATTTTTCACTATGGTAAAAATCGCCGGAAGTCATGTGTGATACGTGGGTTTTGGACTCAGGCTTCCATGCACCCATTTTGTGCGGATATTTCTTAGCATATTCCTTAACGGCGCGAGCAGATCTTCTATCTGAATTACCCTCTCTCAAAACAGGGTTTACCGCACTTCCCAGACATTTGGCATATCTGGCATGAAGCTCTTTTTCAGCATCGGTCTTCGGATCTTCAGGATAATCAGGGAGTTTATAGCCCTGCTCCTGCAGTTCCTTGATGGCAGCTTTCAGCTGAGGGATTGATGCGCTGACATTGGGCAGTTTGATAATATTAGCTTCCGGCTTCTGCGTCAGATCACCAAGCTCAGCTAGAAAATCCGGCATTCTCTGACTCTCAGTCAGATAGTCTGGAAAGTTTGCAATGATCCTACCGGCAACGGAGATGTCTCTTGTCTCGACAACAACGCCAGCCGCCTTCGTGAAGGCGTTAACGATGGGGAGCAAAGAATAGGTTGCCAGTGCCGGTGCTTCATCAATTTTTGACCAAATGATTTTCGCAGTTTGTGTTGTCATGTTCTCTCCTTATTTTTCGTATAACTACAAGTCATTACGACAAGTTTAAGTATCAGTAAAATTCTGTATACAGTATACAAAACCCTCTGGACTGTCAAGAAAAAACATTGAAGTACAGAGGGCTTAAACACCGGTAAGGCAAATTTTACCAAATTATTTCCGGCCAGAATATCGCCTGGCCCCAACAGCATCATCACGGCTGAAGTGACGGGGAATTACGAGAACCTGACCAGGCCAGAGCCGCTTGGGATCACTGATCTGATCTCGATTGGAGCGATAGATGATCGGCCATAGCGATGAATCATTGTATATTTCAGATCGGCCGGCAATCTGAGGGAGGGTTTCTCCACGTCGCACGGTGTAGGAAGATGGAAGCAGCAGTTTTGGTTCTTTTACAACCGGCTTTGAAGCTGGCGTCGTCTGCTCACCCGCGGCCTCCGACGGCTTGATGCTCTCCTGCTGTTTGAGAAGACGAAGCTCCGCTTCAGCAGCTTCATGCATCAAGCGGTCTTCCTCCAGCTTGCGGGCCGTCGCAATTGCCTGCTGCCGTTCTTCTTCGGCTAAACGCTGCCTAGTCAGACGCAATTCAGAGCGGAGTCTTTCAGCTTTCTGGAATGCCAGCTGATAATAAGTATCAGCTTCCTGATCGTCCTCCTTTACATGAAAGATTGCCTCACCATGCTCGAATGTCTCAAGCAGGCTTCGATACTCCTGAGGGAACAGCTTGATGGCATCCTGACGTCCGAGTTCGTCTACCAGAGGGGCTGCTCTGTTACGCCATGTCGGTTCAGGTGCTGAACAGCCTGCCAACTGCAGAAAGCAGCAGAGCAGTATGCACGCGGCAAAGCGGTTCATTAAATAACTTATCCCTGTTTTTCTGTCAGACGGATTCCCAGTTCCCGCAACTGCTTGCCATCGACCGGTGAGGGGGCCTCGGACATCATGCAGGTGCCTTTCTGAGTTTTCGGGAACGCAATTACATCACGGATAGAGTCACTACCGGTCAGGAGCATGATCAGTCGATCCATGCCAAACGCGATACCGCCATGAGGGGGCGTACCGAATTCGAGAGCATCAAGAAGGAAGCCAAACTTGCTGCGGGCGTCCTCAACCGTCATTCCCAACAACTTGAACATCAATGACTGAACCTGCTCCTGATGGATCCTGATCGATCCGCCACCGATTTCATTGCCGTTAAGCACCAGATCATAGGCTTTGGCGCGACAGCGCCCAGGATCCGACTCTACAAACTCAAGATCCTCATCCATTGGCGCTGTGAACGGGTGATGTACGGCCGCCCAGCGCTTTTCATCTTCATCCCACTCAAGCAGTGGGAAATCGGTCACCCAGACAAATCTGTAGACATCCTTGCTGGTCAATTTGAGAATATTTGCCAGATGATTACGAAGCTTGCCGAGAGAGTCATTTACAACTTTGGGCTTGTCGGCCACAAAGAACAGAAGATCTCCCTCCTCCGCTCCAAAGGATTCATTCATTGCCGCAATTTCATCAGGCGTGAAAAACTTGGCTATCGGAGAATGCCACTCTCCGTTTTCAATTTTTACATATGCCAGACCTTTGGCACCGTAGATCTTGACAAAATCGGTCAGATCATCAATTTCTTTTCGTGAAAAAGAGGCACATCCCTTGGCGTTAAGCCCTTTAATGATACCGCCTTTGGCAGCCACATCTGCAAACACCTTGAATCCTGAGGCTTTGACAAGATCGGTAAGTTCGCACAGCTCCATGCCAAAGCGCATGTCCGGGTTGTCAACCCCGAAACGACGAATGGCCTCAGCGTAGGTGATGCGTTCTATCGGCAACTGTACCTCTATTCCCTTCGCTTCGGTGAAGATGCGTGCCATCAAGCCTTCCATGACAGTGATGATGTCCTCCCGATCGATGAAGGACATCTCGCAGTCAATCTGGGTAAACTCAGGTTGGCGATCAGCACGCAGGTCCTCATCACGGAAGCATCGCACAACCTGGAAATATCGGTCAAAGCCCGAAATCATCAAGATCTGCTTGAATATCTGTGGAGACTGCGGCAAGGCGTAGAACTGCCCCTGATTGATGCGCGACGGTACCAGAAAATCACGGGCGCCCTCGGGGGTAGACTTAGTCAGAAAAGGGGTTTCCAGTTCAATAAATCCTTTATCAGTAAGATACGAGCGAGTCAACTGGGCTACCCTTGAACGCAGAATCAGGTTGTGCTGCAACTGAGGACGCCGCAAATCCAGATAGCGGTATTTCAGGCGGATGTTCTCGTTGATGTCACTGTGCTCATCAAGCATAAAAGGAAGGGGTTTGGAGCGGTTGAGCAGCTTGCACTCGAGCACCTGAATCTCGACCTCACCGGTCTTCATATTCGGGTTTACAGTTCCATCCGGACGAGGGATAACCTTGCCGCGGACAGCCAGTACGAACTCGCTGCGTACAGACTCCGCCACAGAGTGCGCCGGACCGTTTACTTCCGGATCGAAAACGATCTGGGCAATTCCTTCGCGATCGCGCAGGTCTATGAAAATCAGACCGCCATGGTCGCGCCGGCGCAGCGCCCAGCCCATCAGTATGACTTCATTGCCGATATCGACAGCCCTAAGATCACCACAGTAATGTGTTCTTTTCCAGCTTCCAAGTGTATCCATGTAAAACCTCCCTAAGGGTCAAGGGGCAAGGAGCAAGGAGAAGCAAGGGACACAGGGCGTAAGAGAACTTAATAACCCTTGACCCTTGCCACTTGACCCTGCCCTCTGCACCCTAGTCTATAAGATTTCCGATGCTGCCGAAACGGGGTCTCATTTTTTCTCGGTCCCACGACCAGTATTTAATGAATGCCAGCCCCTTGATCTGGTCTCTGCGCACAAATTTCCAGAAACGGCTGTCATAGGAACGATCACGATTATCACCCATCGTAAAATAGGAATTTTCCGGAACAGTTATCGGCCCGAAACTATCGCGCGGATTCATTTCTTTCGGAATAATATCCTTCTCCTTATGCACTTCGTGAGCGTTCTGGTAGTGTTTGCCGTTGACATATACCTTTTTGTCTTTCCCTTCAACTACATCGCCCGGGATGCCGACCACCCGTTTAATGAAGTCCTTGCTGGGGTCTTCCGGGTACTCAAATACGATCACATCGCCCCGGCTGGGCTCGCGAAAAGTGAGGATCCGCTTGTCACTGAAGGGTATTTTAGTACCGTAGATGAATTTGCTTACCAGAAGATGATCTCCTATTACAAGAGTGTCCTCCATCGAACCGGACGGGATCTTGAAAGCCTGGACCAGGAAAGTGCGGATAACGAGAGCAAGCAGTATTGCTATAGCGATAGATTCGGCATACTCCCTGAATATACTCTTCTTTTTAAAAACCGGCTGGGTCTGAGATGTATCTTCGTTCTGTTCTTGCATGTAACTTCCTTTGTATGAATTATCCAGGCTATCCTGAAACTCTCAATCAACCTTTAGGATTGCCAAAAATGCCTCCTGCGGCAACTCCACATTTCCAACATTCTTCATGCGCTTCTTTCCCTCTTTCTGCTTCTCGAGCAGCTTACGCTTGCGGGTGATATCTCCACCGTAACATTTGGCCAGAACGTCCTTACGCATGGCCTTGACTGTTTCACGGGCAATGACTTTGTTCCCGATGGCAGCCTGGATTGCCACCTCGAACATCTGTCGCGGAATCAGCTCCTTCATCTTGGAGACCAGATCACGGCCCCGGAAATACGCTTTGTCACGATGAATAATGAGTGAAAGAGCGTCCACCACTTCTCCGTTGATCATTATATTCAGACGGATTAACTCGCTGCGGCGATAATCCAGATGTTCATAATCCAGCGATGCATAGCCCTTAGTGATGGATTTAAGACGATCAAAAAAATCCAGTACGATCTCGTTCAGAGGCAGCTCGTATATAATCATAACCCGGGTGGGAGTCAGATATTTGATTTCACGCTGCACACCACGCTTGTCTTCGCAGAGAGCCAGAACACCACCGACAAACTCGTTGGGGACATGGATATGAGCCAGGATAAAAGGTTCCTCGAGATGGTCAACATGCTGCTGTTCCGGCAGCTGATTGGCGCTCTCAATCGTGAAAGTCTCACCTGTCACACTATGTACTCGATAGACGACGGTCGGGGCGGTAGTAATCAGATCGAGGCCGAATTCACGCTCCAGCCGTTCCTGAATGATTTCCATATGCAGCAGGCCGAGAAATCCGCAACGGAAACCAAAACCGAGAGCAACCGAAGTCTCCGGTTCAAAAGAAAATGAGGAATCGTTCAGCCGCAGCTTGGCCAGCGCATCACGCAACTGTTCATACTGCGCGGTATCTATCGGATATAAGCCCGAAAATACCATCGGCTTAACTTCCTTGAAGCCATCCAGGTGTACCGTGCAGCGGCGGTTCATCAGTGTGACCGTATCACCCACCTTGGCGTCAGCCACATCCTTGATGCCGGCTATTACAAAACCAACCTCGCCGGCCGTAAGCTGCGGGACTTCAAGCATAACCGGAGCGAAGATACCAACTTTTAGTGCTTCATAAGACTTGTTGGTTGACACGAGCTGAATCTTGTCACCTTTTTTAAGGGTGCCATCGAAAAGTCTCACCAGAATGATAACCCCCTGGTACTGATCATACCAGGAGTCGAACAGCAGCGCTTTCAGGGGCTCGGAGGAGTCCCCTTTGGGGGCCGGTATCTTCTTGACTATTTCTTCAAGTATTTCATGCGTACCAATGCCCTCCTTGGCACTCGCCAATACCGCATCATGGGCATCGATACCGATGATTTCTTCGATTTCATGCTTGACTCGTTCCGGATCTGCTGCCGGAAGGTCGATCTTGTTCAGAACCGGAAACACCTCAAGATTTGTATCAAGTGCCAGATATACATTCGCCAGAGTCTGGGCCTCGACTCCCTGAGAGGCGTCCACAACCAGCAGGCCCCCCTCGCAGGCAGCCAACGAGCGGGAAACTTCATAGGTAAAATCAACGTGGCCAGGCGTGTCGATCAGATTGAGAATATAATCGTTGCCATCATCAGCTCTATAGTTCAGACGGACAGTCTGGGCCTTGATTGTAATGCCCCGCTCACGCTCCAGATCCATCTTGTCCAGGAACTGGTCCTGTTTTTCGCGGTCGGACAGTGCCCCGGTGAACTCAAGCAGACGGTCGGCCAGCGTGGACTTGCCATGGTCGATATGGGCGATGATGGAAAAATTTCTAATCCTGCTGATATCCATGAAATCCTTCGTATGCATAAAAAAATCGGACTGTGAAGAATAAAGAAAGATGGCAGGAAAGTAAAGGGGAAAAGGGCTCGAGTAAACCGTCCGTCAGAACATGAAGCGCCGCATACTGATACTCTGGAGCAATCCAATCCCTACCATTGAGGTAATCATGGACGTTCCACCGTAGGAAAAGAACGGCAGTGGAACCCCGACTACCGGGAACATGCCGATCACCATGCCCATATTGATGACAATATGCCAGAACAGCATCGCAGTAACTCCCACAGCCAGCAGGCCCCCAAAGCGGTCGTTGCAGCGGCGGGCAATGTTAAGCCCCCACAGCACAAGAGACAGGTAGATCAGTATTAGCAGCAGACACCCGATGAATCCCCATTCTTCGGCAAAGACAGAGAAGGCAAAATCGGTATGCTGCTCAGGAAGAAATCGCAATTGAGACTGTGTTCCTTTGACGAAACCCTTCCCGGCAATGCCTCCCGAACCTACTGCAATTTTGCTCTGGATAATATGGTAACCGCTCCCCAGGCGCGATCGTTCGGGATTCAAAAAATCAAGAATACGATTTTTCTGGTACGGCTTCAATAAGACGGACCATCCCAACAAGGCCATTGGCAGGGTTATCAAAACAAAAGTAACAACAGTCGTCCAGCGTAAACCGACATAGAACATAATCGAGACCGCAATCAGAATTACAATAACCGCAGTTCCGAGGTCCGGCTGTTTCATAATCAGGGCCGCCGGAGCAATCAGCAATCCAAGCGGAATCAGCACATCTTTGAACGTTAATCCGCCCACCGAATGAAAATTATTGAAGAAGCGGGCGAACGTAATAATGATTACAATCTTCATCAGTTCTGATGGCTGGATATTGAACAGGCCAAGATTGAGCCAGCGGGTGGCGCCCATAGAACGTCGGCCAATAACAAGCACCGCCAGCAACAGAATGATCAGCAAGCCATAGAACCAGTATGAAAAATCCTCCAGGATGTGATAATCAACACTGGAAATAACCAGGGCAACAAATATTCCGGCCAGCATCCAGTAGAACTGTTTCAGATAATAGGTCATACTGACAACTTTGTAGGGGGTAGTGGCGCTGTATATATTGAGAATACCCAGCAGGCAGACCGTTACTACCAGCCCGGCCAGAATCCAGTCAATATTTGTCAGCAGCCGTCGATCAATCATTGCCCCCCCCCCCTCCAGTGCGTTGTTCTGTTCGCTCTTCATTTAGAGGCTTCATGTCAGCTTCTTCGTCGGTATCCTCTTCGTCCTGCACCTGACCGGAGCTTTTTGAGACCGGCTTCTTACCTTCGAAATAAGCTCTCAATACCCTTGCGGCAATCGGAGCAGCCACAGCACCGCCCCCTCCGCCATGCCCCACAACCACCGCCACACAAATTTCAGGTTAATCGAAGGGGGCAAAGGCAACAAATAAAGCATGATCGCGGTACTGATAGGGGAGCGATTTTTTCCGGTCCTCGCTCAATTTGACGACCTGGGACGTACCGGTCTTGCCGGCAACCCGCACATCCCCTAAACGTGCATTGGCTCCGGTGCCACCGGCACCATTTACAACATCGAATAGACCCTGCTTGACCTTACGAAAACTTGAGGAAGATACGTTTGTTTTTGAGATTATTTCTGGACCGAACTCCTTCAGTGGTTTTCCATCTGCGTCGACAATGCGTTTAACCAGATGCGGGCGGTATACGGTTCCTTCGTTTGCAACCGTGGCAACCATTGAAGCCATCTGGATAGGTGTCATTAACACATAACCCTGGCCGATCGAAACCGGCAACGTTTCGCCGGCAAACCAGCGTTTTCCGTAACGCTTCTGCTTCCACTCCGTCGTCGGAATCAATCCGCTTTTCTCATTGGTAAGCCCGATGCCCAGCGCAGAACCCAATTGGAAACGTCCGGCCATTTTGGCGATCCGGTCAACACCAAGCTTTTCCCCGAGTTGGTAATAATAGACATCACACGATTCCTTAAGAGATCTGCGCAGCGAAACGTGGCCATGGCCATTTTTGCTCCAGCACCTGAATTTACTGCCGCCCATTTCATAGACCCCATTACAGAGTACCGATGAATTCTCGTTTACCAGGCCTTCTTCCAAACCGGCCAAAGCGGTGATGATCTTGAAGGTTGAGCCGGGTGGATATTGCCCTGTCAATGCCTTGTTCTCAAGAGGATGTCGTTTATCCTCGAGGTAGGATTTCCAAATATCGGCCGGCAGCTTGCCGCCGAAGAGAGCCGGATCAAAGGCAGGAGTGCTTACAAAAGCCAGCACTTCGCCAGTATTTACATCCAGAGCAACGACAGCGCCGGCCTGACCTCCAAAGGCCAGTTCCGCCTGTTTCTGCACGGCGGCATCAATTGTCAATACGACACTGTTGCCAACCGTAGGATAGGTCTCTGAAATAGTACGGAGAACCCGTCCGCGGGCATCAACCTCGAACTGCCGGCCTCCGTCACTTCCATGCAGTTCAACATCCAGGGCCCTTTCAATTCCGTTTTTGCCTATGTAATCACCTGGATTATAATCTTCGTAGCCTTTGGCATTTAATTCGTTTTCTGAAATTTCACCTATATATCCCAAAAGATGGGCGGCCAATACTCCGCTTGAATATTCTCTGACCGGCTTCATTT
>CAZUGI010000113.1:0-9359 GCA_964619855.1 uncultured Geobacter sp. | reverse complement strand
AGGACTCTTTTTTGACCCTGCGCGGCATCAAAACCCTCAAGGTCAGAATGGACCAGAGCCAGCTGAACACACTCAGGATCGTCAACTGGCTGAAACAGCATCCGCGAGTTACGTCTGTCCATTATCCAGGATTGCCGGAACACCCCGGATACACCGTACATGCAGCTCAGGCAGATGGAGCGGGTGCTGTCTTTTCCTTTGAACTTGACTCCTACGAAACAACCAAACGGCTGCTGGAAAACTCTCATCTGGCAGCTTTTGCCGTCAGTCTGGGTGGTGTTGAAAGCATCATTTCCTACCCGGCAAAAATGTCGCACGCTTCAGTGCCGAAGGAAGAGCGGACCCGCAAGGGAATAACCGATACGCTGGTTCGCCTCTCGGTCGGCCTGGAAGATCCGGATGATCTAATAGCAGACCTTCAGCAGGCAATCGGATAAGACATGGAAATCCGGATTAATGAAAAAAAGGCCGTCATCAATGCCGGCCTGACTCTCGGAGCTGTCGCTGAACTTTACAGAACCGGGGCCGATGTACTGATCCTGAACGGCTTCCCGGGCGCTGCTGATACGGAGTTACACGATGGAGACGAGATTTTTTTGATCCGGCGAGGAGAACTGCCGACAGAGGATGAGCTGGAGGGGTTGATGGCAGCCCGGCATACTCCCGGTGTACATTCACTACTGAAACAGGCAACTGTCGGAATAGCCGGCGTAGGCGGACTGGGTTCCGCAGTGGCGGTGGCACTGGCACGAGTTGGAGTCGGCAAGCTCATTATTGCAGACTTCGACGTAGTCGAACCGTCAAACCTAAACCGTCAGCAGTACTTTGTTGACCAGATCGGAACCCTCAAAGTAGAAGCGCTGTCTGACAATCTGAGGCGCATAAACCCCTATGTCAAAGTCGAATCAGAACCGGTCATGCTCTCTCCTGACAACATTCCGGATGTCTTCGCGGGTTGCCGGATCGTAGTGGAAGCTTTCGACCGGGCCGTCATGAAGGCCATGCTTGTGGATACAGTGCTCAAAATGATGCCTGATACGACAGTGGTTGCCGCCTCTGGATTGGCAGGCTACGGAACTAATAACAGTATCGTAACCCGTAAAATTGCGTCACGGCTCTACTTGATCGGTGATTCCGTCTCCGAAGCAAAGCCTGGCAGCGGGCTGATGGCCCCCCGTGTCGGCATAGCCGCATCCCATCAGGCAAACCAGGTGGTCAGGATTATTCTGGGTGAAGATCAGTGAACAATAGAAATATCAGGTGGTCGGATGTTCTTCAACTTTCGGGATTTATCTTCTCCCAGGTCGGCGTTTCCTTCGGATTCTTAATTTTAAATTCCAGGTACTGAATCGCTTTTTTCAGGTTTTCGCTCGTTGAGAGCATTCCTGAAAGAGCGGCCAAAGAATCAAGCACCCGCTTTTCACTGTTTTCGCTGGTAAAGCCCTCACCTTCGGCAATCCCCCTCAGATAAGCAAGCACGGATTTCTGGCTGTCTTCATTCTGCAGACGCCCGGGATCTGCAATAAACAGAAGGTATTGCGCTTTTTCCCGCACCCGCTCTCCCAGTCGTTTTTCGTTCAGCAATGATTCTATAACCGCCGCGATACTCCCCCGTTCGGCATAATTCAGATTTTTATTTTCCAGATACGAGGCCAGGTAATCCAGAGCTGCCAGCCTGCTGACAGAGTCACCTATCTTGAACAGCAGTAGCTGGGCGGCTTGAAGCTTCAGCGGTTCCTGCTCTTCGGGATACAGAAAACAGCGCAACATCATTGCCAGCTTTTCGCGGGCAGATTCGCTGATATTCTCATCAGCCTTGGTTCTGATCTGCTCCAGAAGTTCACGTTTGTTTGCATATTCCCCAAAGCGGATACGGACTATAAGACTCCGTACCTCGCGGTCCTCGCTGGCATCCCATAGCTCATCGACGGAGCGGAGAATCCGGTTGCAGATAGCCCGGATCTTGACCTCTTTGGGCTGTTCCTCCTGGTTCCAGTAATCCGGGTAGGTGTCCAGGACCGAATCGGAGGTATCCGGGTGTTTGGCTTTATCCAGCACAACTCTGAAATAACTCAAAATCTTAAGCTGATAGACAGTGCCGCCATCATTCAAGGGGCGCAGCAGATCATCCAGAAATGTGGCGTTAAGCCCGGATGCGCCGCTGCAAAGATAGCGATATACCCCTTCGGCCTTTTCGATCTGTTTTTCTATGTATTTCTTTTTCAGTGCCTCACCAAGATTAGTGGCATGAACCTTTTTGAAAAAGACGCTCAGAAGATTGGAGGCGTGATGCTTGATATTATTGTCGATTTCGTCTGAAACAACTATATCAAGACAGGCTTCGAATATTTTCACCTGCTCGCGCTCGTCCATGGAGGCATCGATGTAATCCTCAAGGATTGCGATTATCTCGACCAGATGAGCCCGGTTCCTGCCGTTCAGCAGCGCCATAAAGGTATCCCTCAGACTGCCGGAGTCAACAATACCGAACAGAAACTTTACCGCAGAGTTACGGCTTGCCTCACCCTTGCCGTCGGAAGATTTCAGCAGCTTCAAAATGCTTTCGGCCGGATCCGTTACCCAACCCGGGACCAGATCCTCCATAAAGCGCTCAGCTTTTCTGCGGACACGGGCATCCAGATCATAAATAAAGTAGCGGGCCACATCGACTCTGAATTCGCGACTTGCATCGGATTCAGCGATAACTTCGAAAGCTGCAGCCTTATCTTTCGCGGACAAACGTGCAATATCCCTTTTTGCTTTGTATGAGTCATTGATTTTTATATAAAAATTGACTATGTCTTTGACAGACACTTCTGCTTCGATATCAATCTCGTTTTTCATGGCAGATGCCTTTCAGTAAAATTTTCGGGATTATAGCCGTATCCTGCCTGATACGCAACAGTGCCAATAAGAGTGCGTACAAAAACACTGCTTCGCGAGGAAACCTGATGCGAATAAGCATACTATCAACGATGTTAACACTTATTACTGCGGCATCCGCCCCGGCCGGCAACAGCATGATCTGTTACCGTGACGGCACCGTTATCGTCCGGGAGGCGAAAGCGATAAAGGGTCTGGCTGAGATTCCTCTAGCCGCCGGCCTGCTGGAAGGCACTCTCAAGGTTGAACCATCAGCCGGAACAACCATCACGAAAGTTGACCTGATTCCGGGAAGAGTGGACAATAAGTCCGCAAAAGAACTCGAGCTGCTGTCTGAGCAACGCCAGCGTCTACAGGACCGCCTGCGGGCTCTGGACACACGCGAAGAAATCTTCAAATCCGCTGCAAAATCACAGGGCAGTAAGGCTCCTCGTAAAACCAAGTCCAATCCCGATCCGCTGCTAACAATTCGCCAGGGGACAGACTTTGCCATCGCACAACTGGAAGCGGTCTACACCGCTCGCCGCAAGACCGGGCAGGAGTTAAACAAGATCGACGCCCGCATCGAATCTGCGAAGAAGAGCTCCCGTTCAGGAGAAGGCTCTGTCCGGATTACAGTCAACCCGCTGCAAGGCAAGCTAACGATCCGGTATGCCACTTCTGAAATTATGTGGCGACCGCATTATGATCTGCACCTAGCCGGTGACGGTTTTGCCAGACTTCAGTATTCGGCCCGGATTGTGGCAGGTACCGACAGCTCTCTGCTGAAAGTATCACCGGATTCGATAATTGATGGCGCGAATTCTACGACTTTTTCTGTCGTAACAGGCGGCAGCGCCACGCTGGCCAGCTACCGTTTTCCACTGTCGGATGAGCAATACGGCACTGGAATATACAACAGTTTTTCAGGGCTGATTACCAACACCAGCAGCTTGAACCTACCGGCTGGGGAGGCCGGTTTATACAAGAGCGGGGTTTATCTGGGCAAGTTCAGATTCGAAGGAATTTCTTCCGGCAGGAGCAAAGTAATTTCTCTCGGCAAGTAGCAGTGACATAGTTTATATGGCTCATTACGGTCTGCATCCATTGAATTCCAGTGCAGCCCGCACAGTAGCAATCAGTCTGTCAGGCAGAATCGGTTTTGACAGATATTCGAATGCACCTGGTATTTTGGCCTTCTGCTGCAGGATTTCGTCACTGTAACCGCTCAGAAAAACACAGGGAATATCCGGGTATCGTTCACGAACGGCCGACAGGGCTTCGTATCCGTTCATGCGTGGCATAATAACATCCAGCAGTAGCAGATCAACAGTATCTCCGTAGCTATCCATGAACTCTACCACCTCAAGACCATCGTTGGCTTCAACCACCTGATAGCCAAAATCCTGCAGCAATTCAGCAATCATCGGACGGACATCCTCATTGTCTTCCCCAATCAGTATTGTCTGGGCTGGCTGGTTCGCATTCTGCGTGCCGGCTGAATCTGTCAATGATGAACTTGCTGACTGAGGTATGTATTCAGGGAGCCAGACAGAAAATGTGGAACCCTTGCCGGGGGCCGTAATCACCTTGATGTAACCACCATGCTGCTGCACAATACCGAACACCATCGAGAGACCAAGTCCGGTACCTTTGCCAACCTCCTTGGTTGTATAAAACGGGTCAAAGATACGTTCAAGATCATCAGGCCCTATTCCGCAGCCGGTATCGCTGACACTCAACAGCAGATATCTGCCTGGTTTGATGCCATGAGGGGCATCCGCCTCATTACCGATCACTTTACGAAGTTCGGTTGATATAAACAGACTGCCGCCATCCGGCATGGCATCCCGGGCATTATTGTAAAGGTTCAGTACAATCTGCTGCAGCTGACCCAGATCGGCATGCACAGATATGTCGTGCGGATCAAGTTGAAGCTTAAATTTTATGTTTTCGCCCGCCAGACGATGCAACATTTCCTTCATACCAAGCAGAAAACTGTTGAAGTGGATCAGTTCCATAGCCATGACTTGCTTGCGGCTGAAGGTCAGCATGCCGCGCGTCAGCGAGGCGGCCTTTTCAGAAGCGCTTATTATGCGCTGGACCGCAGTCAGATGCGGGGAATCCGGTCCCAGACGCATTTCCAGGATTCCGGCATAACCGATAATTGCTGCCAGGATATTGTTGAATTCGTGGGCAATGCCACCCGCCAGCTCACCAACCGATTCAAGTTTCTGGGAATGATGCAACTGTTCCTTCAGAATCTCCCTTTCATTCTCAGTATTTTTGTGGGCGGTAATGTCGCGTATCGATTCAATAGCTCCGATAAGAGAGCCATCGGTATCAAGCAGCGGGGATGCCGTAATCCAGAGATAGCGACCTTTACCCCCATGGCCGGTCGGGACATAGCCCTCAGCCACCAGTGTATTGCCATGCTCTTCTACAGACAGATAGAGCTGTCGGGCGACATCTGCATCACCGCCGATCAGGTCGATCAGCAACGGCCTTTTTTCACCATAAAAAGCAATAGAATAGGCATCATTCCCAAGGCCGATGATTTCATCCTGAGCGACACCGCTCAATTTGGCCATGGCCTTGTTCCAGGCGATGACGCGATGGCCGGCATCGATGACAAAGGTCGCATCCGGCAGAAAGTCAATGATACCCTTCAGTCTGAGGTTCAGTGAATAAAGTTCCTGCTCCTGTTTGTGCTGATAACTGATGACATCGGTAAAGGTATCGGCCTGGCTGTTGATCAGCTCCCCCAGCTTCGCGATCAGCTCGACAGGAGAATTTGTACTGGCTCTTTTGTCGAGACTGCCGGCAGCCAGTTGCAGCAGGACTTCATAATGCTCGCACAAGCTCATGGCGGTTTCATGGCTGTCATCAACCATATCCTTCATGAAGTCCGCCATCCGGTTCAGAAGCGGCTCCAGTTTCAGGAAAGCATCAATGTCACTCGGTAGCTGTACCCTGGCGTCGGGATCGCCGATTGAAAGACGCTCCAGCATTTTAAAAATTGCGGCAAAGCCGGCATCCAAAGAGGATTGTTTGCTGGCTGCGCCCTGGTGCTGTTCTTGTAACTGGGATGATATCATTTTGAAAGTGGAGCGGTCGCCGCGCAGGTGCAGCAGATCGCAGTCAAGGCAGTAGGAATAGCGCAGAACCGCATCTAGGGGGGGCACACCACCGCAGCGGAGCTGATGCGTTCCAGCAGTTGGATCGTTTCCGTTGGTATCTGCAAGATCGTTAAAAAAATAACAATATTTGCGGTGAGTTGTCGCATCAGTCATCGATATGCTCCCTTGCTGAAACTGACCTGATTATACAACCTAAAACCTTATAAAGGCGGATTTGCAGTTATTTTCGACTTCAATTATAAGCAGCAAAGTTTTTTTAAGGCGACTGCACCAGGCTATGACATCTTTTTCGAAGGTCGGACAGTCGCCGACAAGCTCCAGAATTTCACCAGTTCTCATTTCTGCACTCATGACCGATAGCTTCAGAACCGGCTGCGGGCATTTAAGGCCGATGGCGTCCAGCTTGCGATTTGCTTGTGGAAGTGACATATCAATTCTCCGTCAGACACTCTCTGGATGTAACAGCTCTTTAACTTTAGCCATCAGGACATCAACCGTGAAGGGTTTCTGCAGGAAATGAATGCCATCTTCCAGAACACCTTCAGTTACGATGATATTGTTAGTGTAGCCTGACATGTACAGTACTTTACTGATTTCAGGACGGTCAACCTGGATACGCTCAAACAGCTGCCTGCCGTTCATACCGGGCATTACAACATCGGTGATAACCAGATCTATATTCAATGTTTTTTGTCCGACTATCTCAAGCGCGATATCAGGGTGGTCGGCCGTGTGTACCGTATAGCCCAGCCCTTCCAGAAGATCACGGGTCATGGTTCGAACCATCTCGTTATCTTCCACCAGCAGGATATTACCGGTTCCGGTATGTTCAGCGTCCGAATCATCCACAGATTGCAGGGTTCCATCTGACTTCTGATCCGTCAGCGGGAAAAACATCCTGAAGCTGGTTCCGTCGCCGACTTTGCTCTGAACTGCAATGTAGCCATTATGCTGCTTAACAACTCCGTAAACATTTGCGAGTCCGAGGCCGGTACCATGTCCAACCTGCTTGGTCGTAAAGAACGGCTCAAAGATATGCTTCATGGTTTCTTCGCTCATACCACAACCGCTGTCCCGGAAATCCAGCAGAGCATAAGAGCCGGTATGCAGGCCGGGGTGCAGGCGTGCGAATTCGTCGTCAACCATGACATGGCCGGTTTCAATGGAGATCAGGCCGGTCTCACTAATGGCGTCCTGAGCATTGATGACCAGATTGAGAATAACCTGGTCCAGCTTCGAACAGTCGGCGCGGATAAGAAGAGGCTGAGGTGACAGACGAAGATCTATATCGATACTTTCCCGCAATGTTCGGCGGATAATTGAGTTGAAGGATGTAATAACCGTGTTCAGATCCACGGTCTGCATCTGCATGACCTGCTTTCTTCCAAAGCCGAGCAGCTGCTGCGTCAGGTCACGCGCCTTGTGCGATGCCTTGATGATGCCATCGATCTTGTAGTGCATCTTTTCATCTGCAGGCAGTGATCGTTTGAGCATATCGGCATATATGATGATCGGGGTCAATAGATTGTTAAAATCGTGGGCAATACCGCCGGAGAGGTGCCCGATGGCCTCCATCTTCTGCGACTGGCTCAGCTGCTGTTCAAGCTCATCCCGCTCCTGTTCGGCTTTCTTACGGGCGGTAATATCGGTAAAAACACCGTACGCAACCTTCTTGTCATTAGATCCAGTGATGGCATAGGCAACGTCATGCAGCCAGATCCATGCTCCGTCTTTTCTCATGATGCGGTATTCTTCATCAAATACAGACTTGCCCGAGAAAAAAGCTTCATATGCGGCAAAGACTCGTTTCTGGTCTTCCTCGTGAATCCTCTCGAACCAGAGACTTGGGCCGGCTGCATACATTTCTTCCTGTGTAAAGCCGTATACCTGTTCAACCTGACGACTGATAAAGGCAGCTGCACTGGACGCATCAGCCTCCCAGACGACCACCGGCAGATTATCAACCAGAGTACGGTAGCGCTCTTCGCTGGAGCGCAGTTCCCGATCGGCACGGGAGTGCTCGATAGCAAGACCTGCAAACAGGGCCGCCTGCTCGATCACGCGGATTTCATCTTGACTGGGAATAGCCGGGTCACGATGATAGATGGCAAAGGTGCCCAGCAACACACCGCCGGACGAGAGGATCGGCTCAGACCAGCATGAACGCAGTCCGGCCTCTGCTGCCGGCGTGAATCCCTTCCAGAAAGGGTGAGAGGCAATATCCTCTACGACAACCCGCTCACGCCGGAAGGACGCCGTTCCGCAGGAACCGGATCCTTCAGCAATCCTGGTACGGTTTACCGCCATATTGTAAAAATCCGGCAGATTGGGTGCAGCACCATTCAGCAGGCGTGTGCCGGTTTCATCAACCAGAAGTATTGAACAGAGCGCCCCCGGAGACAATTTTTCGATAGAGATTGCAATAAACGAGAGCAACTGCACAAGTGGTTCATTGCGAGAAATTCGCTCGAGAATTTCAGAGCGGATGCGTTCATGATGCTCGGCTTTTTTCAGATCAGTAATGTCTTTCACAATATGAACCGCGTTGATAATGGTTCCATTCTCGGAGAAAACCGGGTCGACAGAAACTTCATATGTGCGATCTGCGATATCCATTTGCATCGAAGCACGTTTTTTTGTTTTTGCCATCAGATCAAACGGGCAGGCCTGGTGCGGCAATTGATCTGAATGGGCTGCCTGGCAACAGTCCAGGCCGACAATCTCTCTGGCCGACCTGCCGAACACTCTTTGAGTGGACGCATTGGCGCGAACGACTCTGCGATCAGCATCTAGCAGCCAGACAACATCCTCTACGGCATCGAACGTGCCCTGCCATTCCTTGATTGCAGACATTATCTTGCCGCTGGCTTCTTTCCGCTCACTGATGTCACGCACAATACTGAGAACCAGATTGCGCTGGCCTATCACTACCGGTCTGGCGTGCACTTCTAGCGGAATAATCGCTCCTGAAGCATGTATATAGGCAGACTCGAAGACAGCATTCCCGACTTCAAAAAGCCGCCTGATGTTATCTACAACTTTGTCGGAATATTCAGGCGGCTCGATATCCTGAATTTTCATTGTCTCAAGCTCCTTGCGACTGCGGCCTGAGATGCTGCAGAGGGCGTTATTGAACTGAACCAGATAACCGTTTTCGTCCAACAGCAAAATGGCATCAGAGGCAGAATCCAGAAGCTCGGCTTTGAGTTCCAGCTCTTCGTGCTGCAGTTCGAGCTGCAGATTGACCCGTTCGAGCTTACGCACCTGCCGGAGAAAAAGTACCGAAAGAGCAGCTATCAACAATACCAGCAGAAAACCCAGAAAAAGCTGTGTGAATATGTGGGTCTGCCAGGGAGC
>CAZUGI010000112.1:0-9496 GCA_964619855.1 uncultured Geobacter sp. | reverse complement strand
GGCCGCTCGTCGACCAGATGAATTCTGAACGGCGTTCCGTCCAGAACCCGGCAGAGCGACTGTCCGATATGCCCGGCGCCGAACAGGTACAGGCAGGGATTGTTGTTGACCAGTTCCATATGCAGCTCCATGGTCCCTCCGCAGGCGGGAAACTCACCGCGCTGCTGCAAGGGGATATTTGAAGTGGCGCCCTGCAGCTCTTCCAGGCATTTGCGGGCATCATCCAGAGCGATAAATTCCGGAGCGCCCCCTCCGACCGTCCCGAAAAAGGTGCCGTCCGGCAGCACGACCATCTTGGCGCCCTGCTTGCGGGGAGTAGAGCCACTGCTCCTGATGACAGTAACCAATACAGCCAGCTGATTCTGACGCCGCAGTTCGTCCAGTTTACCTATCCAGTCCCACATAATCAACCACCACCGATCATGGCCATGATAACAACATCATCGCCGTTATTCACTGGGACAGCCCGCTCATTGGCAAGCACCGTATTCCCGTTGACCAGGATATTAAGAGAACCGTCCTCGAGCTGATTCAACGCGTGTGGCAACCGTCTTTTTAGGGCGGCTCTCAGTTCGGTAACGTTAGAAACCGGCTGATCTACAATGACAGCCCCTTCCGGGGCACCCGGGAAGTAGCCGTGCAGTTCGACTCTTACGGCAAAACCGGTGACAACCTCCGCCAGCTTGCGATGCCGGTCAAGCGTCGGCACACCCGATGAATTCAGCCCGCTGAGGGAATAGTAGCGGGACTTGAGTTCCTGAAATTGCGCCCGGTCAATTTTCTCTCCCGCAAAGGGGCCGGCCGCGATCTCTTCATCAAACCAGCGCGCCGGAAGGGTATCGTCCTCTTCGGTCAATCCGAGCCGGGCATTGATGAGTCGCTCCAGTCCGGTAATGTTGCCGCCTATTTCATCAAGCTGTCCGGCTTTAAACGTTTCTCCGGTCAATTCGGACAACTGTCTGGCAAAGTCTTCGTTATCGGCCGTGGAGGGCGAATTGAACAGCTTCGTCCCGAAGCGGCACATACCGACGGCGTCTCCAACGGCGTAGCCGCTCTCGCAGCGCTGGACGGCGTATTCCTTGCCCTGGTATGAGGTCGGCTCCGGTGCGACTTTTCCGCCGTACAAGGCAGTCTTGAACTCGCTGTTTTCATTTATTTTTGCATTAATTTCCAGCGTAGGTCGATTACGGAGATGGTCCATGCCGCGGGTCGCCACGGCAAGTCCGAGGGCAAACCCTTTGATAATCCTTGAATCGTGGGGGTCTGACTGAAACAGCCCTTTGACAGCCATGCGGTACCTGAGCGCCTCGGCCGGATACCTGCCCCTTTCAACCGCCCGGCTGGAATCGGCAATCACGTCACCGAAACCTTCACGGGCGGCGGTCATAAAGAGCAGTTTTTCAATCACCGGATAGTTTCCCCAGGAGAGGTCAAGGCCACCGGTCTCCCTGACGGTTATAATGCCGCGCTGAAACAGTTCCATGGCCCAGGCTATGGCGCTGCCGGTACTGGCCGAGTCCAGACCGAGTTCATTCAGGATATTGTTCAGGCGCAGAACCTGCTCCGGTTCTTTCAGTCCGACCATCGGCCCCATCTTCTGCAGGGTGACGTATTCGGGGCCGTCCCCCTTGTCATAGCGGTCGAATGTTCCATCGCCCTGTACCCCCCGGTAATTCTTCTCCCTCCGATGTTCGACAGCGGCTTGTGATGCATCGTAGCCGGCGTTGCCGGCCAGCCCCTTCAGCGCGCTAGCCCCCCAGCCCCCATTCCCTTCCGGGGTCAGGTCGTTCAGCGGCCGGCAGCGGACCGGGCATTTCAGGCAACCGTCCATACCGGGACGGTAGACGTCAAAATTATCAGCATCCAGCGAATCGCCCCAGCTGGTTTGCTGGTTATTCAAGGCGCCCATGGCGCTCAGGATACGGCTTGGCTTGTAAAGAAAAGGGGTGCCGACCGTTTTGAGGGCATTTTTGATAACACTGGTCGAGAGGATTTTTTCGGCAATGGCGCGGTTGTTCTCCTTGAAGGCCGCAGAAAGCGCCGGCTGATCGCCACGTCCCTGAACCATAACCGCCTTGAGCCGGAGGGAGCCCATTTTGGCCCCGGCTCCCCCCCGGGCGTATATCGCCTTGACTCCCCCCATGATCCCGGCGCTCAGAACCAGATTCTCTCCGGCGCGCGTGATGCGGGCCAGGGCCATGTCCTTGCGCTCCGTGCAGGAAAAGTCCCGTTCCACGGCACTGGTAACAGCGCTGTTGTCCATGCCGAGATAGCCGGCGGCATCATGAAACGTCACTTCAGTGGCGGTGATCCGGAGCAGGGTCCATTCGGCCGCCTGTCCGTACAACACCAGATGATCATAGCCGTTGAATTTCAGAAAGGTGGGAAAAGCGTCGCCGCAGTTACTGTCGAGGATGGCCCGGCTTTCGGGTGAAATGCTGCTGACATTGCCGCGGGTGGCAGTCGGAACGATCCCCGTCAGGGCACCGCTGCCGAAAATCAGCGGAATCTGAGGATCAAGCGGATCAATGGTATCCGGCAGGAGGTTATAGAGCAGATACATATTGGCGCCACGGCTGGTCAGGACCGTATGGAGCACCTCGCGCGCCAGGTAACGGGAAAAATGACTCCGCCGTTCCAGATCAACGAAAAGCACCCGCCCCTGGGTCGGATACCGGGGGGCATCGTGCATCCTCGCCGAGAGCCGTTCAACCTGTGATCTGATAGCCATGGTCGCCACTGATCCGGTTAACCCGGATTCTTTGGGCTCCAGTCGATCAGCGGGCGGGTGGATTCTACATCAAAGAATACCGCATACTTGACCATCTGGGAGGCCTTTTCGTTGGCCACTTTGGCAACATGCGCCTTGACGCTGTCAAGGGTGGGGCCCTCCTTCTCCATGCTGCGCAGCTTGAGGTAGATCCGGCACCCTTGGGTTTTCATCGGGTTTTCATTCGGAACAACGCTCATGAATGCCGCCCGTCCGGTCTCCAGCAGATTCTGTCCGCTACGGGTATCGCCCATGCCTATGACCAGCGTATATTCATCCGGCATGTAGGCGGAACCGAATACCGCGACATTGGGGTTGCCTTTCCGGTCGGCTGTTGAAAGCACACCGATCCGGGTGGGATCATTGACAAGTGTCATCACGGCTTTGTTGTCGATCATGAGTTCACGCCCTCCTGTTCTTTCTTCTCATCCAGAGCCTTCAGTACTTTTTCGGGGGTGACCGGCAGCTCGGTGAAACGTATGCCGATGGCGTCATAAACGGCGTTCAGAATGGCCGGAATAGTTGGCTGGATCGGCCCTTCGCCCGCTTCCTTGGCGCCGAAGGGGGAATCAGGATCGTAGGAGTCGACTGCATAGGTTTTAATATCTGGGATATCCCGCATCGTCGGCACCTTGTAATCGTGCAGGTTCGGATTGATCAGCCTGCCGTCCGCGCCGAGCTTCATTTCCTCATACAGCGCCTGACCCATTGCCATAACGATGGAGCCTTCGACCTGCCCCTCTACCGAGAGCGGATTGATCGGCTGGCCGCAGTCGCCCGCCTCATTGTACCCCACCACCCTGATCTCGCCGGTCTCGGTATCGACCTCAACCTCAGCCACATGGGCGGTAAAGCCATAGGTGGGAGAGTGACCGACGTTACCCCCCTTGAAGTCGCCGGTGCGGCGCGGTGGCGTGTAGGAGCCGGTCGCCGTAAGAGGCCCGAAGGCATCGATGAACTTTTCGACCGCATCCCAGAAGGGCATCCGCAGCTCTTTCTCGAACATCGAGTAGATCTCGCCATTACCGACCTGCAGCTGGTCCGCGCGGCAGCCGATATGCACCGCTGCCACCGGCAGTAGCTGGTCGAGCAGTTTGTCGGCCGCCTGGCAGACCGCCGAACCGGCCGCCACGGTGACGCGGCTGGCAAAGGACCCCAGATCAAAGGGGGCGTTTTTGGTGTCGCCGCTGATCACATGCACCGACTCGTAGGGGAGCCCAAGTTTCTCGGCGCACATCATGGCAAGAACCATGTTGGAACCCTGCCCTATGTCGGTGGCTCCGCACTGCAGCGTCACGCCGCTTTCGGTATCGAGCCGGATCAGCGCCGAGGAGTGCGGCTTGTAGCTCATGTAGAGCGTATAGGCGGTGCCGGAGATGTAATATCCTCCGGCAAGCCCGACTCCTCGCCCGTAGGGGAGTTTCTGGTGCTTTTCAAGGTAACCGGAACGGTTGACAACCTCGGTCAGACACTTCTTGTATTCGGAATGGCGCACATGCACGCCGCTTACCGTGTCGTGCTTTTTATCGATGGCATTTTTCAGTTTCATCTCGTAGGGAGACATGCCGAGCTTGATCGCCAGTTCGTCCATCATCGATTCGAGAGCAAAGCGGGGCTGCACCCCCCCCAGACCGCGCATCGGACCGCAGGTCGGCTTGTTGGTGTAGATCCGTTTGGCGCTGAATCGCACGTTAGTGATCTTATATGGCAGGTGGAGCATGGCGGCTGTGTAGAAGAGGATGATGATTCCCCAGGCGCCGTAGGCGCCGCCATCCATGATACCGTCGTAGTCAATGGCGGTGAGATACCCTTCCTTATCGACCCCCATCCGGATCTTCATTTCGATCGGGTGACGCCCGCGGTGCTGGAAGAACACTTCCTTGCGGGAGTAGGTGACCTTAACCGGGCGCAGCGACTTGCGGGCCAGCAGAGCGGCGATCAGTTCGTTGTTCGAGGCCTCTCCCTTGCCGCCGAAGCCACCCCCCACGGTGGGGACCGAGACCTGAATCTTCGACATCGGCATTTCAAGGACCTGGGAAGCCATCGTGTGGAGGTAATGAGGCACCTGAGTGGACGACCACATCGTCAGGTCGCCGTTGTCGTCAAAACTTGCTATGCAGGAGTGCGGTTCCATGAAGACATGGTTCACGTAGCTGGTCTTGAAGGTCTTTTCGAGCACCAGGTGGGACTCGGCCAGCGCCTTGTCCACGTCACCGAAATTCTGCTTGGCCTGGTAGGCAATGTTGCCGTATTTGTTGTCCTCGTGGAGCGGCACGGCGTCCTGCGCCATGGCGGCGCGCGGATCTATATAGACCGGAAGCGGCTCATATTCAATTTTGATCAGGTCGAGCGCTCTGTCCGCTGTCTCCTCATCAACTGCTGCCACGGCTGCAACCGGTTCACCATGGAAGCGCACCTTACCGATGGCAAGAGCCGTTTCCGTGGGAGCCTGAGGGACGATGCCGTATTTGATGGGGGCTTCGCTGCCGACAACCACCGCCCTGACACCGGGAAGCTTCTCCGCTTCGCTCGTGTCGATTGAGAGAATGCGGGCATGGGCGTAATCGGAGTGCTTGATTTTACCGATCAGCATGCGCGGCAGCTTCATGTCGTCAGTATAGATCGCCGAGCCGCGCGCCTTGGCCGGGGCTTCCTTGCGGACCTTATCGGTGCCGATGACGGAGAATTTGCGCTGGCTCATGGCTGTACCCCCTTCGCCATCGTCTCGGACGCGTGCTTGACGGCTTCGATGATCTTGACATATCCGGTACAGCGGCAGAGGTTACCGGCCAGGGCTGTTTTGATCTCCGCCTCGACAGGGTGCGGGTTTTCGTCTAGAAGCGCCGAGGCGGAGAGGATCATCCCCGGTGTGCAGTAGCCGCACTGGATCGCGCCTTTCTCTATAAAAGCCTGCTGAACGGGGTGAAGTTCAGTGCCTTTGCTGAGCCCTTCGATGGTAGTAATCTCTTTGCCGGTACATGCCACAGCCAGGGTAAGGCATGACAGGGTCGGTTTGCCGTCGATGAGGACGGTACAGGCTCCGCAGTCACCGATATTACACCCTTTTTTGGTGCCGGTCAGTCCGACGGTTTCCCGGATGACATCCACCAGGTACATGGTGGGTTCAACCGCCACTTCAAATGTTTCGCTGTTTATGGTCAGTGTCAGCAGTTGTTTCACGCTCATGCCCTCCCCTTCTCAATCTGTTCCCGGCAGGCCAGGAGCCCCCTGCGGGCCAGAACTCCGATTACCCGGTTACGATAATCAGCTGAAGCTCGCGAATCGTCAATTGGGGTGGCTTCTTGATTTACACCGGCGACAGCGGCAGCGAGGAACTCATCACCAAAGCGCAGACCGGTCAGCTTATCCTCTGTGGCCCGGGCCCGGTAGGTGACCGGCCCGACCGATCCCATGGCCAGGCGAACGGCCGCAACGGTTTCATAATCTTCGGCCAACTCCAGGTATATTCCGATATTGAGCATGTCAATCTCCATCGCCCCACGCAGTCCTCTCAGCTGATACGAGACAGCCGAGCGGGCGGGAAGTGAGGGCAGACGGAATGCCTTTACGTACTCACCTGCCTGAAGCGCGGTCTTACGGTAGGCAAGGAAGAATTTGCTGATAGGAAGTGTCCGTTCTCCAGCCTTATGACCAATAATCACTTCACAGTCGTGGGCCAGCAGAACCGGAGGGGTTTCAGCTGCCGGGGAGGCGTGGCAGATGTTGCCGGCCAGGGTCGCCATCCAGCGCACCTGATTGGAACCGAGGTTTGCAGCGGCGAATGCCAATGCCGGGGCGTGCTCCTTTACCAGCTCGCTCCGCTCGATCTCGGCGACCTTGGTACCAGCCATGATCGTGAGTCCCTGACGGGAGTCATACGATATCCCACGCAGTTCGTGCAGATCAGAGATATCGATCAGAAGCCTTGGCGCCAGCAGCTTTTCCTTTATCAGCACCATCAGGTCAGTGCCTCCGGCCAGAATCTTCGCATCCTCGGATTTGGCACTGTACAGGGATTCGAACTCCCTTAGTGAGACGGGCTTTTCGTATTCGAACGGTTCAAAATGCATCTGAGCACTCCTTTTAGTTCACCAGATATAATCACGTTCTCAACCATGAACTTCATGGCTATCCCTGGGCGAATCCATACGCTCGCTCAGTCCATAATCCCGCACCACGGAAGCAACTCTCAAGCGATAGTCAGCAAAGAACCCGCCCCGTCCTGCTGCTTGAGCCTTCCGATGCGCTTCCAGATTCCGCCATGTGCGAACCGATTCTTCATCACGCCAGAACGATAGTGAAAGGTATTTTCCCTTTGTGGCAAGGCTCTCAAAACGCTCGATCGAAATGAATCCGTCGATTTTATCCAACTCCGGCCTCAGGATACCAGCCAGATCAAAGTATTCTTCTGATCTTCCTGTAGCCGGCCAGACTTCGAAGATTACTGCAATCACGGTTACCCCCGGGTATATATTGACTTATGCCAATTACAGATTCAACAATCTGGCAGCGGTGCCACCCAGAATCTTTTCTACCCCGTCCGGCGGCAATGGAAGTTGGCTGATGGCATCCATGTTTCGTCTGATGGCAGGCATGCCGGGCCAGTCGCTGCCAAAAATCACTTTATCAGTATTGCGGGCTAATTCAGGAAAATATGTCATCAATTTTGACGGCGGCAGGCCAGAAAGCTCCATGTAGAGGTTCTTGTGCAACTTTGAGAGGAAAAAGGCGCGATCGTACCAAAAGCCGCGACCCGAGTGAGCCATGATCAGATTGAGATTCGGGAAATCGGTGGCAACATCATCCAGAGTCAGCGGATCTCCAAACTTCAAACGGGCGCCTTTAAATACCGAAGAACCGGTATGAATCAGTACCGGAATCCCCAGATCCTGGGCGGCCTGGTAAAGCGGGTACATCCTTTGATCGTTCAGATAGTAATGCTGGTAGGTTGGATACAGCTTTATTCCGCGGAAGCCTTCATCGTTGACCTTGCGGCGTAACTCTTCCCCCAGATCGGTAAACAGGTAGGGATTGATGTCGCAAAAGGGGATCAGCCTGCTGCGGCCGCGGCAGAAATCGCGCACCTGCTCATTGGTGCAGGTACCAGTAGTTATGGGGCTCAACTCAGCCAGAATACAGGCGTAATCGACACCCTCGGCTGAAAGGAAATCCTCGAATGCTGCCGGATCATTATAGTGCTGGATGTATTCGTCGTACCCTTCGGTATGAACCTGCTTTATCCATTCGGTCACCCAGGGCTGGTGATGGGTATACAGTCCCAGATGAACGTGGAAATCGATCTTCAACATGGGACCTCACTTTCAGATGTACTGCCCCGCATCTACCCTAATAACCTCTCCGGTTATCATTCGGGCAGCATCCGAGAGCAGAAACAGGACAGCATTGGCGATGTCTTCCGGCGCGGCCAACTCAGGCAGAACACTCTCATCCTTCGCTTTTGCCAGAAATTCCTCCGGCAGCGCCAGTGCCATTTCGGTCATTACCATTCCGGGAGCAACAGCGTTCACAGTTATGCCCTTCGGCCCCAACTCCCTTGCCAGAGCCTTGGTAAGGCCGATCAGCCCCGCTTTGGAGGCGCTGTAGTTGGCCTGACCGAATTTACCGCGGATGCCGTTGATGGAGGTGATATTAACGATTCGGCCATATCCGGCCGTGCGCATACCGGGTGCGAGAGCCCTTGCCATGTTGAAAGCACCGGTCAGATTTACCGAAAGCACCGACTGCCATTCGTCATCGCTCATGTTGACTGCGCTGCGATCGCGGGTGATGCCGGCGTTGTTGACCAGCAACGATACCGGTCCGGGCAGAGCGGCAACAGCCGCGGCAACACTGGATGAATCGGCTATATCAACTTTGTGGAACTGATAAGACCCGGCATCAGGAGAATCTCCGGGAGCCACGTCAAAAACGTGAACAGTTGCGCCATGCTTTATAAGAGCCCGTGTGATTGCCAGACCCAGGCCGCGGGCTCCTCCGGTGACTACTGCAATCCGTCCGTTAAAATTCAGAAAATCAGCCATTGTATCTCCTTAGGCAGACAACAGTTACCTTAAGACCGCTTCGGCCATGACCTCGGCCACATCCCGCACCTTCACATTGTCTGCCTTTACATCCTTCAAGCCGTCCTCAAACATGGTCAGACAGTAGGGACAGGCCACACAGATCGTATCCGGTTTTTCCTCCAGTGCCTCTTTGACCCTGGTCAGGTTGATCCGCTCACCGGTGTGTTCTTCCATCCACATCCGGCCGCCACCGGCGCCACAGCAGAAGGCGTTGTTCCGGTTGCGCTCCATCTCGGCCGGAGTGCTGCCGGTAGCCGCAGCGATAATCTCACGTGGCGCATCATAAACATCGTTGTGACGCCCCAGATAGCAGGAATCGTGAAAAACTGATGTCCCCATCTCGCTGGTTGTCTTGTCCAGCTTCAGTCGGCCCGCTTTGACTAGGTCGCGCAACAGTTCACTGTGATGGATAACCTCCAGTTCAAGTCCATACTGCCGGTAATCGTTCTTAAGGGTTGTGAAGCAGTGCGGACATTGGGTTATAACCTTTCTGATCCCTTTGTCTATAAAAGTAGCCACATTCTCTTTGGCCATCTTGTCGAAGACGTATTCGTTGCCCAACCTGCGAACACTGTCTCCACAGCATTTTTCATCCTTGCCGAGAATGCCCCAGGATACACCGGCCTTGTCCAGCAGTTGTGCC
>CAZUGI010000111.1:0-9743 GCA_964619855.1 uncultured Geobacter sp. | reverse complement strand
TCCGTAGGTCGGGAGTTCGAATCTCTCCAAGCGCGCCAATAAAAACAAGGGGTTACAGTCAAGACACTGTAACCCCTTTTTGCGTCTTTGTCCATAGACGGTCTTTTCGCTGCCATCATTCTGAATTCATACGCATAGTTTCGTGCTGTGCATCCACTCTCGGCACGCGGTCTCGGGCCGTCAGTCCTTGGTCCGAATTTATGCCGCCGTAATTCCATTTCGGGCTGAACCTGCAGAATCACCATTTTTACCAAAGCATCTTCCAGAGTACCTCACTGGTGGCACGACACGCATCGTTTTGCAAATGAGCGTACGACTTCTGGGGTACGGCTACCGAGCTTTGTCGGTTTCTTTTACATAAGTATCCTTGTTGAAAATATCTCAAATAAAAGTACTGTAAAATTAAGTTGTTATCAATTTGGATAAAATTTTGCAGAGGTCTAATCACAATGAATTAGGTGATTCAGAGGGTGAGTTGACGCTTTCTCTCTCACAGATTGGTCATGGAGGATAATATGCGGAAGAAACTTTTGGCATTTTTTGTTGCAAGTCTGACGGTACTCTGTTTGAGCGGTATAGCAGGTGCAACAATTATATTTTCTGACAATTTTGAGAACGATACTGTTGGCTTAAATAAAACAAATTTCAATAATTGGACCGTGTCAGACGGTTCTGTTGATCTCATCGGCACCGGTACATCTTGGAACTGGTTCCCGACGTATGGTAAATACGTAGATATGGATGGCTCGACAGGTAATGCCGGAAAAATGATTTCCAGCGGAGCCTTGAATTTAAGTATTGGAGACTATATTCTGAAGTTTGACTTGGCTGGCAATCAGAGGCCAGGTTTTAACCCTAACGACACTGTGAGTGTAAATGTGAACACTGGAGTTTCCAGCCATAACTATTCACTTACTACTCTTGATCCTTTCCAAACATTCACAGAATACTTCTCGCTATACAGCGCAAAAACCGTATCACTTAGTTTTGAGGGGATAGGCGGGGATAATGTGGGAATGCTGCTTGATAACATAGTGCTGGAGAGAGTAAATGCCCCGGTTCCAGAACCTTCCACCATGCTGCTTCTCGGCGGTGGTCTTGCTGGTCTGGTTTTCTGGAGAAGGAAAAAAAGCTGACAGTTTATTAGGATATTTGACACATTGAAAGCGAGGCGGCGAAAAGCTGCCTCGCTTATTTATTTCATCAATCCACGCCGCATTTCAAAACTCCTTTCATATGCCCCCCTCGCAGCTTTGCCTTGACAAGAAACTGCCTGTAGGTATGATGTTGCTATCAAATCCGGGATGGTAGATATGCCTTTTATTCAATGGGATCAAAGCTTTGTACTTGGGGTTCAGCAGTTCGATGAGCACCATCAGCATCTGGTGGGGTTGATCAATAAAACCTATGATGATTTTATCTGCGGGGCTCCCGATGAAACCCTTGAAGTCGTTTTGACAGAACTGTCAGATTATGCCGGATATCACTTTGCAGCCGAAGAAAACTGGATGCGTGAGCATTCCTATCCACATCTGGCAGAGCACAAAATTGAACACGGCAAGTTTGCCAAAAGCGTCCTGGAATTTCAGGCTGCTTTCCATGACGGGAAGGCCAGCATCTCTCTTGAAGTCCTGACTTTTTTGAAAAGGTGGCTGAAAAACCACATTTTTGAATCTGATGCTGCTTATGCCCGTTTTGACGCTGCCCCTTAAATAGTTTACGCCTACCTGTCTCCCTGCCGTTTCCGAGAATTACTGTCGGTTTTTTTTACACTGGCAACAAAAAATCCGCTCTGATTGATATAATCCTGCAATTACAGAATGATAGGTGGCCGGCATGAAAAATGCTAGTTTCCTGTCGTCATCATCTTTGCAAACTCCTTTGCACGTCACATCTGTGTTCATTTAAATCACAAAGCATCCGTTACTCTGGAAATAGTTGCTGTCCATGGTAATGTGCCCGAAGGGGAAGTTCAGCGTGGAAGAGTCTGTTAAAGAACTTCTCAAAAAACATTGTTCCTACGATGATCATCTGATTGAGGCCGATCTGGATAAACTGGTCGTTCGGTTTGGTGACTCTGTTTACGTGGAACTGCTCAGGCAGCTGACCGGTAAGAATTTCGACACCGCCAGAAGCAAGCGCTACTGGCAGGAGTCCCTGATCCATCGCAAAAGCATTGAACAGGGTACTCCTTCCCGTACTGTCAGCAACCGCACGGCACTGTTCGATCTTCTGAACAGCCGTTTTAATGAGTTCAACAACCCGGTCTTCATTGAAGCCGATTACCTGGAGAACATCCGCCTTTCCTCCATTACGGACGGCTTGACCGGACTGTACAACCAGACCTATTTCAAATCACTGTTGAGCAAAAAACTGCCTCTGCGCAAAAGGTTCAACGACAATGCCTGTGCTCTGATTCTCTTTGATCTCGATCACTTCAAGCAATATAACGACAGATGCGGACATCTGGCCGGCGATGAGGCGCTGCGAACCGTGGCGCAGATCATCCGCGAACAGATCAGGGAGCAGGATGTCGCAGCGCGCTACGGCGGAGAAGAGTTTGCGGTCTATCTTCCAAATGCTACAAAAGTGGTGGCAAAATCGGTCGCTGAACGCATCCGCCAGGCGGTCGATGCCGCCATGTTTCCCGGTCAGCAGCTGCTTGACAGTAAGAGTCTCACAATCAGCGGAGGCATTGCCGCTTTTCCGAACGATGCCGGAGATGCCTTAAGCCTGCTGCAGCTGGCTGACACTGAATTGTACAATGCCAAGCATCGCCGAAACTCAATATCACCCAGTAATTATGAGCGCCGCAAGGATCTGCGCCATTCCACGCTGTCGCTGCTGGTGGAGCTGTATCTGGCCAATCCGAATGTCAAAGAGACCGCAATTGTCTATGATTTCAGCAATTCCGGTGTCGGTATCTGGAGCAATCTGCCGGTGACCCCAGTTGAACGGTTGGATATCAGATTCCTGAAGCCCTTCTGGAATGATGAACTGCACCTCCGCGGTCATGTGCGGCAGATATATCCCGTTAACGAGTCCGAACTCCATTACCTTGGAATCGAATTCGAGCAACATCTTGATGACTGCACCCGCTATCTCCCGAAACAGCTGCTAAGAAAAACCATGACGCACTGATCCGCTATATCAAACAACCTATCAAAACAGCCTCCTGCATCAACAGCATTGCCCCGGTCTGATTCTGAGCAGAAGAATATCAATGGAGTCAAATTTTAATTAACCCGCTCAATTTTGTGTGCAATCGTAATCACACTAATATCTTTACAAAAAATCGTTATAGGTTGTATATTGCCCGTCTATTAAAAAAGATTACACTAATGTTGTATACGTTATGTTTATCCGTTGTAAAATCTGCGTTTGATGTCCGTGTAACGTATTGGAGGATGGCTGCATGAAAAAATATATCTGGTTAACAATTCTGCTCATGATGTGTGTGGGTTGCGGTAAGAAGTCGGCTGAGGAGCTGTACGCGGAAGGCCTCAAACAGCTAGATGCGTCAAACCCTGGTGGCGCGGTCGTACTTTTCAAGAACATTCTGGAGAAGGATGAAAACCACCTGAACGCCCGGTTCCAGCTGGCCAGGTCCTATGCGAAGCTGGGAAAAAGGGAGCAGGCTGAAAAGGAGTTCAACAAGGTTCTCAAGCAGAATCCAACACGGGACGACGTTCTGCTGGAACTGGCGGAAGTATTGAACGCTTCCAGGAAAGCGGATGAGGCCTACAAGCTGGGAGAGCAATATCTGGCCAAATATCCTGGCAGTGTCGAGGGACTTCAGATTCTGGGAGTCGCCAGTGCCGTCAACAAGCGTTACGACGATGCCGAGCGCTATCTGATGCAGGCTGTGACCGCCGATCCATCCCGGACCAAAACCAAACTGGAACTGGCTGCCGTATATGTCAGTGCCGGCAAGGAACCTAAAGCCAAAAGCCTTCTGGAAGAGTTGACCCGCTCGGACCCCAAAAACGCACGTCCTTTTTACATGCTGGCCGCCATTGAAACGCGCTCCGGCAGCCGGGACAGGGCTCTTGAACTCTACCGTACAATTGTTGCCAATAACGCTTCCGAAACTCTGGCCTCCTACAAGGCAGGTATAATACACATCGAAAAAGGTGAGCTCGATAAAGCCGAAAAGGCTGCTGACGAGCTGCTGAGCGGATTTCCAAAGCGTGCCGATGGTCACCGTCTGAAGGGGTTGGTCAACTTTCAGCGTAAAAATTATGCCGAGGCGATGAACCACCTGCAGACCTCCATCAAAATAGGCCCGACACTGGAAGCCTACCATTTTCTGGGCCTCTGCTTTTACAACCGCGGAGAGCTTGAAAGCGCTCTCAGCCAGTTCCGCAAGATCCTTGATAATGTCCCTGATTCACGCCAGGGGCGCCTGATGACCGGCACGATTCTGCTGGCTCAGAAACGTGTTGACGATGCCATCACCGAAATCCAGAAAGTGCTGCAGAAGGACGATAACGATGCCGTGGCCCATAATCTTCTGGGCAATGCATACATGTCCAAAGGTATGTTCGAGGACGGAATGCGCGAGTTCAATAAGGCAACCAAGATCGACCCCAAGATTGTGGACGCCTACCTGAAGAAAGGATATTTCTACTTCAGCCGCGGGAAAAACCTGGAGGGAGAATCCGAGCTTGCCAGTGCAGTCCAGGCGGCTCCTGACGCCATGAACAGCCGACTGCTGCTGGCCTCGTATCACTTGAGGAGCGGCAAGGGGGACAAGGCGCTGTCGGTTTTAAAAGCCGGCCTGACCGGCGGCAAGAACGACGCCTTTCTGCTTAACAGCATAGCCGCAGTTCACTTCTCGCAGAACAGGCAGGACGAGGGGCTGAAGAGCATTCAGAAAGCCAAGGAGGTTGATCCGGTTTTCGCCGCTTCATACCAGAATCTGGCAACTTTCTTTGCCGCCACCGGAAAATACGACAAGGCGATTGAGGAGTATAACGCCCTGCTGCGCAACGATCCGCAGAACTCAAGGGCCATGCTCGGCCTTGCCGCCCTGCATGAGATCAAGGGCAACGAGAAAGAGACGCTCTCGTACTACCAGAAAGCGGTTGATACAAAACAGCCGGCCGCATTTATGGCAAAGGCCGGTTATCATCTCAAAAAGAAGGATACCTCCGCAGCATTGAAGGTTCTGGACGAAGCACTTAAAATAGATGCCCGCAATCTGGCGGCCCTCGAAATGAAAGGGCGCCTGCTGGTCAGCGAGAAGAAATACAAGGATGCCATCAGGGTTTTCGAAGAGATTGAAGCTGTTAATCCGGAGGCCGGTGCGGCCTTTAAAATAGGCGCTTATGTCACCATGAAGGAAACATCAAAGGCGTTGGACCAGGCCCGCAAAATTATTGAAAAATATCCCAGTTCGGCCCGCGGCTACATGGTCATTGGATCGATCCATGAAAGTCAGAAGGATTATGCCCGTGCCATCAGCGAGGTAAAAAACGGTATCCGGGTTGATGCCACCAATGTCCAGGCCATCGTCTATCTTGGAAAACTGTATGAAGCCTCCAAGGATTTCAGTCAGGCCATGGCAACCTACGAGGACGCCAGTCGCAAAAAGCCGGATTTTGTCCCGGCAATATTTGCACAGGGCGCACTCCTGGATCATACCGGCAAGAAGAATGAGGCGGTTGCAAAATACAGGACAGTCATTGAAAAATCGGATGGTTTTGTGCCGGCCCTGAACAATCTGGCTTATCTCTGCGCTTCCGGCTTCGGCAGCAAGGAGGAGGCGCTGCGTCTGGCAATTTCTGCCTTCAAGAAAGAGCCCGGCAACGCCGGTGTGATGGATACGCTCGGATTTGCCCTGCTTAAAAACAATCGGCTGGAAGACTCGAAAAAGGTACTGGAGAAGGCCGTTGCACTGCTGCCGGAAAATCCGACAGTAGCCTATCACCTGGCTCTGGCCTACAAAGAGTCCGGAGACAAGGCCAATGCACTGAAGACGTTGCAGAAAGCCCTCACTCTGGGTGCGTTTGAAGATTCAAAAACAGCCGCGTCACTGGTTGCCGAACTGAAAAAGTAATCGAGAAAATCATGACGTTCAATCTGATAGTTTTCATAGCGCTCGACGCCCTGTTGGCGCTCGTGGCACTTTACTCGGCCGCCGTAGTCAGGTTCGGCTACGCCGAGATAAGTCTGAAACTGTCTGATTCCGCCACGATATTCACAACCTTCATTTTTGTCGTTGTGGTGCTGTTCTCCTCGCACCTGATGGAAACCTACGATCTGGCAAAGAACGTCAGAAAACGGGAAATTGCCGTAAATATCGTCTTCGGTGCCGTAACCTCTTTTGCCCTGCTCTCGGTTGTCTATTATCTGGATCCGGAAGTCATGCTGGGGCGCGGCGTGCTGGCCATTTCCCTCTGTTTCTTCGCCCTGCTCCAATTCTGCTGGCACACCCTGTATCTGATCGGAAAGAGCAACCCCCGCTTCACTCAAAGAGTTTTGGTGCTGGGAACCGGCACACTGGCCGCCCAGATCGGGGAGATGGTCTCCTCCAACAAGCGCAATTTTACTTTAGCCGGTTACGCCTCATGCAATAACGGCCATCCTGAAAATGATTCTGATGCCCCTCAATCGATAGTTCCTCCGGAGGCGATCCTGGGCAATTGCGACCAGCTGCGGGATGTCGCCCAGCAGGCTCAGGCGGAAACGATAGTAGTGGCACTCTCCGAAAGGAGAGGGGTATTCCCGCTCAGAGACGTACTAACCTGCAAACTGAACGGCATTCAGATTCTGGATGCCCCTTCATTTTACGAACTGGCCCAGAATAAACTGATGCTGGAATCGATTACACCGAGCTGGTTCATATTCTCGGACGGTTTCCAGAGAACGACCATATTCAGCATCTGCAAGCGGGGCATGGATATCACACTGTCCACCATCGGTCTGCTGATGACGCTCCCGTTTTTCCCGCTGATCGCACTTGCAATCAAGCTTGATTCACCAGGGCCGGTTTTCTTCAGGCAGGAAAGGGTCGGCAACTGGGAAAAGCGCTTCATGCTCTTCAAATTCAGAACCATGAGGCAGGATGCCGAGAAAGGGACCGGAGCGGTCTGGGCTGAAAAAAATGATCCCCGCATTACCAAGCTCGGCCGCTTTTTCCGCGGATCTCGGATCGATGAAATTCCGCAGCTGATCAACGTGCTGAGAGGGGATATGAGTTTTATCGGTCCCAGACCGGAACGCCCCGAATTCGTGGAGAAGCTGAAACTGGTCATCCCCTATTATTCAAAGCGGCACTTCATCAAGCCGGGATTAACCGGCTGGGCTCAGGTCCGCTACTCCTACGGTTCATCGGTTGATGACGCCGTCGAAAAACTGCGCTACGACCTGTACTACATAAAAAACATCGGCCCCTTTCTGGATACGCTCATTTTTCTGGAGACAATAAAAGTGGTTCTTTTCGGATTTGGCGGACGATAGCCGGCGATTATCCAATACGATTCAAAGATCTACTTTAACAGGGATGGAGGGGATATAGGGGATAACTGCGAAACGGCTATTGGCCTCGCGATTACTACGGTTTATTCGGGATTAATAAATCAATAGCTTTAATAAGAGCAATCCAGAAGTAATCCAGAAGCAGAAAAATGGTTTTTGTTACAAAGGTTTTATCCCATTCATCCCCTGTATCCCTGTAAGTATATTTTATGTTTCACGAGGAAAATTATGAACATGAAACAGATACTGTCCGCCTTTGCCCTGCTGGTGCTGCTGCCGCTCTCATCACTTGCCGGCGATTACGTAATCGGAGAGGGTGATGGGCTTGACGTAGCTGTCTGGGGGGTCAAGGACCTGACCTTCTCCGTAAAAGTCCGCCCGGACGGCAAGATAACCGTGCCGGGGCTGGGGGACGTTCCGGCCAGCGGCCAGACCCCCGCCGAACTGCAGACATCACTGTCCGTAAAGCTGAAGGAGCTGGTGAAAAACCCGATCGTCACGGTCACGGTCAAGGAAATCACCAACAGCAAGGTCTACATCTTTGGAGGGGGGGTCAAGGCCGGAGTCCATGACCTTTCCCGCCGGACAACGCTGCTGCAGCTGCTCTGCACAATCGGTGAGGTTAAAACAGCCGACCTGAAAAAATCATATCTGCTGAGAAACGGGAAGAAGATCAAGGAGGATTTTCACAAGCTGTTTATCAGCGGTGAAACCGAAGACGACACAGTGCTCGAATCTGGCGACTCGCTTTTCATGCCGCTCTTGATGGACAAAAGCGTATATGTACTGGGGGCTGTCAATATGCCCAAAGCCATAGAATACCGGGATGGCATGACCGTCATGGAGGCGATTCTGGAGTCGGGCGGATTCACCAAATTTGCCAGTCAGAATGATACCCAGATCCGCAGGAAGGAAGCCGGGGCCGAGGTGTCGATCCCGGTCCGGGCCAAAGAGATTATAAATGACGGGAATATGGGGCAGAACGTAAAGCTCAAGCCGGGTGATTACATCATAGTCAAGGAAAGTTTGTTCTAAACAGAATCTTTTGATTTAACAGGGATGGAAGGGATATAGGGGATAACGGCAACAAAGCAAATTCAAATGCCTTGGGGTTAAAACAATAAATCTGGAAGGTTTAGGTTCTATCCCCTTCATCCCCTTTATCCCTGTAAAAAATGCTTTTAAAGTAAACCTTTTTATTTAACAGGGATGGAGGGGATACAGGGGATAACGGCAACAAAGCAAATTCAATAGCCTTGGGGTTAAAACAATAAATCTAGAAGGTTTAGGTTCTATCCTCTTCATCCCCTTTATCCCTGTAAAACTGTTAACAGTTTTTAGTGCAGAACAGCCACCGGAGAAATACATGACGTCAAGCGAAATGGATTACAAACGATATCTTGTCCTGATCAAACGGGACAAAAAACTGTGCATCATTGTCGCACTGGCGCTGATGACGCTGATAACGGCAGTCAGTTATCTGATACCGAGCAAGTATGAAGCCAGCAGTACGGTGTTCGTTGAGAAGAGCGTTATCTCCGAGCTGCTGAAGGGGCTGACGTTCACCCCCTCAACCGAGGATAAGATCAAGGTTCTGACCTATGCACTCAACAGCAGGACATTGGTAACCAAGATCATCGACGAACTGGATATGAAAAAGGGGGGCGAGGCGGAACTTGAAAAACTGATCAAGGAGCTGCAGGATAATACCAAAATAAAGATCAAGGACCGGGAAGGGCTGTTTGTCATCTCATTCCAGCATCGCAATCCGAAACAGGCCCGTGACTATGTCAATGCGCTGGTCAGGCGCTATATCGATGAAAACACCTCCAGCAAGCGCCAGGAATCATACGGCGCCACCCAGTTTCTTTCTGAGCAGTTGAACACCTTCCGGGAAAAACTGCAGAAGTCGGAAGAAGCCGCCAACGCTTTCAAGCGTGGTGCCGGCTCGATCGCCAACATTGACCCTTCCTCGCTGCTCAAAGACATCAATGACTCACAGCAGCGTGCTGATGATCTTAAGATACGGCAGGCTCAGCTTGAGACCACCCTTGCCGGTCTGCGCAAAGTAAATACCGTCCAGTCGAATCTGCCGGCGTTGCAGAAGAGGCTGCAGGAGCTGCAGCTGCAATATACTGATAACTATCCTGAAATTATTCGACTGAAAGATGAAATTAGAGGCGTCGAAGAACAGCAGAGGAGGGCGGGGCAGGATTCTGCGGCTCAGAAGGCAGACACTCCCGAATACGCCCGCCTTGGAA
>CAZUGI010000110.1:0-9940 GCA_964619855.1 uncultured Geobacter sp. | reverse complement strand
TGCTCTGCTTCACCGACGCCGGCCGCATGTACTGGCTCAAGGTCTACGAAATCCCCGAGGGCAACCGTACCACCAAGGGCAAGGCGGTTGTCAACCTGGTCAACGTTTCGGCCGGTGAGAAGATCACCACCATCCTGCCGGTCAAGGAGTTCAGCGAGAACACCTACCTTTTCATGGCCACCCAGAACGGCGTGGTCAAAAAGACCTCTCTGGTGGACTACTCCAACGTTCGTGTCGGCGGCATCATTGCCGTTAATCTGGACGATGGCGACAAATTGATTTCGGTGGCACTGACCGATGGCAGCAAGGATATCTTCCTGGCATCGCGGGGCGGGAAAGCCATCCGTTTCAATGAGGAGGATGTCCGCCCGATGGGCCGCGTTACCCGTGGCGTGCGAGGTATGAACCTTACCAAGGGTGACCGGGTGATCGGTATGGAAATAGTTGACAACACGGCAGTTGGTTCCACGATCTTCACTGTCTGCGAAAACGGTTTCGGCAAACGCACTGATCTGGATGAATACCGCGACCAATCGCGCGGCGGCAAGGGGATTATCACGATCAAAACCACCGAGCGCAACGGCTCAGTCGTTAATGTCATGCAGGTTGCGGACGATCACGACCTGATGGTGATTACCGACCAGGGCAAGATTCTGCGGGTACCGGTCTCCGGCTTCTCCGTCATTGGTCGCAATACCCAAGGTGTTACCTTGATGAATACGGAAGATAATGAAAAAGTTGTAGCGGTCGCCCGTCTGGCTGAAAAAGACGAAGACGAGGGTGACGATGTTCTGGATGAAGGGTCAGAAGAAACGGAAGTGTAATGACCCAGCCACGTAAAATTGATACGACCATGCGCGAGCGGCGGCGGATCATGCGGCTGCTGGACTTTCTCAAACGTGAGGATCTGACCGGCGAGCAGATGGAGCGTATCGGCCGGCGGCTTCAGAAGTCCGGCAAGCGGGCGCTGAAACCCCTGGTGCGAAAGTTGTGGCGTGAGCAGAACGGCACCGCAATCTATCGCTATACCTGCATGCTCGATTTTTTCGATGCCTCGGCCTGGATGGATCAGTTGATCCAGATTACCCTGCAGCGCAAGGATATGGAAGAGGACGGCAAGCTGGCTCTTCTGGATGTTCTGCACGACAGCGGCATTGATGTTACCGCCCCCCCCTTCGCCTCCATGACCGGCTACGGCGCTTCATCCCTGGAGGGTTTTACAGATGATTGCCTGAAAGATGGAGAACGGGGACTGGTCCGCTTCATCGACAGTTTTCTGGATGTTGCCGATGAGTTTCGTCTGCGGATGATGCAGCGGCTTTCGGAGAACTGTTCCGCCGAAGCGATGGCCCTGCTGGAGATCCTGCTTTCCTTCGAGAAACCGGAGATTGTCAGGGAGGCCATTCTGGCTCTTGGGAGAGCCAAAAGCGGTTTTGCCCTGGATGTTCTGGCGCGTGCCGAACCCCGCCATGATGGGGATCAGGCGTCCCTGATCAGGCGCAGTATCCGGCGACTCTCCTTTGTCGGCATCCGCGAACCGCTCGAATTGCCGAACTCCTTCCAGCAGCCGCTCCCGTTCCATGATGTCTATGCCGGTCCGATCGATTTTTACGGATCCCGCTCACTCTGGTTCTCATGGAAACTGGATGACAAGGCCTATGCCGCCATGCTGGTGCTTACCGGCGAGACAGACGGCATGCTCAATGCCGTCAGCTACCGCATGAAAGATGAAAAAGAGTACGGACACATTCTGAAAGATGTGGCAGGCGGCGAGATGCTGATGCCTGTCGAGCCAGGATATGCCCTGGCCTCTCTGCGCGATGCTCTTCACCGCAGTCGCGAAGGGGGTTTTTATCTCCCGCCCGACTTCTACGTAGACATGCGCCTGTTCCGTCCTGACACTCTCAAGCCGGAAGCCTATGTCCCGCGCTTCAGTCTGACCCATCTGGAGGGAATAGTAGAGAAGATACCGGGATACGTCTCCTCCAGTAACGATCTGCTGGATGATCCCGGTCTTGAAGGCTGGGTGCTGACCGAGGCGGCTGTTTATGATATTGCCGAGCGATTTATTGCCCTGGAAGGGGACGGAGGTCCTGAAAAGGTATCGTCTGAAGCTCTGGAGGCTGAAATTGCCAGATGCTGCGAAGGATTGATAGCTCCACGCCGCGCCGAGATCATCAAGCGACTGCTCCTGACTGCCGATTATCTGCAGCAGATTGATGCCGATGCCGCTTCTGTACAGCAGACGCTGGCGACTGCGCTCAGCCTGGTGGGGGGCTTTATGTCCGACTGCCGCCATCCGTTCATCCGGCGTCTGCTGCTGGACAGCATTGATGCTGCCCGCCAGACCCTGGCCGAAGGCTACGACCCGCGGCTTGAAGAAGGGCTTGAAGATGAGTATGACGACTGATCCTGAAAAGATAGCGGTCATTGGCGGCGGCAGCTGGGGAACGGCCCTGGCCGGACATCTGGCGAACAAAGGTCACGATACCCTGCTGTGGGCCTTCGAGCCCGAACTGGTTGAAGAAATAAATTCCAGTCATACCAATTCCCTTTTTCTTCCCGGTATACGCCTTCATAAGAGTTTAATGAGCACCGGCAGCCTCCGGGAGGCGGTCAGCGGCCGCGGGATTGTGCTGCTTGTTACCCCGGTTCAGGTCATGCGCAGCGTCCTGAAACAGCTTGCTCCCCACATATCTCCGGATGCAGTTGTAGCCAATGCTTCCAAGGGAATCGAGCTGGAAACGCTGCTCTCGGTGTCGCAGATCTGTTCGGAACTTCTTGGTGAACAGATACTGTCACGTTATGTTGCACTGTCAGGTCCGACTTTTGCCCGTGAGGTGGCCATTGAGCTTCCCTCGTTGATAGTTGCGGCCTCACGCAATAAAGAGAGCGCAGAGCGAGTTCAGGCCGCTTTGAGTGATTCCAGCCTGCGGGTGTATACCAACAGTGATGTGACCGGTGTTGAGCTGGGGGGGGCGGTCAAAAATGTGATCGCCATTGCGGCCGGCATCTGCGATGGACTCGGTTTCGGCCACAACGCCCGGGCAGCCCTGATTACCAGAGGTCTGGCCGAAATGAACCGGCTGGGTCAGGTCATGGGGGCGCACCCCTCGACCTTTGCCGGTCTGGCCGGCATGGGGGACCTGGTTCTGACCTGTACCGGCGACCTTTCACGCAACCGGACGGTTGGCTTCAAGCTCGGACAGGGGCAGCGCTTGGCTGATATTCTGGCCGAAATGCGCATGGTGGCTGAAGGGGTCAAGAGCGCCGAATCGGTCTACCTTCTTTCGCGCCGACTGGGGGTGGAGATGCCGATTGTCGAGAAAACTTACCAGATTCTGCACGAGGACAAACCGGCTAAGCAGGCGGTGATGGAACTGATGGCAAGGGATTTGAAAGCGGAAGAGTGACGAATTCTCTGAAGTCACACTAAGGACAGGGGTTATGCGCATAGGACACGGGTACGATGTCCACCGTCTGGTGGAGGGGAGAAATCTGATCATGGGGGGGGTGGAGATCCCCTGGGAAAAAGGGCTTCTGGGGCATTCCGACGCCGATGTTCTGCTGCATGCAATTGCCGACGGCATTCTGGGAGCGATCGGAGAAGGTGATATCGGCCGGCATTTTCCCGACACCGATCCGGCTTTCAAGGGGGCCGACAGCATGAAACTCCTGGCCCAAGTCATGAAACTGGCAGATGATCGCGGATACGCTCTCGGAAACCTGGATGCCACCATCATCGCCCAGAAGCCGAAGATGGCACCGCACATCTCCGGCATGCGGGAGAATATTGCCATGGTGCTGAATGCTGCCGTTGAACAGGTTAACGTCAAGGCCACGACTGAGGAAGGGCTGGGGTTTACCGGGGTTGGCGAGGGGATTTCTGCCCATGCGGTAGTGTTGATGGTTAAAAATAAACTTTGAAAAAGGCAATAACACGGAGCAACAGAGCAACGGAGTAAAATCCAAAAATAAATTTGCAGGAAAAATTCTTTTTTGAATCACCCTTATCGGCGGTTGCTATTTAATTACGCCAGTTTTTGATTTCTCTGTTGCTCCGTTGCTCTGTGTTATTCGGGCTGTTTTTTATAGTTTTATGTAAGATGTTTACAGCCCCTTCTTTGCCAGCTCCTCCACCAGCTTCTTCTGCTCCACATTCAGCGTTTCCGGAATATGAACTCCCACTTTGACATACAGGTCGCCCTTGGCATTTGAGCCGAGTGATTTAATGCCGCATCCTTTCAGGCGGATCTTTGTGCCGGGCTGGATTCCGGACGGAACCTTGATGCGCTTGTCCCCCTCCAATGTCGGAACATCGAGAGAAATCCCCAGGCAGGCGGCGCTGAAGGTCACCGAGCGTTCAACAAACAGGTCACCGCCGTCTCTTGTAAAAACCGGATCGGGCAGGACCCGGATAATCAGAAACAGGTCTCCGGCCGTTCCGCCATCTTCCCCCTGGCCGCCCTTGCCGGTAATGCGGATCTTGCTGCCGTTATCCACCCCGGCCGGGATCTTGACCTTTAACTCTTCCCGCTGGCCGTTACGGCGGAAAGCGACCACTTTCTCCGCCCCTTGGGCGGCATCCCGGAAACTGATATCGGTCTCCATCTCCAGATCGCCCCCTTTCTGCGGGCCTCCCCGAAAGCCCCCCCGTCCGCCGCCCCTGCTGAATGCTCCGCCGAACAGCCGTGAGAAGATGTCCTCCCCTCCGGTCCCGCCCATGTCCTTGTAGGCATTGCCGAAGTCAAAACCCCGGAAAATGTCCTCCTGGCTGTACTGCTGATGGAAACCGCTGGAGCCGAAGGTATCGTATTTCTGTTTTTTCTCCGGGTCTGACAGAACGGCATAGGCCTCATTGAGTTCCTTGAACTTGTCCTCGGCGCTCTTGTCGTTGGGGTTGCGGTCGGGGTGATATTTGACCGCCAGTTTGCGGAAAGCCTTCTTGATATCGTCTGCCGAAGCGCCTTTTTCGAGCCCCAGGGTCTTGTAGTAATCGGTTGCAGCCATAATTGTCTCCGCTGTTCATTATTTTGCAGTACTGTAAGCCGTCATCATAAGCATGTCAACTGCGCCGGCTGTCTATGCCTTGACAGCGGACAGCGGCGGACGTAGTATCGGCAAAAAATTCAACAACACTTTGAAACACAGAGGCACAGAGAACACGGAGAAAAGCACAATCTTTTGGGTAAGACGAAAGCCATGTTTTTTGTCCTATCTCTAACGTTAAGGTTTTGAAGTTCTCTGTGTCTCTGTGTTTAACCGTTTTTCTTTTAAGAAGGGCTTCCCATGAAAAAAGTTATTGTTGTCGGTGGCGGCATTTCCGGTCTGGCCACGGCCTGGTTGCTGCGCTCGAAGGCGCAGGCTGCCGGAAAAGACTTGAATATAACGCTGCTCGAGAAGGAAGATCGGCCGGGAGGGAAGATCTGGAGCATTAAGGCTGAAGGCTACACCTGCGAATGGGGTCCGAATGGTTTTCTGGACAGCAAGCCGCAGACGCTGGATCTTTGCAAGGCGGTCGGTGTTGACGGCAATCTGCACCGCAGCAACGACAATGCCCGCAAGCGCTTCATTTATTCCGGCGGGAAGCTGCACCAGCTACCGGATGGCGGGCCGGCCTTCCTGGCCAGCGGTCTGATTTCATGGCCGGGCAAGCTGCGACTGGCAATGGAGCCGACCCCGTTTATTGCCGCTGCACCGGTCGGTGTAGACGAGACGCTGGCCGACTTCGGCCGCCGCCGCCTCGGAAAAGAGGCCCTGGACAAGCTGATTGCGCCGATGGTGTCCGGCATCTTTGCCGGTGATCCCGAGACCATGTCGCTGGTTTCCTGCTTTCCGCGCATTGCCGAACTGGAGCGGGAATACGGCGGACTGATCCGGGCCATGATCATGCTGGCCAAAAAGAAAAAGCAGGATCAGGCGGCCGGCAAGGTTGTCTCAAGCGCCGCCGGGCCGGGGGGCATCCTGACGTCGTTCCGCGAGGGCATACAATATCTCTCCGATGCTCTGGCCGCTTCACTGGGGTCGATTATAAAAACCGGCAGCCACGTGGTTGCCGTGGAGAAGAGCCATGCCGCCCCCTACCTCGTGCGCTGCGAAGACGGCTGTGAATTGGAGGCCGATCTTGTCATCATAGCTTCTCCGGCCTTTGCGGCCGCCGGCATGCTCGATTCTCTGGACCCGGCCATGACCGCCACGCTCTGTCAGATCCGCTACGCCAGCATGACGGTGGTCTGTTTCGGCTACAGTCGCGGGCAGATCAGGCACTCTCTGGACGGATTCGGTTATCTGATTCCGAAGAAGGAGGGGTTGAACACGCTGGGCACCCTCTGGGATTCAAGCATGTTCGAGAATCGCGCTCCGGCTGGCAAGGTGCTGCTGCGGAGCATGATGGGGGGGGCCTGTTTTCCCGAGTATGTAGAACTGAGCGATGATGAGGTTGTAGCGCGGGTCAGGCGGGATCTGCAGTTGACCATGGGGATCGATGCCGAACCGGAATTTGTCATGGTGTTCCGCCATCCGCAGGCCATCCCGCAGTATACCGTGGGTCACAGCACGAGATTGAAGACCCTGGAGGATTCGCTTCGCGCTCATCCGGGGCTGATCCTGACCGGCAACTCGTATCGGGGTATCGGATTGAATGACTGCGTGGCGGCTGCCGAGCGGGCGGCAGATGAGGCCTTGGCATGCGTATAGCGCCCGGGAGGCTGCATGTCTTTTGAGAATCTTTTCAGTATTGGCGCCGGCTTCCGGGTAGCACTCGGTGTCATCCTTGCGCTGTTCGCAATCTGCTTCGTTGTGATTGTTGTTGAAGAAGTCTTTCTTGGCGGCCGCCGTCGCCGCAAGGCGGTGAGAGCCGCCCGCGAGCGTCAGGCAGCTGACCGCCCTACAACAGACCGCGCTCAACAAAGCTGATATACTCTCCGTCTCCGATAATGATGTGATCCAGCACCTTGATCCCCATGATCTCTCCCGCCTCTTTCAGGCGGCGCGTGATGGCAATATCCTCGCTGCTGGGGGCCGGGTCTCCGGTGGGGTGATTATGTGCCAGAATCAGAGCTGCGGCTGACTCCTTGACCGCCGGGCTGAAAACCTCCCTTGGGTGGACGATGCTCTGATTTAAACTGCCTTCTGATATCTGAACCCGCCTGATGATGCGATTCTTGCCATCCAAGAGCAGTACCAGAAAATATTCCTTACGGCTGTCTCTGAATTCGTGATTGAAATAATCGAAGACCTGTTGCGGTGAGGTGAAGCGGTCAAAGCGCTCCAATTTACGGGCCTGAAAACGGGAAGCCAGAGTGAAGGCGGCCTTGATGCCGGTTGCCTTGGCCAGGCCCACACCCTTGATGGCGCACAGCTCACCCAGGTCGGCACTCCCCAGCTCACGCAGGTTGCCGCTGAAGTGTCTGATCAATTCCCGCCCCAGGTCGATGGCGCTCTGCCTTGTACCGGGGTCGCCGCTTCTGATGACCAGCGCCAGCAGTTCGGCATCGGACAGGCTGCCGGCACCGCTTTTCTGCATCTTCTCCCGCGGACGTTCGTCAGCCGGCCATTCCTTGATGCCCCCGATCATAAAACCCCTCCTACAGCTTGATTCCTTTAAAGCAAGTCAAAATAACACAGAGCAACAGAGCAACTGAGAAAGTAAAAAACAACCATACGGAGAAAGACATGAAAATCCATGAAAGGTTAATCCAGAAAGCGATTTTGATTCTCTCAGATTTTACTCTGTTGCTCCGTTGCTCCGTTGCTCTGTGTTTCAACAGTTATGGTTTAAATCCAGACAGTATCGCAACAATCAAGCCGCCACCTACCATAACCCGGTACCAGACGAAGGGGGAGAGGCTCTGCTTCTGGACAAGCCGCAAGAGGAGCGCCACGCTTATATAACCGGTGACGGCCGAGAAAATGATGCCGACCAGCATCGGCAGACCTTCGCCGGCGGGGATGCCATGTTTGAAAAGATGGACGGTTTTGAGCAGAGCCGCTCCGACGACAATCGGCAGCGAGATCAGAAACGAAAAGCGGGCGGCGCTCTCACGGGTAAAGCCGAGCAGGAGTCCGGCGGTGATGGTGATGCCGGAGCGTGACACACCGGGAATTAGCGCCATACACTGCAGCAGGCCGATGATCAGGGTGCCGGCCGGCTTGATTTCATCTAGAACCAGGCGCTTGCGACCCAGATAATCGGTCAGGCCGAGGATGAGGCCGAAAACCACCAGAAACGAAGCTATCAGCAGCGGATTGGAACGGAAGACAGCTTCGACCTGATCTTCAAACAGTTTGCCGACGATGGCTGCCGGAATCGTGGCGGTGATAATCAGAAACGGCAATCTCCGTGCCGGGGTATCCAGTCTGCGTGCAGCCAGCGCATCAAAGAAAGAGACCGTAAGTTCGATGATATCGCGCCAGAAATAGGCGGCCAGTGCCAGAAAAGTTCCAAGATGGAGGGCGACATCGAATGTCAGGCCTGATGGAGGCCATTTCAGCAGCCAGGGCACCAGAATCAGGTGGGCGGAGCTGCTGATCGGCAGCACTTCGGAAAAACCCTGCAGCGCGCCAAGAATGGCGGCATGGAGCAGATTCATGTACAACTCCTTTACGAGGGATAGGGGAGGCAGGATACTTCAAGTCCGGTTCAAAGGCAACTGTACCGTCATTCTGGTCATGGTCGGGTGCCAACACATCGACTTTTCAGTGGGAAGAAAAGGGAAAGTATGGTATAAGTACCCGGTTTTTGTTCCTGAAATTCTAATAAATATTCTCGGAGGCGTACATAATGTTCGGTCTGATCCCCAAAGAGGAAAAATTCTTTCAGCTTTTCAAAGAGATGACTGAAAATATCATTGAAGGCGCTAAGCTCCTGAAAGACATGCTCGACAACTTCGAGAATCCGTCCGAAAGCCAGCGCCGGATCAAAGATATCGAGCATAAGGGCGATGCCCTGACGCACCAGATTATCCAGAAGCTGAACAAGACCTTCATCACGCCGCTTGACCGAGAGGACATCCATTCTCTGGCCGGCAAGCTGGATGATATTCTTGACCTGATAGACGCCTCCGCCCAACGGATTATCATGTACAATGTTGAAGCCATACCCCCTGAAGCGAAGTCGCTCGGCTTCATTATCCTGCAGTCCTGTCATGCCGTGGACAAGGCGGTGGCCATGCTGGGCAAGAAGACCAACGAGCAGATCTTTGAGGCCTGTGTCGAAATCAATTCTCTGGAAAATGAGGCCGACAGGGTTTCCCGCGAAGCGATCAGCCGACTGTTTGACGAGGAGAAGGACCCGATTCAGCTTATCAAATGGAAAGAGATCTACGAGACGCTCGAAAAGTCGACCGACAGGTGCGAAGATGCCGCCGACATCCTTGAGAGCGTAGTGGTAAAGAATGCCTGAGCTTCTGCCCGGCAGGTGATTGGGCCCAAATTGAGCTGTAGAAACTGATTTCTCAATTAAAGATCCGGGGTTTGTATGAAAAAAGCACTTATAACAGGCATTACAGGCCAGGATGGCTCTTATCTGGCCGAGCTGCTGCTGTCCAAAGACTACGAAGTACACGGCATGATCCGGCGTTCATCCTCATTCAACACCGGCCGCATCAACCACATCTACCGTGATCCACACGAAAAAGATGTGCGTATGTTCCTGCACTACGGTGACCTGAATGATGCCAGCTCGATCAACACGCTGCTGCGCAACATCCAGCCGGACGAGATCTACAACCTGGGCGCCCAGAGCCACGTCCGTGTCTCCTTCGATGTTCCGGAATACACCGGCGATGTCGATGGCCTCGGCACGGTGCGCATTCTGGAAGGGATTCGCGAGACCGGATTGAAGACCCGATTCTACCAGGCCTCCTCCTCCGAACTGTACGGCAAGGTAGTGGAAACTCCCCAGAAGGAGACCACCCCCTTCTATCCGCGCTCCCCTTAT
>CAZUGI010000109.1:0-10113 GCA_964619855.1 uncultured Geobacter sp. | reverse complement strand
TGTCATGACGGTATGTTAACACACTTTTCAATGTGCTGTTCTAGTCATGACCCAAAAATAAAAACCCAGAGCTATAACAAGGTTGAAAATTATGAATCCTGGTGAAAGCAAATATACATCTTCAGGCAAAGATAGAGTCAATATTGATCCGAATGCGCAGATGGCATTTGAAAAGCTGGTGGCCAAAGAGCAAAAGAGCAGGACGCGGAAAAGAATCATCGGTTTTCTCGTCGTCCTCTTGATCATAACTGCGGCACTACCCTGGTCATTCAGTTTCTACTGCAGCCAGATTATCGGATCAAATTATGAAGTTATCATCCTTCGTAAATATCCCGGTTTTACTGAAAAGATTATCCGTGCCGCCGTCATTACTGATAATTGGTATTTAAACGCCTTTAGTCCTATTCTTAATAAAATAAATTCCAAAGAAGATATCGAGCAGCGCAAGGCAGTTATTGAGCTGGGTTTGGAAGCGACCAGCGAGAGGGAGCCGGATTCGGAAAAGATTCAGAATCTTAGAGCTATTGTCGCCGCTTCCCTGCTCAAGTCTCCAAGTGGAATCGCTTTCGCAGTTTATGAACATCCTCCCAGAAAAGCCAGATAGCAGTGTTTCAAACATATTTCTTCCGGAAGGAATGAAGAGGGTGAGTATTATAAGAAGCACAGTTGTGATAACGGCCACACTTTTACTGATGATTTTCAATACGGCCTATGCCGCTGATACCATAAGGATTGGCGGACTGTTTGCCGTGACCGGACCGGCATCGTTTCTGGGCGACCCGGAGAAGAAAACCCTGGAGATGTTGATCAGAGAGGCCAATGCCAAAGGCGGCATCAACGGTATGAAAGTGGAGGCGATTATCTACGACACCGCCGGCGATGCCACCAAGGCTGTGCAACTGGCCACCAGACTGATAAAGGATGATAGGGTTTCTGTTATAGTCGGGCCAAGCACCACCGGTGAGACGATGGCGATCATTCCGGTCGTCGAGAGAGAGAACATTCCACTGATCTCATGCGCAGCCGGTCTCAAAATCACTGATCCGGTTAAAAAATGGGTGTTCAAGACGCCTGCCAATGATCATATTGCCGCCGAGAAGATACTTAACCATATGTCGAAGCAGAATCAGAAAACAATCGCCCTATTCACGGTCACAGATGGTTTTGGCTCTTCGGGGCGCGAACAGATCAAGGCACTTGCAGCAATAAGGGGTTTTTCTATAGTAGCGGATGAGGTTTACGGTCCCAGAGATACAGATATGACTGCTCAACTAACCAGAATCAGGGGCATGAAACCTGACGCGATCATCTGTTGGGGCACAAATCCAGGCCCGGCCGTAATAACAAGGAACATCAAGCAGCTCGGCATAAAGATTCCAACCTACATGAGCCATGGAGTGGCTTCTGGTAAATTCATAGAGCTTGCCGGAATTGAGGCCGCCGAGGGGATCATGCTTCCGGCAGGAAAACTGGCCGTCTATGATGTGCTCTCAACAAATGACCCTCAAATTGATCTTTTGAAACAGTATGATATACGGTACAAAAAACTTTACGGAAGCGAGGTTTCCACTTTTGGGGGGTATGCCTATGATGCCTTTCTTCTGATAGCCTCGGCAATTAAAAATAATGGTGCCAGCCCCGATCAAATTCGAAAAGGCATTGAACAAACAAAAAATTTAACCGGTGTTTCAGGTATATATAGCATGTCGCACAGTGACCATAATGGTCTGGATCTTTCCGCTTTTGAAATGGTCTCGATCAAACGGGGAAACTGGGTATCCCTGAACACCGGCAATGATAGCTATCTGGCACAAAGAAAGCCTGAGTTCAGAGCGGCTCCAGCAATTACTGCCAGGACCGAACCTGCTACAACTGTATCACCAAATCCATCACGCCCCGTTGATCCTTATCCGGTATCTGCAAACAAGCCTGTCAGCAGTAAAAAGAACGAAATGCAAACAGCCGGAGATTTATCGTCCGATGTCGATCAAAATATTCCCGAAGGTCATAAAGCCGGAAAATACGATGTAGCGGTGGTAATCGGCAACCGCAATTATTCTGCCTCGGGTGCGCCGGATGTTGATTATGCGAATCGTGACGCCCAGACCATGCGCGCCTATCTTACCAGAACCATGGGATATGATCCTGATAATGTAATTTATGTTGAGGACGCAACTTTCACAAAATTCAATGAACTCTTCGGCACAGAAAGAACCCATAAGGGTAAACTTTTTAATTATGTGAAAGAGGGCAAGTCAAAGGTTTTTGTGTATTACGTCGGTCATGGTGCACCGGATGCCGAATCGAGCGAAGCGTATTTCGTGCCGGTAGATGCCAACCCTCAGATGCTTAAAATCAGCGGCTATCGCCTGCAGACATTTTACGACAACCTGGCCAAGCTGAATGCACAGAAGGTAACGGTTGTGATAGACGCATGTTTCTCCGGTGCTACGCAAAAAGGCACTCTCTTCAAAGGAACCAGCGCTCTGGTGCGGAAGGAGAAGGCTGCAAAGCAACCTCAAAATGCACTTGTCATAGCAAGTTCCAGTGGTGAACAGTTCTCATCTTGGTATCCTGAAAAACGCCATTCGCTATTCACGTATTTTTTCCTGAAAGGCCTGCAGGGTGAGGCTGACAGCAACAAGGATAACCAGATAACGGTTGCAGAGATGAAGGAATATCTGGCTGAAAATGTTCCCTATATGGCACGGCGCCTCACCGGTAATGAACAGGTTCCGCAAACGATGGGCAATGACACGGACGTACTTGTAAAATTGGTACGGTGAGAGTGATCCGCACAGCCTAATACCGAGGTCAGTAAGGCACTCCCGTGCCAAGGAGCTTCAGCATGAAATTCCGGACGATTGTACTTTGTATTACATGTTTGCTCATAATGACTGTTCCTGCCTTGGCCATCTCTCCGGCCGGAAGTTGGAAGTTTGTCCAAGACAGTGACGGCGGCAAGCCGAAAGCTGGAGCGGTTATAAGCATCACGCTGGCCGGCAACGGCAGCGCTGCGGTTCGTGCGACGCAGCCGGGCGAAACAATCGAGGATGCCGGCAACTGGTCGTGGGAGGGGAAGCTTGTTACCATCGAGTTCAAGGAGATGGAGATGGGCTGCCGCAGCAAGCCGTTTTCTGTTAACGGAGATGTCTTGACGCTCCCATTTAAAGTGCTCGGCAGCGGTGACGGGGTTTCGGTATGGCGACGTGATCAGTCACTTCGACAGGAGACGGCAGCGAAACCACCGAAAGCTGAAGAAGATCTGTCAGCACTTCTGAGACGCACCCTTGCAGAGTCTGAGCAGCAGAAGAACGAAAAGCAGCGCCGCAATCTGGACAGTCTGGCAGCACTGGCCCTGACGGATGTCAAAGGAGGGCTTGCCGAAGCCTACTATGTTCAGGCGGTTACATTCTTCATGAAATCCTACCACAATGAGGCCTGGTACGGCTTTGCAAAGGCGGCAAATCTACAGCCGGCCAATGGCGTCTATCTGAATAACCTGGCCATGGTGCTGATGGAGAAGGGCAAAATAGATGATGCCCTTTCAATACTTCGTCTGGCAACCACCTGGTTTCCGGATCTGGATCCGCTCTGGGGCAATCTGGCGGCAGCATATTTCAAAGCCGGTGATCCGGAAAAAGCCGAGACAGCTGTAAAACGCGCTATGTCCCTCTCGCCTCAAACCGGCCTCTATAAGTATTTATACGGAAAAATTCTGGCTCAGAAGGGGCGCTCTCAGGAGGCTAAAAAATATTTTGAGCAGGCCTGGCTGCTTGGCTATGCCGGATCCGGCCGAGAAGGGGAGCCGACAGGCGGTTCTTCCGGCGCCTCAGCTGCTCCGGGTACATCCACTAAAACAGGCGACTCTTCTGATCCGCAATCAGCAGGCACTCCTGCCGCTGCGAACAGTACGAAGCCACGTCCGGCTCCTAGAAAAACTGGTTCCGATGACGAAAAAAAGAAATTTCCTCCCGAATGGGTCGGGCATTACGAGGCTCAGTATGTACGAGCCAGATCCGGCGAAGATGCCAAGGAGGCTAACACCCAGTTTGGCCAGGGGATGACCAGGACAAATATAAACCTTCAGACGCTGGCGTGTGCCAAAGAGTTTTCGATGGATATCTCGCCGACCGGTAATATCACCGGTCGAGGTAATGTCATGTATGTCTACCAGGGGAAAGCGGCCAGCCCGATTGCCGGTCTGGTTCCTGCGACTGTTGCCGTGGGCCCCGGTGGATTCTCGTCCAACCTGAAGGGCGGATTCCAGCATCGTGACTGGAGCTTCAGCGGAACGGTGGATGTCGACGGCAACGTTGAGATCCAGGGCATGCCTTCCGGCCAGCTTGATCTCCTGAATGTCGGAAAGTGGCAGAAAATCTCGACCTGGTCGCCATTGCCGCCCGATGGTCCGGGAGCTGCCATGAAGGGACCTTTTCATATGACGCTTGCAACCGGCAGCGAATCCGGACCGTACATCCGGGTTGATCAGCGGCTTGACCTGAATGATCGACTGATTCGGAGCGTTCACTATCAGGCTTTTATTGTGAAGAGCGATAAGCCGATCACCCCCGATTGCAAAATGGATAAGGCACCCGAGGCAACCTGCCCCGCCAGCGAATATCTCAAAACCAAGGTGGGCATGAGTTCCGGGCAGGGGCTCACGGTTGAGGCATCCACTAACTACCAGAAGGGTAAGGATGGTGTTGAGAGTGCCAGTGAGACGACCACCAAGATGGGCAACGACCTCGTGAATATTGACTCCACCGGGAAGATCAGCGGAGAGGTGTCCAAAGGAATGTTCACCGGCTCAACTGAATTCAGTCCCTCGGATGGGAGTTATGCTGTTTCGGTGGGAGTCGGTGTAGATACAGGTTCCGTGTTGAAGGATGCTCCGGCAGGAATCAGCCAGAAGATTGAGCTTGTGTACGATAGCAAGTGCGGCTGGGGTCTCAAGGGAACCATGGGCGCCAAGTTCGGCGGCACCAGCGCCGGCGTAGAAGGGGCAGTTTTCTTAAATAAGGGAGTTTAAGCATAAACACATATGGCGGTTTATTTGCCATAGAATTAGAAGGCCTGCAGCATTATGCCGCAGGCCCTTTAGCTTCTTTTGTAGAAAAAAACAAGCTTGTTAGCAAGTTATCGGATAATTATGTGCCCTGATAGACACCCACCAAAATTGCCGATTGACGAAATTCTGCCGACTCTTCTGGAATCAATCCGCTCTCATCCGAATGTCCTGCTGCATGCTCCACCCGGGGCCGGCAAGACCACCCGGGTTCCATTGGCTGTTCTGGATGTGCTGCCTCCAGGAGCCGGCCGGATCATCATGCTTGAACCGCGACGCCTGGCGGCCGTCTCCGCCGCTCGCAGAATGGCAGACAGCCTGGGTGAAGAGGTGGGGAGTGCAGTCGGGTATTCCATCCGATTTGACAGATGTGTGACCTCTGCAGCCCGTATCGAGGTGGTGACTGAAGGAATACTGACCCGCCGCATTCAGAATGATCCATCGCTCGAAGGCATTGCCATGATCATCTTCGACGAGTTTCACGAGCGGAGCATTCATGCCGATCTGGGACTGGCGCTCTGTCTCGAAGTTCAGCGGCACCTGCGCCCCGATCTGAAAATGCTGATTATGTCTGCGACTCTCGATATCCAGCCGCTTTCCAGGATGCTTGATAATGCACCGGTAATAAGTTCAACAGGACGATCATTCCCTGTTGAGGAAATCTTTATTGATGATCAGGGGCATGGAAAACTTCCACAGCGGATGACTGCTGCCATAATTTGTGCATTAAACGAGAGCCAAGGCGATATTCTTGCCTTTCTGCCCGGCTCCGGGGAAATCCGCAGCTGTGCAGCTTTGCTTGCGGATGCCGGAATTCCGGCCCGAAAGGTTGAGGTTCATCAGCTGTATGGTGATCTCCCTTTTGCTCTGCAGCAGCAGGCCATACAACCGGGTAGGCTGCGTAAAATTGTTCTGGCGACCAGTATTGCCGAAACCAGCCTGACCATCGAAGGAGTCCGGGTTGTCATTGACTGCGGAGTATCCCGTCGCGTGCGATTTGATCCGGCCAGCGGTATGAACAGGCTGATTACGGTGCGGGCATCACGTGCCTCGGCCGAACAGCGCAAGGGGCGGGCAGGGCGCATGGCTCCCGGCATCTGCTATAGATTGTACAGCCGGCATACCATGAGTGCCATGACGCCGCATACACCCCCGGAAATACTCGAAGCCGACCTCTCCCCGCTGCTGCTTGAGTTGGCGGCCTGGGGAAACAGAGGTCCGTCAGAGCTGAATTGGCTTGATCCTCCTCCTTTATCCGCCGTGGAGTCTGCCCGCAGACTGCTGGTTGATCTTGGCTGTCTGGACGATTCCGGTCACGTTACTTCTGCGGGGCATGAGTTAATTCGCATTCCGCTCCATCCGCGACTGGGGCGATTACTGCTGCGCTCAGTTGAGTTGGGGTGCCCGGATGTTGGTTGTGTCCTGGCAGCGCTGCTCTCCGAGCGGGATATTTTCAGATTTGCCAGAGGAGATGTCAGTCAGACGAGCAGCCATTCTGATGTGAGTGACCGTTTGGAGGCTCTGCAGGAATGGCGCATGAATTGCCGCAAAGATGATCGTCTGGATCTGGCAGCCATGAAAAATATCGAGCAGGTGGTCAGCCAGCTTTCAAGGTTTATAGGTGTTCAGGTGGCTTCTGGTCAGGGAAAGTCTGACGAAGCAGTTATTTCCCGGCTTCTGTTGGCGGCCTATCCTGATCGCCTGGCCCGTCGACGTACAGCCGGTAGCTCGTCCTACCTGCTTGCCAACGGTCGTGGTGCCGGTTTGTCACCGCGCAGTTCGGTGCGGAATGCCGAATTCATCATAGCAGTATCGCTGGACGGCGGCAGTCAGGCTGAAGCTGTCATTCATCAGGCCGCCGAAATTTCAGAAGTGTATATCCGTGATGAACGATCCCGCCATATCAGGGTTGATTCCGCTGTCAGCTGGAATGAACGGGAAGGTCGTGTAGTCGCTGTACGTCAGGAATTTCTGGGAGCGATCAGCCTGTCTTCCCCGCATTTCAAGCCATCGGATGAGTCAGCTGTGCCGGTACTGCTTGAAACTGTCAAAACTTCAGGTTTAAAACTGTTGAATCTGGATGATAAATTGCGGCAGTTTCAGGGGCGTATGGCATTGATGAGTTCCGTTTTTCCCGGCGGTGGCTGGCCGGAAATGTCAGATGAGGCGCTATTGGCATCACTGGATATCTGGCTGGCACCCTGCCTGTCAGGTGTCCAGAGCGCCGTAAAGCTGGCTCAGATTGATATTTCCGCGCTTTTACAGCAGAGGCTGGATTACCGACAGTTGCAAGAGTTCAATGCAATGACTCCAACACATCTGACGGTGCCAAGCGGGTCAAAGGTAAGGCTGGACTATTCCGGAGAGGTTCCGGTGCTGGCGGTCAAGCTGCAGGAACTGTTTGGTCTGGCAGAGGGACCGGCGGTCTGCGGCGGCAGAGTACCGGTCCTTCTGCAGCTGTTGTCACCGGCCGGAAGACCGATCCAGGTTACAAGGGATCTGAAAGGCTTCTGGGATGGTTCCTATCATCAGGTCAGGAAAGAACTGAAGGGGCGTTATCCTAAGCATCCCTGGCCGGATGATCCCTGGAGCGCACTTCCGACCAGACGGGTAAAATCGCGAATGTAGGCCGGAATCAGTAGACGGTGTGGCAATCTCCGCATTTAACAGGTCCGCGCTGGCTGTCGCGGTGGCAGCCCATGCAGGTGTTGTGAGCCCATTTCTCCCCGAATTCCTCAATCTTGCCCGGATCACTGCCGGTGTGGCAGTCGCCGCAGCCCCCCAGAGCCTTTTGATGCAACAGGTGAGGGAAATATGACAGTGAAGCACTCTGTAGCGGGATTTCATCTGCGTTGCAGATTGCCATAAAACAGATGAGCAGGATTACCGCTGTCGCTATTTTCTTCATGGATGCCTCTCGATCTCGAAAGTAATCCCGGATATGACACTCTGACCACCCATGCGAATTTTCCTGTCAGGATTGGCTGCCAGATGACGTAGTATTGAAAACACAGCCTCGCTCTCCTCCGGTTTCCCTAACGCCTTTGCAATCTCTTCTGCAGTCATAGCACTTTGACTTGTGCTCATCAGCTCCTGAATGCTTTTCTGCAACGAAATTACTGATCCGGCCGCCTTCTTGCCGGCCTCGACACCCGGCTGGTGATAGGCATTAATATTGACCAGTCCGGCATACAGGCCGACCGTACGCTCGAAAAGGGCGATCAATACGCCGATGGTTCGGGCGTCCACTGTGTCGACCGTGATCGTCATAGATTCGCGGCCGTTATCATGAAGTGCCGTACGTGTTCCCTGAAAGAAACCGAACAGAAAATCGCCACTGGTTATGCCCCGCTCGACCTCCATAGAAGCTTCTTTCCGATCCCGGAGGACTTCAATAAAAGTAACAAAGAAGTTTGCCACTCCTTCGCGCAACTGCTGTACATAAGCGTGTTGATCGGTGGAACCCTTGTTGCCATAGACAGTCAGCCCCTGATTGACACGTTTTCCGTCCAGATCAAGCTCCTTGCCGATCGACTCCATGATCAACTGCTGAAGATAACGGGAGAAAAGCAGCAGGCGGTCCTTGTAGGGGAGCATGACCATGTCCTTCTCGCCGTTGCCGTTTGTAGCGTAATGCCACATCAAGGCCATCAAAGCAGCCGGATTGTGAACGGTATCATTCTTACGGGTTATTTCGTCACATGCTCTCGCCCCATCCAGCAGGGCAGAGATGTCTATTCCCTGCAGTGCAGCGGGCAGTAAGCCGACAGCAGATGTCACGGAGGTTCGTCCACCGACCCAATCCCACATCGGGAAGCGTTCTATCCAGCCCTCAGACAGTGCAACTTTATCCAGTTCACTGCCGATACCGGTAACCGCTACTGCATGGCGGGCAAACTCAAGTCCGGCCCTCCTGTAGGCGGTCAGGGCCTCCAGCATTCCGTTGCGGGTCTCTTTGGTAGAACCGCTCTTGGAAATCACTATTGTCAGTGTTCGGGACAGATCATAACCCAGTTCGGCAAAGACCCGGTCCATGCCGTCCGGATCGGTATTGTCCAGAAAGTATGCCTTCATTCTGTCATCGGAGGAGGAGAGGGCATCGGCCACAAATTGCGGTCCCAGGGCTGAACCGCCGATACCGATGATGAGGATATTCCTGAATTTTTCTCCTGCCGGGGTCTGCAGCTCACCAGAATGTATCCTACGGCTGAATTCTGTGACTTGCGCCACAGCCTCTTCAATCTCCGAGCGCATTTCTGACGATGGGGCCAAAGTGGAGTTACGCAGCCAATAATGCCCGACCATGCGCCCTTCGTCCGGATTGGCGACGACCCCTTTCTCCAATTTAGCCATCGCCGCAAAAGCCTTTTGCATGGCAGGTTCCATGCGGCTCCAAAAGCCATCGGCGAAATTCATGCGGCTGATGTCCAACGACAGGGATATGTCCGGACAGGCGCAAAGATAGCGCTGGTATCGTCCCCACATTTCGGATTTGTTCATATTTTCCTCCCATAAAAACCTATAGAATCATTAAAACACAGGGGCACAGAGGTCACAGAGAAACAAATTAAGTGAAAAATTTCTAGAGTATAAAAGAGTATATTCTGGCTCAACATACACAGGTTCTGAACTGTTCCCCTAGATCCTATGATTCCTCTGTGCTCTCCGTGCCTCTGTGTTTAATCGAGGATTTTAGAATAAAAAAGGCGGGGTTAATTCCCCGCCTTTCGTGGACAGCCTCTGTTTTTATTTTTTCACATTGAAAAAAACATCATGGCCCTTGAAGAGGGCTGTTGTGTCCAGTTCATCCTCAATGCGCAGCAGTTGGTTGTATTTTGCTACACGATCGGTACGGCAGAGCGATCCGGTCTTGATCTGTCCGGCGTTGACCGCCACAGCCAGATCAGCCAGAGTGGTGTCTTCGGTTTCACCGGAGCGGTGTGAGATAACCGTAGTGTAACCGGCCCGCTTGGCCATTTCGATCGCTTCAAAGGTTTCGGTCAGAGTGCCGATCTGGTTTAGCTTGATCAGAATCGAGTTGGCGG
>CAZUGI010000108.1:0-10145 GCA_964619855.1 uncultured Geobacter sp. | reverse complement strand
CTTTGAAGTTGCTCCGGGCGTATTGACCGAGCACGGCAAGACCAAGAATCCCTGGCCTAACGTCGATGCACAGTCCGGTGTTATCCAGATGTACTACGGTCTGACCGAGTTTGAATTCTACACCGTTCTCTTCGGCGTAGGGCGCGCACTTGGCTGCATGGCTAACATCACCTGGGACCGTGGTCTCGGTTACGCCCTTGAGCGTCCGAAGTCCGTTACCACCGCTATGCTGGAAAAATGGGCAGCAGCCGGCGGCCGCGAAATGTAATAATCATCACCGGTAATAATTACTACCAGAGGGGGCGCAGAAATGCGTCCCCTTTATATTTTCCTGCTTGCAAAAAAATAAAAGTGCGGTATAAAGGACAATAACGGTCGTGTTTATAGCTGAACTTAATAGGGGGGACAATGGCAACTTCAATAAAGGGCACCAAAACCGAGCAGAACCTGCTCAAATCGTTTGCCGGCGAGAGCCAGGCCCGCAATCGCTACACATTCTTTGCTTCGGTGGCAAAAAAAGAGGGATATGTTCAAATTGCCGATATATTCGAAGAGACAGCCAATCAGGAAAAAGAACATGCCAAGCGTTTCTTCAAATTCCTTGAAGGTGGTGATCTTGAAATAACCTCCTGCTTTCCGGCAGGAAAAATCGGTACTACTGCAGAGAATCTTCTAGCGTCAGCAAACGGCGAACATGAGGAATACACGTTGCTTTATCCATCTTTTGCTGCAACGGCCAAAGAAGAAGGCTTCCCTGCAATAGCCGCTGCATGGAATGCAATATCGGTAGCGGAGAAACAGCATGAAAAGCGGTATCGCGATCTTTTGGCAAATATTGACGCCGGTCGCGTGTTTACAAGGGATGGTGATGTTGTCTGGCGTTGCCGTAACTGCGGTTATCTCCATACAGGCAAGGAAGCGCCTGAAGTCTGTACGGCATGTCTGCATCCCAAGGCACATTTTGAATTGCTGGGCGAGAATTGGTAGTTTTCTAACCCCCGTAAGGGCCAATAATTATTAAAGGAGAAATATTCAAATGGCAAAATTACTTGAGGTTTACAAATGCAACCTGTGCGGCAATATTGTAGAAAACATTCATGCCGGGGGTGGTTCGCTCGTCTGCTGTGGTGAAGCGATGGCTCTTCTGGCTGAAAATACGGTTGACGCTGCCAAAGAAAAGCATGTTCCAGTGGTCGAAAAAGTTGCCGGCGGATATAAAGTAACGGTCGGAAGCGTTGCTCATCCAATGGAGGAAAAGCATTACATTGAATGGATAGAACTCATTGCAGACGGTAAAGCCTATCGCCAGTTTCTTAAGCCGGGTGAGGCCGCCGAGGCTGTCTTCAATGTTGCGGCATCCTCCGTGACAGCCCGTGAACTTTGCAACCTTCATGGTCAGTGGTCTGCACAGGGCTGATCATCTTATTTGCGGATTTTGAACTTAAAAGACCTTCCGGTTTTCCGGAGGGTCTTTTGTTTGTTTAATTATCCGCTAGCCGTAAGATTGCGTAATAGCGAATTCTCCTTTCAAGGATCTGATACAATGTCGCTGAATACTCAGGAACCGGTCTCCAAAGTTGTGAAGAGTGATATTCTGCGCTGGATACTGATTTGCTGCGGCTGGGGTTTTATCGTTACCGGGGTTATAGGGCTCTTCCTGCCACTACTTCCGACCGTGCCGTTCCTGTTGCTGGCTGCCGCCTGTTTTGCCAGAAGTTCCGAGCGTTTTCACAGCTGGCTGCTTCAACACACGCACCTTGGCCCATTGATACGTGATTATCTGAATGGTGGCGGTATTCCAATCAAGGCCAGAAATACGGCCATAATTATGGTATGGATATCACTCTCGGTTTCGGCCTTTCTGTTAGTTCCGATTATATGGGTAAAGATTGCACTGCTGGCTGTTGCTGTCGGGATTACTCTGTATCTGCTGGGGCTGCCAATCGCTCCGGCTGCCGGGATAGACAGAAAAGCGGATAAAGATGTCGTGTAAATTTGCTTCTTAATTATCCAGTAACACCAATCATCAGACAACCACGCCCCTTTACACATTTCCTTCGCTCATGTATCATCCCCGCCAATGAAGCGTATTCTCAGCCTTTACATAATCCGTGAAATTGCCTCGCTCTTTCTGCTAGGAATTGCTGTATTCACTCTGATTCTGCTCATGGGTCGCCTGATCAAGCTGACTGAACTGGTTGTCTCCCGTGGCGTCCCTCTGGCTGATGTCAGCAAAATGATCATGTACCTGATGCCGTCTTTTCTGGTATTCACCATCCCGATGGCTTTTCTGCTTGCAGTACTGCTGGCATTTGGCCGGCTTTCCGCAGATAACGAGATAACAGTAATCAAGGCCAGCGGGATCAGTCTTGTTCAGATCATGCCACCAGTTCTGTTTTGTGCCGTTGTTGCGGCCATGATGACCTTTGCGGCGAGCCTGGTGGGGGTTCCATGGGGTAACAGCGCCTTCAAGGAACTCAGTTTTCAGGTATTGAAGAGCAATGTATCTGCCACTATTCGGGAAAAGGTTTTTTGGGATGAAATCCCCGGAATGATAATTTATACGGAACATTATGACGATCAACGCCATACATTGCAGGGTGTGATTATTCATGATGGTCGCAATCCTGAACGGCCTATGACCATATTTGCCCGGGATGGCGTGATTGCCGGCGGCTCCGACCGTCAGGCATTGCGGCTTTCACTTAACAGCGGCAGCATTCATGCAGCCGGCAAGGGTGATGAATACCGTCTGGTGGCATTCGGAGAATATGTCATGACGGTCGGAGACCAGGCAGGGGCAGTTGTCGGCCGCAACGAACAGGATATGGGAGCGCCTGAATTGCGCAGCCTAATTGCCAACAAGACCACTCCTGTCCAGACCCGCCTGAAGATGCTTTCTGAGCTGCATGGCCGGTATGCCTTCCCGTTTGCGTCACTGGTGTTTGCCTTCATAGCCGTGCCGCTCGGTATCCAGAACCGTCGCTCCGGAAAGTCTGCCGGTTTTTCGGTCAGTATTGGGATCCTGCTGGTCTATTACCTGATGCTTTCCTTATTGAGGACATTGGCGGAAAAAGGAAGCATACCCCCGTTTGTTGCCGTGTGGCTGCCAAATATGATTTTTCTGGGAATAGGATGGTATCTGCTGCGTATGTCTTCACTGGAGCGCTCACTTCCAATCCCTTCCATATCGGAACTGGCCGGCATATTCAGCAAAGGCCGGGTGCGCTGATATGTCAATTTTAAACCGCTATATCGCTCTCACCTGGCTGCGCCTTTTTTCGCTTTGTCTTGGCAGTTTTGTATCAATTTATCTGGTCCTTGACATGATGGAAAAGATTCCGCGTTTTGTCCGTGCCGGCGGTTCTTCGTACGATATTTTTCAGTTCTTCCTCAATAAACTTCCTGAGATGGTGGGGCAGACGACATCGTTCTCAATTTTGATGGCGACGCTGTTGACACTTGGCCTGCTATCCAGAAATTCAGAAATTACCGCCATGCGCAGCTGCGGGGTCAGCCTGCTGAGTATTTCGCTGCCGATGCTGGCGCTTGGGCTGGTGGCCAGTGTATTGCTGTTGATCAACGCCGAATTCATAGTGCCCAAAAGTTATGAGCGGATGGAGTATATCGAGCGGATAAAAATAAAAAAACAGGGTGTAAATGCGGTATTTAAGCTCAACAATATCTGGTTCAGGACAGATACCCTGATTCTGCAGGCTCAGGCCTTTGATCCGCAGAAAAAGCAGTTGAAAGGGGTCACGGTCTGGACTCTGGATGGTTCTTTAAATCCGGTCAGCCGGATTGATGCCGAGCGGGCTGAATTCAAGGATGACCGCTGGACTCTCATGCAGCTTGAAGTCAAGGATTTCAGCAAGGGCGTCGGCTATCGCAGTACGGCTGTTTCCAGTATGGAAATTGCGCTAAAACTGAAAGTTGATGATCTCAAGGTGCTTGACAACAATGCCGACAACCTCAGTTACAGCAAGTTGCGGGAGTACGCGGAAAATCTCCGTCGTGGCGGCTATCAGGCCTTCAGGCATCTGACGATGATGCATGCCAAGCTCTCTTCTCCGTTTGCCGCCTTTGTAATGGTTATTCTGGGAATTCCGTTTGCACTCAGAAACAGCAGATCGGGCGGGATTGCGATGGGGATCGGGGCCAGCGTCGGCATCGGTTTCGTGTATTTTGTAGTGAACGCCGTACTGATGTCCTATGGTCGCAGCGGTGTTCTTCCGGCTTTTGCCGCGGCCTGGGGAGCAAATCTGCTCTTTGGTGCCGGAGGGATCTGGCTTGCTATGACGGTGAAACGATAATTTTGGGAGTTGAACTACATGAGACCAATTTTGATCATTTCGATGCTGCTGTTTTTATATTTTCATAGTACTTCAATTCTGCAGGCAGCTGAGCGGCCACAAAAGGCCAAGCCGCAGTCGGCTCCACAGTCGGCCCCTGCCGCACCGTCTGTTGCTCCCACTATTCTGAGTATCATTCCTGCCCAGGGCGAACCTGGCAGTAAAGTCTCCATCTTCGGAAACGGCTTCGGTGAGCAGGCCTCCGCCTTTCTTGGCAGCGTTGAAATTCCAGCCAGAGTAACTGACGGCAGGCAGCTTGAATTTGCCATTCCCAGGCTGGATGCCGGATTGTACGCGCTGTTTATCAAGCGCAGCGACGGAATTGCTGGAAGAGTTTACAACTTTACCGTTCTGGGGCTCCGGCCCGTACTGTCCTCGCTCACACCGGACACTGTCAGTGCCTGCACTCAGGGTGCAGGTCGCGATGTGACTGCAAACGGTAAGAACTTCACTGAAACAAGCTCACTGCTCTTCAACGGGGCGGTAATAAATAGTCGCTTTATCTCACCGGAACAGCTTGTTTTCAGCATTCCACAGATTTCCGGCGGCCTGCACCAGATTGCGGTCAGAAACGATCATGAAAACGGATCGCTGCCGCTTGCCATCACTGTTGAAACCAAGCCAGAGATAAGCCAGGTTTCTATTGGCAGCGAATATGTAAATTATTATGAACTGAATATCTACGGGAAAAATTTCCAGCAGAACTCGGTGATCTATGTGGATGGCCAGAGGATTGGCAGCAAAGGTGGACAGGAGGCTGGTGAGCGGGAAAAGCTGATTTTTCAGGACTGCACACGATTGATTTATCAGCGTTACCCATATTCGTCGACCAACAAGGATTTCCGGATTCAGGTGGTTAATCAGGGGGGGGAGGGGAGTCAGGTTGTCAACGTAACCGCACCGTAGAGCGAAGCCGTCTTTCTTCGGCTACCGTCGTTGTTTCGTCGAAACCTCCTTGACGTACCGACGTGTACGCCATCTCGGTTTCTCCTCGCTGCCTTGGTATCCTTTGAAATACGACTTCGCGGGGGAATACTCAAGAGGTACAAAAGATTACCGTTTTCCCCACAGAGTCAGCAGGGCCGGCAGAAACGCCAGAAAAACCGCTACGCTGGCCACCATTCCGAGCGACATGACTGCGCCGATACTGAAAACCCCCTGATGGTGCGCCACCATCAGCGCCCCGAAGCTGAACAGGATGGTCAGGGCATTCAGCAACACCCCGATGCCGGCGCTGCTCGCTGCGACCTGGGCCGGGTTCTCATCGCCCTGGCGATAACGGTTGATGATATAGATGGCCGAGTCGATTCCCACCCCCAGAATCAGCGGCAGAACAATGATGTTGGCCGAATTGAAACTGACACCCGCAATCCGCATCCCCCCAATCATCATCAGCAGGCCGGCTGCCAGCGGCAGAGTGCCCAGCAGGGCATAGCGGATGCTTCTGAAGTTGATCAGCAGTATGACGGCGATGCCAATGAAAGCGTAAATAAATGCTTTTAAATAGGAGTCGCGCAGAACGGTGAGTGATTCAAATACCATGACCGGTTCTCCGGTCGCGTTCGGGAAAACACTTTTGACCTGGGTAACGAACTCCTGCAGAGGCTCGCGTTCAAAAATCTCCTTTTTGGCTGCCACCTGGAGCAGTAATTTGCCACTCTTGCCGACAAAACGCTGCATCAGCTGCGGCGGAACATCTGACTCGCTGATCTGAACCGCATTTAAGCTCTCCTTCATCATCCTCAGTTTGTCTGGCAGTTCGGCAAACATGCCCCCCTGAAACTCCCTCAGCATTCCCAGAGCATTCTTGTCTTTCTCTTTTTCCAGAGTCTTGAAGAAGGAATCCAGTGTGGCCAGAAAGGCTCCAACCGGCTTTGCCTGAGCCGCTTTCTGCATCTCGAGGGCTTTTGTCAGTTTTTCCACCCGGTCACGGAAGTTTTCAAAGACCGCCGGCAGCGCCATCACCTGCAGGTTTTCCTCGTATGGCACCGGCTTCACATCTGCCATGACAGCTCGCAATGCAGCCAGTTCGGCCAGTTTTTCTGTCTGCTGCTCCGGTACAAAACTGAGCGGACTGACGACATGGTCTACGGATGGTAATTTTTCAAGACGCTCTGTCAGGCTACGCGCTTCAGCTTTGTCCCTGGCGGTGACAACGGCAAAATAACCTGAATTCTCCTTGCTGCGCATCAGTTTGTACGCGTATTCCACCGATTGGAGTCCCTTTGCCTGAAGGTTCATCAGGTTGTAGTCAAAGCGCATGGTCAGGGTGGGGTAGATGCAGATAACAGACAGAAGCAGAGTTGCTGCAATGACCGCCTGTGGTTTGCCGAACAGCCAACGGGAAAATCCGCTCTCCGGCTTTCCAGAGTCAGGAGAGGGAGAAGAATATCCTGATTTTGTTGTTTGAGGGCCATTAGCCGGTTTTCTGAAGCGCTCAAGCAGAATCAGCATGGCAGGCAGAACGGTGAAAGTAGCCAGTACGCAGATAAAAACACCGCCGGCAGCAATAATGCCGAGTTCGGCAATCCCCTTGAAGTCAGTGAAAGCAAAGGTGGCAAATGCCAGTGCCACTGTAGCGGCAGCCATGATGATTGAGCGGATATTGGTGGTCAGCCCGGTCTCGATAGATGCCAGCCCGGAAGCACCATTTTTTAACTCTTCCTGATAGCGCAGCACCACTTGGATGCCGTACTCAATCCCCAGGCCGATCAGCATGATGGCGAAGACCATCGAGAGAATGTTCAGGTGTCCGACGGCCAGCGTGGCAAATCCGAAGGAGAGACAGATTCCTACGATCAGCGACACTATGGCGGCAATAACGTTCAGCAGGCCGCGGAAGGCGAACAGCAGGAGCAGTACAGTCAGTGCCAGAGAGAGCAGGGTTGCTATCTCCATGTCACGCTGACTGGTAGCCATCTCCTCGTACTCAAGAACAGGCACACCGGTCAGACCGGCTTTGACCCCTTTAAATTCGGGTTTTTTCAGGATTTCATCAACTGCCGCCCGGGCAGCTTTGATAGACTTTTCAGCAGGAACAAAGCTGCCCTGTTCTTTGATCGGCAAAATGGTAATAACCTGTTGTCTGCCGGCGCTCTCCAGCATGGACGGCTTCCCGTCACCACTCCCTTTTAGAAATGAGTCCATCGAGAGCCCGCTACTTTTTCCATCGAAGGCTTTAAAACCCTTGTCAAGAGTTGTCAGCATGAAGGTCAGGCTCTGCAGCGCGACCGGATCTCCGGATTTCAGGTAACCGTCGATCTGTCCGGTAAGGCTGGTGAATAGGGTCTGCACCGAAGGTGCAGCAGCCAGATCCTTCAGAACCGGCGCAGCCATGGTCAAGGTTTTGCGAAGCTGTCTGATATCATCCAGAGGCATGAACAGCAGACCGTTAGTGCGGAAGAATGGCAGTCCCCCTGGGTAGAAAACTTCGCGAAAGACTCCTTTTTCCTTATTCAGCCTGGCGTACAGGTCATCTGCGGCACGAGTGGCTCTTTCAGCATCATCCGACTCAATAACAGCTACGATCTCTTCCTGATCACCAAACTCGGCACGGTAGGTGCGATAATCCACCTGAAAAGAGGCGTTCCTAGGCATCAGATCATCCCGCCCGGTGAGAAATTCCATTTTCTTGACAGTGTAAAAAACGGAAATGATTGAAATTATCAGGGCCAGCCCCAGAATCAAACGAGGGCGTGCAGCGACGAAACTGAATAGCCGGCTACTACGTTTAGGCACAAAAGCTCCTTGTAAATATTTGAGTTTTTCACACTTACCATACCAACCGGAACAATGTCAAACCAGCCGGATAACACTTGGGGCTTTTAAAACAGGTCCAAGTTTTTCTGGCATTTAGTGCGCCAGAAAGGTATATACACTCATTAGAACGGTAGATTTTATTCTGGCTGCCAAAATCGCCGGTCAATCAGGACTTGGCGATTCTTGTGCGAGGTGACGCGTGAGGGATGACGGAATTTATGTCCGGGTGCTGGGTGACTATGGCCCTTTTTCCAGTATGGGAAAGAGTATCGGTTACCTGGTGAGCATCGGTGACAGCAGTTTTCTCGTGGATTGCGGCTCTCCACTGTTTCAGCAGATCGGCGGCCATGGCCTGAAAACCATCAAAGGCCTTATCATTACACATTGCCACGACGACCACAAACGCTGGCTCAGCGATCTTGCCCTGTTCAGTCTGTATGCCCCAGACCATTCCAATAAACTGCCGATCTTTACATCCGAAGCCATCAATGAAAATCTTTACGTTGCATCCGGCCCTGCACTTGATACAAGTCTCAGCGGCGATTCGAAGAGTGTTGTTGATCTCGCTTATACCGACTATATCGATTTTAGTCCTCTGGGACCCCGGGCCAAATTCAGAATAGTCCGCCGTGAAAATGGCGATGGTGTGTCCAGCTTGGAAGTTATTGATAGAACCGGCGAAATTGTCGGTCCGGATCGGGCCAAGATTGTTATCAGTTCCAAAAACGGCAAAGCCCGGCTTCTTTTTAAAGATCCTGACTACGGGGAATGGATCGAACCTGAACTTTTCTACCCATTCTCCTCCGCAACATTTTATGAAGAGGATCAGAATATCTACAGCGATCCGGCCGGCTTTACGATTGAGGCTATCAATGCCCCGGTCTGGCATGGTGTGCCGAGTATCGGCCTGAGGTTCAGGACAGCGTATGAATCACTGATTTTCAGCGCTGATACGGCTCATGATACTGTTCTGTGGCAGTCACTTCATTCAGAAAAGCGCCCGCAGAGTTTGCATATGTCCAGGGATGATTTTGAGCAGGCTTCAGTTCTTGTCGGAGATATCAACGATTATATAGAGCGGCTCTGGAGTACGGAACGGTATCATGAAGCACTGAAAGCCTTCGATGATGCGATCGTCATTCATGACATTGCCACGCGCAAAAGTGTTGTCCACACTGATTATCGAAGCCTTCATCAGACAGTTCTAAAAAAAGAGAAGGCCATACTTACCCACAGCCCGGACAAGATGACTTCCGAATGGGCCCTCAGCAAGGCCGAGAAGACATTTTTCATCAGTGGCAACGGTTTTTGTGAAGTGGTTGGTGATGCATTCTGCCAGATGGATGCCGCGGTGTATCATAAGGAGGAAGGCAAGTATTATGTCGGCTACAGGAACCCGGAGGGGGCGGTGACGGTTTACGAAAACGACGGGATACTGAACCTTGGAGGGCAGTGGAGCTGGGAAAACGGCACCGAACTCTTCAAAGTGGATCTCTATGAGGATGTTGGCGGAAAATATCTCCCAAAACTTGCAGACGGTGTCCCGTCCCGCTATGTTGAACGTGCAGACGGCCGTGTTGAACTGGTCACATTCAACGAACAGGGGTCACAGGGTATCATTGTTGAAGACCAGCGTGCCCGAATTTCATTGAGGGCATTGCCGGAACAGGCATTTCTTGTTCTTGGTATAGGGAATCTGGTCATGAGTGATGACGGGATAGGCGTTCGTGTCGTTCAGGAACTGCAGCGGCGCTATTGTTTTCCGGGTAATGTTAAGGTCATGGACGGAGGCACACTGGGTCTTGACCTGCTTCCCGAGTTGGAGAACATCACTAATTTAATTCTGGTCGATGCGGTGGAGACCGGCGGAGCACCCGGAACCTGTGTCAGGCTGTCCGGTCAAGAGCTGCCTATTGCTCTGGAGACCAAGCTGTCGCCACCTCAGATGGGACTGAAAGACCTTCTTGCCGTCTCCGAACTGATGGGTCACTCACCGAGAGAAATGGTGCTGATTGGGGTTTAACCCGGCAGCAT
>CAZUGI010000107.1:0-10231 GCA_964619855.1 uncultured Geobacter sp. | reverse complement strand
AAAGGAGTCTTACATGTTTGACAAAGTATGGCTAATCCCGCTCTTCCCGCTCATAGGATTCCTGATCAACGGATTCTTCGGGAAAAAGATCAAGAATGAAACGATAATCGGCGGTATCGGAACGCTGATGATATTCCTTTCGTTCATCGTGTCGTGCGGAATTCTCCTGCAGATGATCGGCCTCCCGCCAGAGCAGAGAGTTTTTGAAAAGGTGATGTTCCCCTGGATCCACTCCGGCAGTTTCAAAGCCGATATGGCCTTCCTGGTGGATCCGCTCTCGGTTGTGATGATCATGGTGGTCACCGGCGTAGGTTCGCTGATCCACCTTTACTCAATAGGCTATATGCACGGTGAAGAGGGTTTCTACCGTTTCTTCGCTTACCTGAACCTGTTCTGTATGTCCATGCTGCTCTTGGTGCTCGGCAACAATATGCTGGTTATGTTCATCGGCTGGGAAGGCGTCGGCCTCTGCTCCTACCTGCTGATCGGCTACTATTTCCATAAAAAATCAGCCGGTGACGCTGCCAAGAAAGCCTTTGTAATGAACAGGGTCGGCGACTTCGGTTTCCTGATCGGTCTCTTTACCCTCTACTGGTGGTTCGGCAGCAATCACAACATCTGGACTATCAACTTTACTGAAATCAAGGCAGCCTCGCACCTGCTGCCCTACGGCGGCGTGGTGACAATCGCCACGCTCTGCTTCTTCGTCGGCGCAACCGGCAAATCGGCCCAGATTCCGCTCTTTACCTGGCTGCCGGACGCAATGGAAGGCCCGACTCCGGTATCGGCACTAATCCATGCCGCTACCATGGTTACCGCCGGTGTCTACATGATCGGCCGGATGAGTTTTGTTTTTGTCAAGTCGCCAGAAACGATGATGGTTATAGCCGTAGTCGGTGCTGCAACTGCAATATTCGCTGCCACCATCGGCACGGCCCAGAATGATATCAAACGAGTTCTGGCTTACTCGACAGTCTCACAGCTGGGTTTCATGTTTCTGGCGATGGGTGTCGGGGCCTTCTCGGCCGGTATCTTCCACCTGATGACCCACGCCTTCTTCAAGGCCTGCCTGTTCCTCGGTTCCGGTTCGGTCATTCACGCCATGCACTACGCCCTGCATAAAATCCACTCCCATGACGACGCGCAGGACATGCGCAACATGGGTGGTCTCAAGGCGGCCATGCCGATCACATTCCTGACCTTCCTGGTTTCAACGATTGCCATTGCCGGTATACCCGGTTTCTCAGGATTCTTCTCCAAGGACGAGATTCTCTGGATGGCTTTTGCGAACCCCTATCATGGCGGACTGAACATCGTACTGTGGGGTATTGGGGCAATTGCGGCCTGCTTCACTGCCTTCTACATGTTCCGCCTTGTATTCATGACATTTTTCGGCGAATGCCGCATCAATGCAAAAGCCAAGGAATATCTGCACGAGTCACCGCTGACCATAACCATCCCGCTGATGGTACTCGGCCTCCTGGCGGTCATAGGCGGCTATATCGGTATGCCGAAGCTGCTGGGAATGCTGCCCAACTATTTTGAGCACTGGCTTGATCCGGTTTTTGAGCAGGCCAACCACTTCGGCGCCAAATATGCCCACGCCGGTGCTCATCCGAGCCATGCCGTTGAATGGGGACTGATGGGTCTGTCGGTTGTGATTGCAGTCGTCGGTATCGGCATCGCCTTTACCATGTATGTCAAGAACACCGAGCTGCCCGGCCGGTTTGTCAAAACATTTCCGGCTCTGCACCGCGCCGTTTATAACAAATGGTATGTCGACGAACTCTACGATTATCTGTTTGTCAATCCCTGCAAGGCCTTCGGCCAGTTCCTCTGGAAGGGCTTCGATGTGGTCATTGTAGACGGAGTGGTAAACGGTGTGGCCAGCGTTGTCATGGGTTTCAGTGGTGTGTTCCGATTCATGCAGTCGGGATATATCCACAACTATGCTGCATCCATGGTGCTGGGCGTTGTATTTATACTGGGTTACTATCTTTTCAAATAACAAATCATTAGCATTTTGTATAAAGGAGCACGAATTCATGAGTAACGTACTGAGCCTGACGACATTCCTGCCGATACTGGGTGTCCTGCTGCTTCTGTTCATCCCCAAGGACAGTAAGGGCGTGCTTCGGAATGTAACCCTCGCGGTAACGCTGGTAACATTCCTGATATCGCTGCTGATCCTCTCCGGATTCCAGACCAACGCGGAGTTCCAGTTTGTTGAGAATATGCCCTGGATCGCGGCCGGCCCGTTCGTCATGCGCTACAATATCGGTATTGACGGCATCAGCCTCTGGCTGGTCATACTGACCACTTTCATAATGCCGGTTGCCGTACTTTCGACCTACACAGCGGTCGAGGAGAAGGTCAAGGAGTACATGATCTGTCTGCTGCTGCTTGAGACCGGCATGCTGGGCGCTTTTATTTCACTCGACCTCTTCCTGTTCTACATCTTCTGGGAAGTCATGCTGATTCCGATGTATTTCATGATCGGCATCTGGGGTGGCAAGAACAAGATCTACGCAGCGGTAAAGTTCTTCGTCTACACAATGGTCGGCTCTCTGCTGATGCTGGTGGCTTTGATCTTCCTCTACTTCAAAGGAATCCAGGCCGGCATTACCGATTTCAGCCTGCTGCACTTCTTCAATCTCAAGCTTGATATGGCTACTCAGATATGGCTGTTCCTAGCCTTCGCATTTGCCTTTGCCATCAAAGTTCCAATGTTTCCGCTGCATACCTGGTTGCCGGATGCTCATACCGAAGCCCCGACAGCCGGCTCCGTTATATTGGCCGCCGTCCTTCTGAAAATGGGTACCTACGGTTATGTCCGTTTTGCCATGCCGCTCTTCCCGGAAGCCGCCCATAAATTTGCTCCGCTGATTGCGACACTGGCGGTAATCGGCATCATCTATGCCGCCTTGGTGGCCATGGTTCAGGAAGATGTCAAGAAGCTGGTGGCCTATTCATCGGTTGCTCATCTGGGTTTTGTTATGCTGGGGGTCTTCGCCTTTAACGTCGAAGGCATTACCGGCGGTATGCTGCAGATGCTCAATCACGGTGTTTCAACCGGCGCACTGTTCCTTATCGTTGGCTTCATTTATGAACGCCGGCATACCCGACTGATTACCGACTTCGGTGGTCTCTCAAAACAGATGCCGATCTTTGCAACGATATTCATGATTGTGACATTCTCTTCTGTCGGTCTGCCCGGCACCAACGGTTTTGTGGGCGAATTCCTGATTCTGATCGGCGCCTTTGAAAGTGAACTGCGTTGGTGGACGGTCGTTGCAACCAGCGGCGTGATTCTGTCGGCGGTCTATATGCTCTGGGTTTTCCAGCGGGTCATGTTCGGTGAACTGGACAACCCGAAAAACCAGAAACTGCTGGACCTGAATTCACGTGAAATTACAATTATGGTGCCGCTGATCGTTCTGATCTTTGTGATGGGTATCTACCCCAAGCCGGTTATTGACAGGATGGATCCAGCCATCAAAAAGCTGGTATCCCAGGTAAGGCCGGCATCCATGAATGTTAAGAAGGCTCCGGCCCCGATATCTGCACCGGCAGCTGAACATTCAGGCGGAGCTCAGATGCCCGCCGGCCATACCGGAGCTGCACCGCAGATGCCTGCCGGTCACCCCGGTGGTGCACAGATGCCTGCCGGACATCCCGGTGGAGCACCTGCTGGCGATTCAAATGCAGCACCTGCTGCAAAACCGCACTAAACTAGAAATTTAATTACGAGTCAATCCGACCGGAGGATATTTTAGATGGACATGATTTCAATTCCAGTCGTCAACATGACACCGATCCTGCCGGAGATATTTCTCTCCGTGTTGGCCATGGTTCTGCTGCTGATAAATGTATTTTCACCCGGCGGCCAGAAAACCTACCTGGCCTACATCAGCTTTATCGGAATCGTTGCGGCGGCGGTGCTGGTAGGAGCAGGCTGGGGCGGACACATCGAGAGCTTCAGCGGTTCAGTTGTGCTCGACAACTTCGCGACCTTCTTCAAGATGATATTCCTGGTTGCTGCGGGGTTGGCGGTTCTGATCTCTGATCAGTACATGGAGCGTGAAGGCTGCAACCATGGTGAGCTTTATCCTCTGCTGCTTTTTGCTGTGGTAGGCATGATGCTGATGGCGTCCGGCACCGATCTGATGACAATCTTCCTCGGCCTGGAAGTTATGTCGGTTTCTCTGTACGTACTGGCCGGCTTCAACCGTGCCAACCAGAAGTCAAACGAGGCGGGTCTTAAATATTTCCTGCTGGGTGCCTTCTCAACCGGATTCATGCTTTACGGCATGGCTCTGATCTACGGTGCAACCGGTACAACACGCATCTACAAGATTGCAGCCGTAGTCGGGCAGATGACGATTCCTTCGGCCAATATCATGCTGCTGGCCGGTATGCTGCTCATGCTGACCGGATTTCTGTTCAAGGTTGCAGCCGCTCCGTTCCACATGTGGACCCCGGATGTGTATGAAGGTGCTCCGACCCCGATGACAGCCTTCATGTCGGCCGGCCCGAAAGCTGCCGGTTTCGCTGCCGCACTGCGCATCCTGCTGGTTGCTTTGCCTACGCTTCAAGTCGACTGGAGCCAGCTGCTCTGGATAATCGCCGTACTGACCATGACGGTCGGTAATATCACTGCCCTGCGCCAAGACAACATCAAGCGTATGCTGGCCTACTCGTCAATCGCCCACGCCGGCTACTGTCTGGTCGGTTTCGCCGCCGGAAACGGCACAGGAACTGCCGGTATCCTGTTCTATATGCTTTCCTATGCATTCATGAATATCGGTGCATTTGCCATTGTTATTCTGGCCTCCAAGAAGGGTGAAACGAACGGCAATGTGATGGATTTCGCCGGGCTCGGCTTCAAACATCCAGTTTTAGCTGTCGCCATGACAGTGTTCCTCTTTTCGCTGGCCGGTATGCCTCCCACGGCCGGTTTCATCGGCAAGTTTTATCTCTTCTCCGGCGCAATCCAGAAGGGCTATATCTGGCTGGCCATTATCGGCGTACTCAACAGTGCCGCATCGGTCTATTACTACCTGCGAGTTATGGTCTATATGTATATGAAAGATCCCGCTGAAGAGTTCGACTGGGTTCAGGTTACAGCACCGATCGCTCTGGCCCTGATTATTGCCGTGGCCGGATCACTGATCCCGGGTATCGTACCATCTTTCATACTGGATTTTGCGCAACAGGCGGTAAAGCTGATTTAGCCAGCTACTAAATGAACCGAGCAATTGCAAAGGGCGGTCTCGTATGAGACCGCCCTTTGTGCGTAGTAGACATGTAGCACCAATTTCAAATCAAAGATGAATCAAGTCGGCAAGGATTGAGGCAGACGAATAAAGAAGGTCGTTCCATCAGCCTGACTGGTGCTGAAATCAACGACACCCTTCAGGTACTGTTCACCGAAAAGCTTCATGCTGTAGGTTCCTAGACCTCTGCCATGGGCACTTTTGGTGCTGAATGAGCGCTTAAAAATCTGCAAGGCCACAGGCTCTGGAATCTCACCTGGATTATTTACAACGAAACAGGGTGTGCCGTCGCTATGCTCAAACCAGAGCCTGACATGTTCCTGAGGGGAAGTCGCTTCAAGAGCATTTTTCACCATATTGGCCAGCACACGGGTCAGGAGGGCAGGGCAGGTCTGCAGGATCATGCTGCTGTCAGTTTCGACAATGTCGAGCCGATGCGCCTTGTCGGGCGGGTATCCCGCAAAAAAAGTTTTTATGTCGTTCAGGATGTCACTGATACCGACCGGCTCAAGCTGTACCTGCAGTTCACCCCGTTCGGCCTGCAGCAGAAGGCGCTGGTTCTGAACCTCCTGAGTCAGGTGCGTTGAGATATTTACTATCCGCTGCGCTATTGCAGGGGCATCCTTGGGACGACGGGTCAGGATTTCGCTCCACCCCTGCAGGCCGGTCAGGATGTTGTTTAAGTCATGGATAAAGACATTTTCGAGCACATCACGGCGCTTTAAGGCGCTGATGTCGTGCACGACAAAGATCGTCAGGCGGGTGTCGTTAAGTGTCAGAGGGGTGGCCCGTACGCAGAACTCATGGGCTTCAACCCTGCCGTCCCGTCTGACGGACATCAGACATTCATTAGTAGAGGGTTTACCCAGAAACTGGCTGGCTAGAATAGAGATGACCGCACCGCAGGTGGAACAGTTTTTAGAAGTGCCGCACCAGCCCGGTGCATCCGAACTGAACTCACAGCCGAAAGCCTCACCGGGGCGCAGTCCCAACAGGCCTTCCATCTCGTGGACATCAAGCGCCTTCAATACGTCCGGATTCGCAGCCAGTACCTGACGCTGCTCATTCAGTATCAGAACGTACCCTTCAACCGAATCAATGATTGCCTGTGTCACCGGATTGTGAAGACAGAAACCTGCCAGCTCCTGCAGCAGATCGTCATGAGCCCGTTCGGCCGGAGCGAACCATGTTCCGGATTCGGGAATATCTGTTGAGTCGCTATTGAAAATCATTCTGCTGTTTCCGATCATAAACGAACTCGGACAAGGATAATCTACATTGCTAAAAAGTCAAGCGCCCTGAATTTTCTGGAGCGTGACGAGATAATGGGATAGTATCCGGCAATCCGGAGGGTGCGCATGACTCACAGTGAAATCTGGACAACACTCAAAGTTCTGGCATGGACCAGGGAATTCCTGGCATCCAAGGGGGTTGAAAACGCGCGCCTGGAGGCGGAATGGCTGCTCTGCGCCTCCACCGGCCTTGACAGGGTCGGCCTGTATCTCCAGTTTGATCGTCCGCTCAATGAAGCCGAACTGGCCGGCTACCGCTCCATGGTCGCTCGCAGGGCCAGGCGTGAGCCACTGCAGCATATTCTGGGTTCACAGGATTTTGCGGGACTTGATTTTGAGGTTACGCCGGATGTGCTGATACCGCGCCATGATACCGAAACGTTGGTGAACGAGGCACGTTCTCGGCTGCCGGCTGCCGGCTCACTTCTGGATATAGGCACCGGAAGCGGGTGTATCGCAGTTGCTCTGGCCGGGCAGTTTCCGGGGTCAACGGTCAAGGCCACCGATGTTTCCGAAGCCGCCTTGACGGTAACCCGCCGCAATGCCGGGCGGCACGCCGTCAATATACAATTTATGGCCGGCTCGCTCTTCGAACCCCTGCAAGGCCGCCGTTTCGATCTGATCATCTCCAATCCGCCCTACATACCCACCGGTGATATTGCCGGCCTGGCCCCGGAGGTGAGGGATTTTGATCCGTCCGGAGCACTGGATGGCGGTGCCGACGGATTGAATATCTACCGGCTGCTGATTCCCTCGGCCAGAGAGCATTTGAATCCCGGTGGATGGCTGCTGGTCGAAGTCGGCATAGGTCAGGCAGATGATGTTTTGCGGCTGTTTCGTGCGGCTGATGGTTACGGACAGCCATTCACGGCCCTGGACCCGGGCGCGATTGAGCGGGTGGTCGGGGCACAACTGGAGGTAACATAATGAACGTAAAAGATGCAAATAAACTGCTGGCCGAAGCCGATTTGCTGGTCACAGAATCCGAAGTATCAATGGTGATCGATCGCCTTGCGGGAGAAATCACACACCAATTGAAAAGTTCCAGGCCGATACTGCTCTGCGTTATGAACGGCGGGCTGATCTTTACCGGACAACTCCTGACCCGTCTGGTGTTTCCCCTCGAGGTGGATTATGTCCATGCCACCCGTTATGGACATGAAACAACCGGCACTCACCTGCACTGGACCGTCAGGCCGCAACTCGAATTAAAGGGACGAACTGTTTTATTGCTGGATGATATTCTTGATGAAGGGGTCACTCTGGCAGCTATAGCCGACTACTGCCGTCAGCAGGGTGCTGCAAAAGTTTTGATGGCGGTGTTGGTTGAAAAACTGCATTTACGCAAGGTAACTCCTGGCATGCACGCCGATTTCTGCGGAATAGAGGTAGGCGACCGTTTCCTGTTTGGCTATGGATTGGACTACAAAGGCTACTGGCGCAACGCGCCGGGGATTTATGCGGTGAAGGGAAAGTAACCCGGAAACAGGAAAAGCGGCTCTTATGGCCGCTTTTCCTTTACAACGTCAGTTCCAATGGATTGTATATCTTACCCTTCAGTCAGTACCCGCTCCTCGTAAATCTCCTCAATCTTGCGGCGATGACCCAGTTCCACATCGGCAAAATTCATCAGAACTTTCTGCAGCTTTTCATCATCGGTCATGCCGGCTGCGGCTTTGTACAGCTGGTAGGCATTCTCTTCGGTCTTGAGAGCGAAAGCCAGAATCTCGCTGTAGGTCAGATCAGCCCGGAACGGAATATCGGCCAGATACTTGGCGATGCTCGATTCCGGCAGGGTGCAAAGCTTGTGGTGTTCAGCTTTCTCAATGTCGATCTTGCTGAAAACATCCTTATGGGTCGCTTCCTCTGCAGCCAGCTCTTCGAACATCTTCCTTGAAGAGATGCTGGTCGAAAGTTCAGCGGCCCTTTTGTAAAGCTTGTAGGCGGTGTCTTCGCGCTCAACCGCAAATTTGATGACATCGTCCAGGGTAACAAATTTCATAAAAACTATCCTCCGCGCTGATTATATGAAGGTCTGCCACGTAGGAGGGCAATCCTCGTCGCACATACTACTGCCTGTCGAGTTCTGCATCAATAGAAATCTGTACTTCCTCTCCGACAACTACGCCCCCGGCATCCAGCTTCTTATTCCAGCTGACACCGAAATCACTCCGGTTGATCGTAGCGGTTGCGGAAGCTCCCCGTTTGGCAACTCCCTGAGGACTTTTTATCTCATCGCTCGGTCCGTCGACGTTCAGAACAACCTGTTTTGTCACCCCTTTGATTGTCAGATTGCCAGTGACTTTCAGTTTATCAGCTCCTGCCTTCTCGACCTTGGTTGACTCAAAAGTCATGAGCGGAAATTTGGCAGCTTCGAAGAAGTCACCGCTGCGCAAATGCTCATCACGTTTGGCGATGTTGGTATTGATGGAAGCCATCTCAATACTCACAGATACTTTTGACTTACTGATATCACTTTCATCGATAGAGACCGTACCTTTGAATTTTTCAAAAACACCTTTTACATTTGCAATCATCAGGTGTTTGACCTTGAATCCGATGGTAGTGTGAGCCGGGTCAAGTGTGTATGTTGCTGCCAGAGCGTTAAGTGGCGCCAGCAGAGCTGCTGACAATATGATTGCTAATAAGCGTTTCATGATATCCTCCTGTTAATTTGTACGGGAATCAGCCCCGCAGATATTCAAGCACCTGAGCCGGGTGCTGATCGGCCTTGGCAACTTTTGCCCAATGCTTCTTCACAACGCCGTCCGGAGCGACTACGACGGTAGAGCGTATTGTCCCGGTCGTCTTTTTTCCGCACATGATCTTCTCCCCAAAAGCCTCATAGGCCTGCATGGTCGCGCAATCCGGATCACTCAGCAGCACAAACGGCAGGTTGAAGCTGGTAATAAATTTATTGTGAGAAGCGACGCTGTCCTTGCTGACACCCAAAAGTACAACGCCCTTATCTGTCAGCTCCTTGTAATTGTCCCTGAAGCCGCAGGCCTCTTTGGTACAACCCGGAGTATTATCCTTGGGGTAAAAAAAGATAACAACCGTTTTTCCGGCATACTGTTTCAGGCTGTGCTGCTTTCCATCGTTCCCCTCCAGCGAGAATCCCGGAGCTTTCTTTCCTTCCAGTGACATGACAAATCCTCCTCTTAATTAAACAAGACCTTTTGAGTCCACTTTACCACTACCAGTAAAAAGGTCAATACAAAACAGCACATATTCAGAAAACAATATAATTATGGTATTTGACATTGGTCAAATTATTCAACGGTGATGTATGGGATTTTACGGGTCGTAAGCTTGTAATGGTCCTAAACTCTGGTAGCCTCTAATACAGTTGTCTGTATGACGGTACTTGAAGCATATGTCCAGTCAACACTACAACCACAGAAAGGAGAAACACCATGTTTAAGAAGAATCTGGCCTTTGTTGCGGCTATAGCCGGGGCGATTGCGGTATTGTCAATCCCGGCCTTGACAACCGCCGCCAAAGCGAAACCGGCTGCCAAAGCGGTCAGTGACGGGCGTGCAAAATGTTACGAATGTCACGATGAGGTCAAAGCCCTGAAAGAGGGCTCAAAGCACGCCGCTCTATCCTGCAAGACCTGTCACGACAAGCGCGACTGCGGCGGCGAATGCATCTTCGTCAGCC
>CAZUGI010000106.1:0-10268 GCA_964619855.1 uncultured Geobacter sp. | reverse complement strand
CCGGGTTGGTCATCTGCTTGGAGAAGAAGTTTTCCGGCACCGGACATTCCACCGGCTCATAATGTTCAGGGAAAGGACCGTCCTTCAATCCCGGTCCAAAAATGGCAGCCACACCATCGGCCCGCATGATGAATGGCTTTTTCCCCTCTTTAGCATCCGCCATGGGTGGCCATGGGCCGTCAGGCACATCACCAACCCAGGCTCCTAAAGCTCCGGTTGGGAGCACAGCATTGGGATTCCAATAAACAACAGCCTTCTTGGGGTTGTAAGGCTTTCCGGCCGGATCGCAGGAAGCGCGGTTGTAGATGATGCGGCGATTTACCGGCCAGCACCAGGCCCATTCCTGGAACATTCCCAGACCGGTCGGATCTTTTTTAACCCGGCGGGCCATCATATTGCCTTTTTCGTTATAGCTCTGACAGTAGATCCAGGAACCGCAGGAGGTGGTGCCATCAGCCTGCAGCTGCGCAAAACCGCCCACCAGCTCTCCCTTTTTGCCGAGCATCTTCTTTGGTGACCCGGGAGGTGGCGGCGGTGGAGCCTTTTCACCCGGCTTCAAGGGTTTGGGCTTATCCTCGACATCTTCCAGGAAATAACCGTTGATCTCTTTGGCAACGGCATGGATATCAACGGCCTTGATGGTGCCGTCAGCCCTTTTGAAACCGTAGTTCCAGGTCAGGTTCATGAGAGGTTCCGGCAGCGCTCCCCCTTCTTTGGCATACAGAGCCTTTAACTTCTGGAAAAGCTCATGGATAATTTCGGCATCTGGCTTGCTCTGACCAAGCGGCTTAACAGCCGCGGTGCGCCACTGAGCCCAGCGACCGGAGTTGGAAACACTCCCCTCTTTTTCGAAGGAGGCCGCGGCGGGGAGGAAGAACACCTCCGTCTTGATCTTGGAGGAATCGACTCCCGGCCCTTTCCAGAATGAGGCGGTCTCGTTGTCGAACAGGTTGGTGGTAACCATCCAGTCCAGTTTCGCCAGGGCGCCACGCACCTTGTTCGAGTTAGAACCTGAGCAGGCCGGGTTCTGGCCCCAGGCGAAAAAGCCCTTGAATTTACCCTTGATCATGTTATCGAAAATCATCAGCCAGGAACCGTTCATACCCGGATCAAGCTTGGGCAGCCAGGAGTAGCCGAAATCGTTCTCTTTGGTGGCCTTGGCACCGTAGATGGCTTTCATGTAGCTGATCAGGTACTTGTTACGATTACCCCACCAGTTGGCGCTTTGTGGGTCCTTGGTTTTAGGGCTGTGCTTCTCAATATAGGCCGAAGTGGTCGGAAGATCAGCCGATGGTGTCGGCATGTAACCGGGCAGAATATGGAACAGCAGGCCGTGGTCGGTGGAGCCCTGCACGTTTGATTCGCCGCGCAGCGCGTTGATGCCGCCGCCGGCGATCCCCATGTTGCCCAGCAGCAGCTGGATGATGCACATGGCACGGATATTCTGGGTGCCTACCGTATGCTGGGTCCACCCCATGGCATACAGTTCGGTGCCGGCCTTGTCTGGTTTGCCGGTCGATCCGAACAGCTTGTAGACTTCAATCAGCTTTTCTTTCGGCGTGCCGGTAGTCTTGGAAACCAGTTCAGGCGTGTAGCGGCTGTAATGTTTTTTCAGCAGCTGGAATACGCAATTCGGATCCTGCAGTGTCGGATCTTTCTTGACACTTTCATCAGCGTTTTTCTGGAATGACCAGGTTTTAACGTCATAGCTCCGCTTTTTGGGATCATAACCGGAGAAGAGACCGGCCAGCTCGCCCGGCAGCTTGAAATCACCGTCAACCAGATAAGCGGAGTTGGTATAGTCCCGCACATACTGCTCGAAATAGAGTTTGTTCTGAATGATGTAGTTGATCATACCGCCCAGGAAAGCGATATCGGTACCGGAACGGAGTGGGGCATACAGGTCGGCCTTGGCCGCACTGCGGGTAAAGCGTGGATCGACACATATAACCTTGGCGCCGGCATCCTTGGCCTTCATGATCCAACGGAAGGAAACCGGGTGGTTTTCAGCGGGGTTGGCCCCCATGATAAGGATTACATCGGAATTTTTGAAATCTATCCAGTGGTTCGTCATTGCACCGCGTCCGAACGACTCTGCCAGAGCCGCAACTGTTGCGCTGTGTCAAATGCGGGCCTGATGTTCAATATACACCAGGCCTAACCCCCTCAGGAATTTTTGGTACAGGTAGCACTCTTCATTATCAAGCGCGGCACTGCCGACCGAGGCTATCCCCATGGTGCGGTTAACTACCGCCTCGATCTCTTTTTCTACATCCACTCCGCCGACTTTTTCCTTAACCTTGATCTTGCTGGTAGCCAGAAACGTGGCATCACGAGCCGTCTTGGTTTTTTTGGCGATCTCATCCAGAGCCCAGTCCCAGGTCACTTCCTTCCACTCGCTGGCACCGGCAGCACGGTACATAGGCTTGGTGACACGGGCCTTATTGTCGCGCAGCTGGTAGACCGAAGCTCCTTTGGGACAGAGTGACCCTTCATTGATCGGATGATCAGGGTCACCCTCGATATTGATGATGTTGCCCCCCAAAGTGTGCACGATCATGCCGCAGCCAACCGAACAGTAGGGACAGATGGTGGTGGTCTCCTTGGCATAGCGGATCTGCAGATCTTCGGCTCTTGCTTCAATCGGAGCAAGATTGAGTCCGAAGGTTGCAGCCGCCAGGCCGGAGCCGGACAACTTGAAAAAATCCCTGCGTGAAACAGACATCCCCATAATTTCCTCCTTTCAAATGATAATCTTTCTGCTACCAGATGTGGCTAATATGCGATGCGCCTTGTAAATGCCTTCTCGTAGATATTCTCATCCGAACCATGTTCTGTCTGTCGTTCACCATTGCGGAGTTCATAATAATCACCGGGAGTATTAATATTCAGAAAGGACACGAATGACGGATCGAAGCAGGCCACCTGTTCCACATTCATGCGATTTACGTTTATCCGGTCAAAAAATGATACGATTCTCCTCTGGCCGCTTAAAAGCGTAGCCTCAATGGCGGCAAGACATCCTTTACCGTACAGTGCATGAAGCGGCTCCAGCCCGCTGGGACTCTCCGGAATCAGGACCCCGCCCGAATCGGCTTGCGAAGCCATGTGCCTGATCAGGCCTTCGACCAGATATGGCATATCGCAGGCAACGGCAAAAATCGCCGGATTGCTGCTGTGATAGAGGCCGGAATGGATGCCTGCCAGCACCCCCATCCCCTGATAGATATCTGTCACTTTTCTGCATGGCAGGAAATCGTACTGTCCGGGACTATTGGTGACAAGTATCACCTCCGGAAAAATATTATTCAGTACGCGGTGGATGGCTTCTATAAACTGACCTCCACGATATGGCAGCAGTGCCTTGTTGCTGCCCATACGGGATGACTGTCCACCTGCCAGAATAACGGCGGTAACACCTATAGTTGGATCCTGCGTCTTCTCACTGATGGGCCGCATCTTTCACCCCGATAAACATTCGCCAATCCGACCACCTGTCACCTACCTGACATCTGATCAGCAATTGGCTTGCATATAGAAAATAAACCGTTGTATCATAATTACACATATCGTGACGGCCGCAACTAAGCAACAGCCACAGCATATCATGCTAATATTTAATCTGTTTTTATGTGGCGTACAAAAACAGACTTACTGCGGACGAGAAATCAGCAACAAATGTGCCATGTGCATATATTTTTAAAACGAATTTTTGCAGAACATAACCGGTTGTTTTATTTCGATCTGAATTATCTGATCCTGAAATGGCATGATGAAGATATCCGCTTTTTGTATACTTTCTTCCAGCGATGTATACTTTTGATACAATTTTGCCGGCTAGAGAAATTGAACAGGGTAAGGAGTCCGGTATGCCTGAAGTAAAAATCGCCATCTGCGATGACGAAAAAGAGATTCTTCGCTACCTGAAAAAAATCCTGCATTCTCATGCCTATTCCGCAGATATCTATCCGGAAGGCCAGACCTTTCTGGATCGACTGGAAACGGATAGCACGTACACGCCCGATCTGCTGCTGCAGGACATTCACATGCCGTGTATCAGCGGAATTGAAATTCTGAAAAAGGTTCGTCAAATACGCCCGGAACTGCCTGTGGTGATTATGACCGCCTTCGGCAGCATCGACTCGGCAGTGGAGTCGATAAAGCTGGGGGCCTACGACTACATCACCAAACCTTTTCCCAAAGAGAAGTTGCTTGGGGTTCTTGAAAATGCGCTGGAACGGGAAAATCTACTGAGAGAGAACCGCAGCCTGAAGGAGGAATTGATCAGCAACGCGGCCCCTGGAGAAATCATCTTCACCAGCAGCAAATATCGAGAAGTGTACGACATGACCCTTCAGGTGGCTGCCAGCGAGGCCAATATCCTGATTCAGGGAGAGTCCGGAACCGGCAAGGAGTTGATTGCCAGAGCAATTCACTACAACAGCGCCCGCCGTGAGCACCGCTATCTGACCATCAACTGCGCCGCCCTGACCGACACCCTTCTGGAAAGTCAGCTTTTCGGACATGTTCGCGGCGCCTTCACCGGCGCAACTTCGGCTCAGAAGGGGTTGCTGGAGGCGGCCGATGGTGGCACGCTTTTTCTGGACGAGATCGGCGACATGACTCTGGCCCTGCAGGCCAAACTGCTGCGCGTGATCCAGGAACGGGAATTCACGCCGGTGGGGTCAACCGACATCAGGAGCTGCGATATCCGTATCGTGGCCGCGACCAACAAAGAACTCGAGCGCGAAGTCGGCGAAGGGCGTTTCCGAGAGGATCTCTTCTATCGCCTGAATGTCATTACACTCCACCCCCCTCCATTACGAGAGCGGAAAGAAGATCTGCAGCCGCTGGCACTGCACTTTATGGCCAGATTTTCCGCAAGGATGAAAAAGCATGTCGACACCATCTCCGGTGATGCGATGCGGCTGCTCTCCGAATATCACTGGCCTGGAAATATAAGGGAGCTGGAAAATATAATCGAGCGGGCCGTCATTCTTGCCAAGTCGAACCGCATAACCGCCGATATGCTGCCGATCCGCGGCAGCACCGGCTCTCCGGCAGTTTTGCACGGTGACAGCAAGGATTCGCTGGAGAGTGTCGAGCGTAATCACATCCTCTGGGTGCTTAAGAAAAATGCGTATCACAAAAGCCGCAGCGCGGAAATCCTCGGCATCACACGCAAAACTCTGGACCGTAAAATAGCCGACTATGGTCTGACTATTCCAAAGATTAACAGCGAGGCCAATTAACCACATGCCGCCCCTTAGGCTCTCAATACGCCAGAAACTGACGATCGGCTCTCTGCTGCCGCTTTTCATCACAATACTGTTCTGTTCACTGGCCGGTATTTACATAATAAACACACGCATTAACGAGCTGGCCCAGGAAAAAGTCCGCACTGACCTCAACTCAGCCCGGGAGGTCTATTCCAACGATATCGCGCATATCCGGGATATTGTCCGGCTATCAACCAGTCTGCCCCATGCTGCGGAAGCGGTTATTGCCAACAGGCGTGAAGTTATTGCCCCGCTGTTATCCAATATGAAAAGTAATGAGCATCTGGACATCCTGACAATGGTTGACAGTCGGGGGAGGGTTCTGTTTCGGGCCGGAAATCCGCAGGCCTACGGCGACCAGCTTGACAAGGATCCTCTGGTCAGCAAGGCGCTGCAGGGTGAGATAGTGTCAGGCAGCCAGATACTCTCGCCTGAACGCTTGCAGCTTGAAGCGAACAATCTGGCTCAGCAGGCCGTAATTGACGTAATCCCGACCGAAAGGGCAAAACCTGGAGTCAAAAAGAGCGAGCCGGCCGGCATGATGATGGTTGCCTCGGCTCCCGTCAGGGACCGGAACGGTAATGTCGTCGGTGCACTGTACGGCGGTATCCTGCTGAACAATAACAATACCGTTGTGGATAGAATCAAGAAGATTGTTTTCGAGGGTGTCCAGTTTAACGGCAAGGACGTCGGCACAGCCACTCTCTTTCTGGATGATACCCGCATCAGCACCAACGTCCAGACAATTGAAGGCAAAAGGGCGATCGGCACGCGGCTCTCGGCAGAGGTTTATAACAGGGTGAATCTGAACAGGGAAAAGTGGGTTGATCGGGCGTTTGTCGTCAACGACTGGTATTTCACCGCCTATGAGCCGATTTTCGATTTGACCGGCTCAGTCATCGGATCGCTTTACGTCGGCATGCTGGAACAGCCGCACACAGCTCTGAAAAGAAAAATCAGCCTGCTCTTTGCCGGAGTCCTTCTGGTAGGATCTCTGTTCGGCCTGGCCATCTCCGGCTACATCGGCAGTCTGCTGTCGCGGCCTATCCGGGAATTGAAGGAACTGGTACAAAGATTTTCAGCCGGAGAGCGGGACCTTCGAATCGAAACATCCTCCGGGGACGAAATAGGTGAGCTGGCAGAAGAGTTTAATACAATGACAGCCGCACTAAGGCAACGGGAACACGCCATAATACAGCTGAACAGAAGCCTTGAGGCCAAGGTTCATGAACGCACCGCCGAGCTGGAGGACAAGAACCAGCTGCTCCTGAAAACTCAGGAAGAGCTGGTTAGAGCGGAGAAGCTGGCGGCTGTAGGGGAACTGGCAGCCGGGGTTGCCCATGAGATCAATAATCCGATGGCGATCATACGGGGCAATGCCGAGATTTTATTGATGGAGTTGCAGAATGGCCACCCAAACCGCGAAGAGGCTGAAATCATTGCCCAGCAGGTTGTCAGGGTGGAAGGTATTGTCGGCAACCTGCTTTCCTTTGCCCGTCACAGACGCAAGGCTCTTCAGCCGGTGGCGCTTGACCAGGTCCTGGAGGCGATCCTGCAACAGGTCAAACACCATGTTAAGCTGGATGGGATAGAGGTCAGAAGTGAGTATGGAAGCGCTTCTACAGCGATAGATGGAGATGAAAACCAGCTCCGTCAGGTGTTCACCAATCTGATCGTAAATGCCGTACAGTCTATGGAAGGTGGCGGAAGGCTGACCGTCAGAACCGGAATAGATTATGATGCTTCGCTCTGTCGGGTTGAGATTGAAGACACCGGAAACGGCATTCCGCCCGAACAGGTAAAGGACATCTTCACCCCTTTCTTTACAACCCGGCAAACCGGAACCGGTCTGGGGCTCTCGGTCTCCTACGGTATCGTAAAGAACCACGGCGGCATGATTACCGTCCGGAGCGAACCGGGTATCGGCTCATCATTTACGGTAACTCTTCCGCTGAGACAGACCGTCAGGTCTTAGTGATGCAGTTGGCGGGCACTCTCCCGGAGAATTTTCCACGATATGGCCTGAATGACGAATAATCAAAGCAGTCTGATCGGATTACAAGCATGGAATACAAACTTAAAACAAGAAACCTGCTTGCGGATATTGCTGATGCAGAGATGGCAGAGACATTCGAGACGATCGTGAAATCAGGCCGGCTGCTCATCGAACGGATAGTATCCAGGGGCCAGACTACTCCTGCCGGTGAATGGTGCTGTCAGGAAAAGGATGAATGGGTGATGGTTCTGGCCGGAAGGGCGGAACTGCTGCTTGAAGGAGAGGCTCTGCAGAGAATGGAAACCGGGGATGCTGTTCTGATCCAGGCCGGCTGTCGCCATCGAGTGGAATGGACCGATCCGGATCTTAATACCGTCTGGCTGGCCGTTCATTTCGACCGGCAAAACGGAAGTGACTCTTAAGAGGCCACCACGAAACGGTTCTTCCCGCTCTGCTTGGCCTGCCGGAGGGCTTGATCAGCACGGGCAATGCAGTCGTAGATCGACTGTCCGGAGAGATATTCACACAGACCTATGCTGGTTGTGATACGAATTCCTGGGCGGTTGGCCTTGAATTCCGTCATTGAGATAGAATCCAGAATTTTCCTCGCCAGCGTCACCGCTCCATCCAGGGCCGTTTCAGTCAGAAGAAACAAAAACTCCTCCCCGCCCCATCTGGCACAGACATCCTCGTTCCTGACGCACCCCATCAGCACTCGTGCAACTTCCACCAGCACATCATCTCCATCGTTATAGCCATAGGTTTCATTTACCGCTTTAAAATTATCCAGATCCACCAGCATGACTGAAAAAGTTCTCTGGTGTCTTTGAGAACGGCTGAATTCCCGTTCAATCTTCTCCATGATGTCGCGCCGGTTTGCCAATCCTGTCATCGGATCAATTCTGGTGGCCAGGTCAAGCGAGCGGTTCATCTCTCCCAGCTGTGTCAGCAGATTGTGTTTCTCCTTTGTCAGCATATCCATGCGGTGCTTGAGAGCCGAATATTCGTCATAAAGGAGATGATACTCCATCAGAAGCGGATTGCCTTCATGGCTCCCGCTCTCCAGAACATGCTTGAAATGAGCCTCGTGGTCATGCCCGTTCTTCTGAGAACTTCTGCTCTGAATTGTCATGGCAATCTTCCTCTGGAGTTTGTTTGCATAAACTGGATCAATCATCATTGATCATCGCGCAGTTCTAAGGTATTTGTATACCACAAAATTGAATTGAGGTAAGCATGAAAATAACAATCTGCTCATGTTCATGTGACGCATGAGCATGTCAGCTGCGCCGCCGCCCACCATGGGCAGAGTGTATTTTTTCCTGGTTCTGACCACCTTCTTCTGGGGCGGCAGCTTTCTCTTTACCAAAATCGGAGTCAGCACAATCCCGCCGCAACTGTTTGTCCTGACAAGATTCTGCCTGGCGACGCTGATCATGCTGATCGCTTTTGCCCCGCGATTACAGAAGATGAATCGCGGCATCCTGAAACGCGGTCTGATTGTCGGGGTCGCGCTGGGGCTGACCAACCTGAGCTTCGTCTTCGGCATCCAGGGCACCAGCATTTCGCGCGCCGGTGTTCTCAACAACCTGTTTGTACTCTTTATACCGCTGATCACCAAAGTTGTCTGGCGCGAAAGGATCGGACGGGTCAATCTGGCCGGAATAGCACTGGCGGTGATCGGCATCTGGCTGCTGGCCACAGGGGGCGGACAGGGCTTCAACCGTGGTGACTTTTTTTCAACTTTTTGCGCTCTGCTGATCGCCTGCCATATCATAGCGGTTTCCAAAGTACTCAAAGACGATGATGTCTACCTTGTTTCGCTGGTGCAGTTTGCAACCGTAGCAACCATGGCTGGAGCCGCCTCGCTGCTGCTGCCTGCACCACCGTTCATTATTACCACGGCCGCCGTTACCTCCGTCATCTATTGCGCTGTATTCCCGACAGTGTTCTGTTTCACACTGCAGAACATCTATCAGCGCTACGTCACCCCCACCCGGGCCGGACTGGTCTATACTCTTGATCCGGTCTGGAGCCTGATGGCCGGATTTTTTATTCTGGGTGAGCGCCTGAATTCATCGGAATGGCTGGGCTGCGGCATCATCTTTTTGGCGGCTATCCTGCCGCTGCTGTACCGGCTGCGTGCTGAGAAAACACCTGGTATCAGGAAAACAGACTGATGGAACAAAATTCAATCATCGAAAAAATCAGGAAACTGCTGGCCCTTTCGAATTCATCTAACGAACATGAAGCCGCCCTGGCCGCCTCCCATGTCCAGCGGCTTTTGTCCGAGCACAATCTGGCGATGGCCGATATTGAAACGTCACAAAAGCCGGAAAAGGCCGACAGAATCGAGACGAGCGCGGCCAAAGCCCTGCCAAAATGGGTACGACATCTCTGCGCCGGGGTCAGCAGCGCCTTCGACTGCCAGGCGATTCATCATCCTGCAACCGGCACAATGAGCTTCATCGGCGTCGGAGCGGATGTCCAGATAGCTGCCTATACATTCTCTTACCTGGAAAAAACCATCCGACGCCTCTGCACAGCCTACATTAAGCTCCAGGTCAGTGCCGCAACTGCCAATCGCCAACGTGAACTGATAAGGCACTCCTACTATCTGGGGGCGGTCTCAATCATTAATCAGCTTCTGGCGGCACAAAAGAAAGAAACCCCCATTACTCCGGGAACATTGGTTCAGCACAAAGAGGCGCTTATCAGGCAGACCGTTAACGAACTCGGGCACATCAGGACGATCCGTAGCCGAAAGAGCTATGTCAACAGCGGAGCATATCTTCAGGGACAGAGTGACGGCAAGCAGATCGGGATTCATCGAGGCATCGCAAGCGAGACAAAGGTACAAAAGCGAATCGGCAGATAGCAAACAGCCCTACACCCTTGAGTTTTCCTAAAAAATGAGGTAACTTCCCACATCGACTCAGGAGAGATGTCCGAGTGGTCGATGGTGCCTGACTCGAAATCAGGTGTACGGCAAC
>CAZUGI010000105.1:0-10273 GCA_964619855.1 uncultured Geobacter sp. | reverse complement strand
CATGGAGAAGGAACAGGCCAAGGAAACCACCCCTCCCGCAACATTTATACCGGCTCGTAGAATTTCAACTGGGGTTGCGTTTTCGGATATTTCAGGAATCTGGTTTATCATGATCTCACTTGCATTTGAAACGTGATTTTTTCGTCAGATCAAGGCTGTCGAGGGATTGCGCGGAGGCGTAGCAGCGCTACGCCGCACAAGGAATCCTAAAGACTTACGAAGAGCTGGCGGAAAAGGCACGTTTCTCTCCTAAATTTGGTAATCCTCTACGAATACTCTCACCTGTCTAGGACGAACATAAACCTGTTCCCCCTGCTTCAATCCCAGGTACTGGAACTTGTCTCTGGTCAGTTCTGCCTCGATAAACTCACTGTTTCCTTCTGCAGCCAAAGATATCCGGACCGATGGGCCCAGCTTTAAAATGTGCTTGATCACCGCCTTTATTGAGGTGTCATCGAGCCTGCTGCGTTCAATCTCGATATCATGGGAGCGGACATAAGCCACTGCCTCGGCATCATCTACCCCCGCATACCCGCTTGAATTGACCTGCAGACCACCCAGCTGAGTCTGCCCCTGCGATATCCGGCCATGGAACAGATTGACATTGCCCAGAAAGTTGAGCACAAAGGCCGTTGCCGGATTCTCATAAACCTGGTCAGGTGTTCCGGCCTGCTCGATCCTGCCCTTGTTCATAACCACGATCCGGTCAGCAACCTCCAGGGCCTCCTCCTGGTCGTGAGTAACAAATACACTGGTGACGTGGATCTCATCATGCAGCCTGCGCAGCCAGCGCCGCAGCTCTGCCCTCACCTGGGCGTCCAGAGCACCGAAAGGCTCATCAAGGAGCAGTACCTGCGGCTCTACTGCCAGAGCGCGCGCCAGTGCAATGCGCTGACGTTGACCGCCGGATAGTTGTGACGGATAGCGGTCGGCCATGTTTTCCAACTGCACCAGTCGTAGCAATTCTGTGACCTTGCCCCTGATCTCTCCCTTGGAAGGGCGGGTCTGTTTAGGTCGGACGTTCAGACCGAACGCTACGTTATCGAATACAGTCATATGCTTGAAGAGAGCATAGTGTTGAAAAACAAAGCCGACGCGGCGCTCTCGCACATGGCTCTGCGTGGTGTCTTCACCGTTGAATAGGATTCTGCCGCCATCAGGCGTTTCCAAACCGGCAATGATCCGAAGCAGCGAGGTTTTGCCGCAACCGGAGGGGCCAAGCAACGCCACCAGTTCACCGGAAGGGATTGTGAGGCTGACATTGCTTAGAGCCGTGAACGCTCCGAAATTTTTATTTATGTTTTCTATCTCAATACTCATCTGTTCACCTGTCTTGATTTAACTCTTCCCAAGCTGCTGACGCACCTTCCATTCGGCAACGGTTTTAACCATCAGGGTGATCAGTGCCAGAAAAGCCAGCAGCGATGCCACTGCAAAGGCAGCGGTATAGTTGTATTCGTTGTACAGAATCTCAACATGCAGCGGCACTGTATTGGTCATGCCCCTGATATGACCGGATACAACTGATACAGCACCGAATTCCCCCATGGCTCGGGCATTACAAAGGATCACACCGTAGATGATGCCCCATTTTATGTTCGGCAATGTAACATAAAAAAATGTTTGCAGACCGCTGGCTCCCAATACCAGTGCGGCTTCCTCTTCCTCTTTGCCCTGGGCCTCCATCAGTGGAATCAGTTCACGGGCCACGAAAGGAAAGGTAACGAAGATCGTAGCCAGAATGATGCCCGGCACGGCAAAGACGATCCTGATATCGTGGGCCTGCAGCCAGGGGCCGATCCAACCCTGCAGACCGAATATCAGAACGTAGATCAGGCCGGATATGACCGGCGAGACTGAGAACGGCAGATCTATAAGGGTGATCAGCAGATTTTTACCAGGAAAGCTGAACTTGGCGATGGCCCAGGCCGCAGACACTCCGAAAAACAGGTTAAGCGGGACACAGACAGCGGCTGTAATCAGAGTCAGCTTTATTGATGACAGGGTGTCAGGTTCCCGCAGGGCTGCCAGATAAACCGGAAATCCCTTCTCAAAGGCCTGGCTGAACACCGCCGCAAGTGGAAGTGCCAGAAACAGGGTCAGGAAGATCAGGGCGATCGCAATCAGCAGCCAGCGGACGATTGCAGGTTCAGTATTTGTTTTGGTCTGTGCTGACATGCTATCCTCAAATTACGATAAAATCATTCCGCGTACCTTCTGCTCCACTTCTGCAGGAGGTTGATGATGAGTAACATTAAAAACGATGTCAACAGCATGACGCAGGCAATGGCCGTGGCCCCGGGATAATCAAACTGCTCTAGCTTGGTGATGATCAACAAAGGCGTGATCTCCGAAACCATCGGCATGTTGCCGGCGATGAAGATGATCGAACCGTACTCTCCGACGCCACGGGCAAATGCCAGGGCAAAACCGGTCAGTATTGAAGGAAACAACATCGGAAAGATAACCCGCTGCAGGGTCTGCCAGCGGTTGGCGCCCAGACAGACTGCAGCCTCCTCCAGCTCCGTTTCAATCTCCTCTACAACTGGCTGAACAGTTCGCACCACAAAGGGAAGTCCGATAAAAACCATAGCCAGAGTGATGCCGAGCGGAGTGAAGGCGACCTTTATGCCGAGCGACTCCAGATAGCGCCCCACCCAGCCGTTGGATGAATAGATTGTTGCCAGAGTAATACCGGCTACGGCGGTTGGCAGAGCAAACGGCAGATCCACCAGCGCGTCCACAATCCGCCGGCCGGGAAAGCGGTAGCGGACCAGCACCCAGGCCACCAGCACACCAAAGACAGCGTTGATAAGTGCTGCTATTATAGCAGCACCAAAGGTCACCCTGTAGGAAGCCAGCACTCGCGGAGCCGTTACAGTGCTGATGAACTCGCCCCAGGTCAGGCCAGCAGTTCTGAAAACAAGGGCTGAGAGCGGAATCAGGACGATCAGGCTGAGGTAGAAGATCGTAAAACCCAGAGTCGGACCAAAACCGGGTAGCACGTTATTTTGTCGCTTAAAAAATTTCATATTTTATTTGTTCCAAAATCCGGACTGTCGTGCTTAGCGAAACAATAACCCATAACTAACTTGGATAGAAAGGAATTTTGACTTTCGGTTCATGTGCTTACTCTCTCTCGGGATCATGCACAACCTACGAAGGTGGGAGGTGGAGGGGCGTCTTAAAGCACCCCGCCCTCTGCCTATTTTGTAGGTGTGTAGATCTGGTCAAACGTGCCGCCATCAGCAAAGTGCGTTTTTTGAGCCTTCTGCCAGCCACCGAAGATTTTGTCATCGATTTTATAGAGCTTTACTTTGGCCAGTTTGGTCGGGATTTTCGGGTTTATCGGGCGATAATAGTGCTTGGCGGCTATTTTCTGTCCTTCATCAGTGTAGAGATAGTTCAGATATGCCTCAGCTATTTTGCGGGTTCCGCGTTTGTCAGCGACCTTGTCGATCACAGTTACCGGTGGTTCTGCCAAGATACTCTCTGAAGGGGTCACGATATCGAATTTATTCGGTCCCAGCTCATTGATAGCCAGAAAAGCTTCGTTCTCCCAGGCCAGGAGCACATCACCCAGGCCACGTTGTACAAAGGTATTGGTAGAACCGCGGGCTCCAGAGTCCAGAACCGGCACATTTTTGAGAAGCTTGGATACGAACTCTTTGGCTTTGGCTTCATTACCACCCGGCTGATGCAGCGCAAAGGCCCAGGCGGCCAGATAATTCCAGCGTGCCCCACCGGATGTTTTCGGGTTAGGGGTAATAACCGATATGCCAGGTTTTAAAAGATCGTCCCAGTTCCTGATCTTCTTGGGATTGCCTTTGCGCACCAGAAAAACGATGGTGGAAGTATAGGGAGAGCTGTTGTGCGGCAATTCTTTCTGCCAGGCCGGCTTGATCAATCCCTTTTCAGCGATGGCATCAACATCGTATGCCAGCGCCAGGGTAACCACATCAGCCTCCAACCCATCAATGACCGCCCTGGCCTGCTTGCCTGATCCACCGTGCGACTGCTTGATTGTAACCTTGTCTCCAGTCTTACCCTTCCAATAGTTTGCAAAAGCGTTGTTAAAATCAGCGTAAAGCTCACGGGTCGGGTCATAGGACACATTGAGCAGGGTGATATCAGTGGCAAAAACTGTTGCTGTTGTTGAGAGGGCCAATGCGTATGCGGCCAGGATTGTTGCAATTTTTTTAAAGTTCATTTTTTACTCCTAGTAGTGTCTATAGGTTTAATAGATATAATTGTCAAAAAAATATTGTACTACTCTTCCACCTTTTCCAGCTCCAGAATATAATGCCCATCTTCCGTCTGCTTCAAACCGATCAGTTTATGGCCTTCCGCCTTAAGACTGCGGGGCACATTCTTGACCGGCTCACCGTCGTCCAGCAGAATTTGGGCTGTTTCACCGGTTTCAATATCCTCAAGAGCCAGCTTGGCTTTGACAAAGTTCGTGGGACAGCTGACGCCACGCAAGTCAATCACCTGCATGAGCTTTCTCCTTTCTATTGTTTGTATTCATACTTACACTTTTACTCATCGGTGGCTACTAGTTCCTACCTGGGTTGAAATCACCTGAGGAGCAATTGTTTCAGCCACAGTGTATTCAGGGAATTTACTTCGCAAGTAATCGAGCAGCGCCTGCGGCCCAACTTTAATGATCGTATCTCCCAGTCTTATGCGCCCGAGACCTTCTGCCTGCTGTTTATACCATTCCAGCACCGTTGTAGCGAACTCTACGACTCTGTCCTCTGGAAGAAATATTGCGAACAGGGTGCCTACCAGTGGATTGCGCCCCCATTTGCCACCGATTCGTACCGTGTAGCCTCGCTTTGCTTCACTCCAGGCACCGGTCGGGCAGACCTTGACACAGTCTCCGCACCAGATACAGGGGTCATTACTGTGCAAAGGTTTATTGTCATCTCCCATGACAATCGCCTTGGGTACACAACTCTTCGCACAAAGGCCGCACCCGATACAGGCTTCCTTGTCAAGGGTCGGATAAATAGCCCCCTGAAATCCTATATCGTTAGTGGCTGACTTGGGACAATCAAAGGGACAACCGGCGAAAGAAACTTTGAATTTATGATGGCCGGTGGGAGTCCCGAAAAGTTTTTCATCAATCTCAAGAGCAGATTTCTGAGTATCGACCAAACCATTGGGATTGTATTCGCAACCACCACAGGCAACAGGAACCCGCACTCTGGCGCCACAGGAGGCTACCTGCTGTCCTTTTTCACCCAACTCTTCAACAACGGCATCAAAATTTTTGTAGTTGATGTTAATCAGTTCAACGGACTGGCGCACAGAAAAGTGTACAAACTCTCCGCCGTACTTCTCGGCCACTTCAGCAATTTTCTTCAGACGCGGGACACTCATCCTGCCACCAGGAACCCTCAATCTAATTGTAAAGAGATCCTTACCGCGCTCCTTTATAAAACCACCGGCTTTAAGGTTGTTCAGATCCAGCTTTGTCTTTTTTTCGTTGGCCATCGAAAGAACTCCCAAGTAATTGTGCTTTGAATAATCTCAAATATGAGAATTGCTGTCAAGTATTTTTTATATTATCTACAGATTTACTATACATATACTCGAGGTGCATCCAAATTTGACTTATCGCGGCAAAAGCCCTGCCCATTTTGGAGCGCCACGTCATTCCATCTCCTCAACCGTCATGAGTTCTGCCGGGAGCGGATCAATGGGAACCACATCCGGAATTCGGATAAACTGGGCCGCTATAAGAGATATGGCCCCGAGTATGGATCCCACCACAAACGGAATACGATAATCGATCATCCAGAGATACCCACCCAATGCCGGCAGAAAAACGGCCGCAATATGATTAATGGTTACCCCCAGCGCCATAGAAGACGCCGTATCCTGCGGGTCACCGATTTTCTGAAAATAGGTCCTGATCGCCACGGAAAAGTTAAAAAGCAGCGCATCGATTATGTACATGAATGACACCAGCAGTTTGGACGAGGTAACAGCATACACGAGGAAGATCAGGATAACTCCGGCGTACTCGATCGAACAGATTTTCCGCTCGCCAAACCTGACAATCGCACGTCCGATAACCGGGTTCATCAGATAGGCGACGATGTTGTTGATAATAAACAGCAGCGTCATCTCCCGCACCGAAAAGTGAAACATCTTCACCAGCAGGAAGATGGAAAAAACCACAAAGATCTGTCGGCGCGCACCGGACATGAATGTCAAAAAATAGTAGAGAGAATATTTCCAGCGCAAAACCATCTTCTGGCGCTGAACAGGGATGTCAACATGGGTCGGATCCTGAAAAAGAGCCCAGATTCCGGCAATAAAAACCAGGCCGCCGATTACCAGAAAGATTCCCTTATAATCAAAAATGAATCCAAGCAGCCAGATCAGGACACCCGAGGCGATACTGGAGACTGCCGCCAGGCTCCGCAGGCGACCAAAGACCAGCGGTGACAGACCTGAGGCAAAGTATTGCAGGGTCAATGAGTGGTTGGTCGTCTCAAAATAATGAAAGCCAAAACTCATGACCAGCGTAGTTGCAGCCAGCCCCATATAGCTCGGAAAAAGGCCGGTGGCAGCCGTGCCGAGACCTAGCAGAGCAATGGAGAAAGCCGAAAGCCGATGCTCCTTCAGTACCATCAGGAGAAACACGGCAAAAATACAGAGCAGTCCGGGGACTTCACGTACCGACTGGATTATTCCGATCCCGCTGCCGTCAAGTCCGACAACCTCGACCGCATAATTGTTGAACAGTATCGCATAACCCTGCAGACCGATCATGGATGATGCGGTCATAACGGCCAGGAAACGGTACATCGGTTTTTGTTCAACAGAAATCATTCATCATCACCCTATTGAACTTTTCATCCGCAACAAAGCCGCATTAGGAGAAACCTCAACGGTAAAATACTCCCCCGACACAGGCCGCCCCCAAAATGACAAAGGCCGGATTAATCTTGGTCATCGTCAGAATACCGAACGTGACCACCACAAACAGCACTTTGTCCCAGCCGAGAGTGAAAGAGTCACTCCATCCCAACCGTTTAAGATCAAAGACGCTGTAGGCCATGTCGTAGGCGGTCCAGAGCAGCAGCCCGACCACCACCGGCCTGACGGCCTTTAGCATGGATTGAAGCAGTTGACTGTCCTTAATTTTGAAAAAGTACACAACCATAATCAGCATCAAAATAGTCGTAGGGAGCACCGTTCCGGCCGCTGCAGCTACGGCGCCCGGAATGCCGGCCAGCTTGTAACCGATATAGGCCGAAACCTGAGGTGCGATCGGCCCGGGCAAGGCATTGCCTACCGCAACCGCATCCGAGAACTCCAGCGGAGTAGCCCAAGGTATCGCTTCGGTTGTGCCGGGCGGCACCCAGAGCGCCGAGGTCGTTTCACGCTGCATCAACGCCAGTGAGGCCGGCCCGCCGCCCCATGAAAACAGGGAAACCCGGCTGTAGAGAACAAATATTTTCCAGAGCAGCATAATGAAACCTCCCGATGCTATTCCAATTCGCTTTCAAGCATACTGCCACTTCTTACCTGAATGAAACAAAAAAAGCCAAATGCGTAAACGCAATTGGCTCGATACGTACAAGATCAGAAGCGATGTTACTTCAGAATCTGGAACTTGTTCCGATACCAGCCGACAATACCATCAGCCATGTTATATACCTCTTTATAGCCGTTCTGCGACAGATATTCAGCCACCTGTTTCGAGCGCGAGCCGACCGCACAGTAGACCAGAACTGTTTTACTCTTCGGCACCTCGTTGATGCGCCGTTCGAGTTCATTGATCGGAATCAGAACCGTACCGGGAAGTCTACCCTGCCTGTTTTCCTGAGGCGTGCGAACATCCAGCAGGAAAATATTTTTGTTCGTTTCCAGCAAAGTTTTGGCTTCACGCGACGAAATATCCTTTGCAGTGGCAAAGGCTTGTGAACACGCCATGCAGACCATAATTACAGCCATAACCATCTTTTTCATCAACCCCGTCTCCTTACATGAATTTTTTAAACTTCCAGAGTATACCCGACATGTGCTACCTGAAACTCCTTCGACATTTCCCGTGACAACCGGGCGGACGCAGCAAACCCGGTACAGTGGCCGGCGGCCACTTTCTGAACACGCCACTCCTTCAGGGCTGCAATGGCCATTTCAAGCTGGCTCTGTCCGCAAAATCCCAGGTGGGTGCCACCAATCACGGCGTAAATATCTCTACGGCCACTCACATAGGCAATATGCTCCAGCGTGTTTACCAAGCCGGCATGACAGCATCCCAGGACAACAACCAGCCCGCGCTCCGTCTCCAAAACCAGCGACTGGTCATCCGGAGTTATGTCGAGGTCCTGTCCGGTACAGTCGCAATAAAGGCCGTTATCGCCGGTCTCGAAGGAGGTCACACGCGGCACCTCACCGGTCAGAAAAACTCCAGGCCCAATCTCGCTATAATCTTTCGTGAGAACAAAAGTACCACCGGCGGCCTCGATATCCTCCCGGCTGTTCGGCATTCCGATCGGATAGCACTCCCCGGTATCCTTGAGACGAAAACGTGGACTGAAAATGCCGGGATGGGCACAGATCATTTTGGGGCCGAATTCGGTCAGCAGCGGCAGCAGGCCCCCGCAGTGATCATAATGTCCGTGAGACAACACAACCGTACTTGGCGCCGACAAATCTTTGTTCATACGACTGGCGTTGTGCAGCAGTGTCAGGCCCTGACCGGTGTCAAACAGCAGGGGCTCTCCCTGCGACGGTTCAATCAGGGCCGAGAAACCATGCTCACCGAGGGTTCCGCTAATGGGACCGACCGAGTTTTCGCAGAGTATCGTAATGCGGAACTTCATTTACAACAGCTGCTCTTCGGGAATCTCGGCACACCCATTTTCGCCAGTATATTGAATAGCGGACAGAACTGGGTAAAACCGGACTGGAACAGGTTAAGTCCCACAAAACCGGTTAACCAGAGCCAGTTCTGCGAGTGGAAGTGAGCCAGCAGCAGCGAGATCATGACAAACGTCCCGGCTACGATCCGGACGATGCGCTCAATGTAGAATTCTTCTTTCATACGGCTATCTCCTCTTCTTTTTTACTGGTCAAGGCATCCGGCGGATGCCGCTCTTTCCAGTTCTGAACCATATAATACAGTATCGGTATGGTAACACGCGACAGCGTTGTTGATGCTATCTCACCGAACATCATGGCCAGTGCAAGGCCTTGAAAGATCGGGTCAAAGACAATTACGAAGCTACCAACCACCACCGCCGCGCCGGTCAGCAGCATGGGGCGGAAGCGTACTGCACCGGCCTCTATGATCGCTTCATCCAGTGCCATACCTTCGCGGCGCTTCATTTCAGCAAAATCGATCAAGATAATCGAGTTTCTCACAATTATACCGGCCAGGGCAATAAATCCGATCATGGAGGTTGCGGTAAAAAAGGCTCCGAAGGCGGCGTGCCCGGGCAGAATACCGATCAGAGTCAGCGGTATGGGGGCCATTATGACAAGAGGTGTCGTAAAGTCGCGGAACCAGGCCACCACCAGAATGTAAATCAGCACCATAACCGCGCCGAAAGCGATTCCCAGATCACGGAATACCTCGTAGGTGATATGCCACTCTCCATCCCACTTCATTCCCATCTTCTCTTCCGACCAGGGCTGTTTTGATGCAAGCACCTCAATCTTTGAGCCATCGGGGGTCGGGAGGGCGGAAATCTCCTTCTGCATTTTCAGGATGGCATAGACCGGTGCCTCTATCTCTCCGGCTACGTCGCCAATCACGTACACAACGTTCTTGAGGTTTTTGCGGTAGAGGGTCTTCTCCTCGCTGCCGGTCGATGTCCGTACCAGTTGCGAAAGAGGCACACTGCCCCTCTGGCCGGAAACATAGATTGAGGAGAGATCGGCGACAGAGCTGCGCTGCCCGGCCGGCAGGCGTAGATTGATGTAGACCGGCTCCTTTTCCTTGGGCAGGTGAAGCAGACCGGCATTCTGGCCACCAAGAGCGATGGACAGTGTCCGGGCGACATCCTCAACCGCTATGCCGGAGAGGGCCGCCTTCTCGCTATCCACTGCAAACGTCACTTTCCTCTGGTCGTCTTCGCGGTACATATCCACATCCACCACACCGACGGTTTTTTTGAGGATATCCCTGACTTTTCCGGCGATACCGGCGCGGCTGGCATCATCCGGCCCATAAATCTCGGCTACCAGAGTGGCCAGCACCGGCGGACCGGGCGGAATCTCGGCCACCTTGACCCGGGCACCATAT